>JBNJEE010000017.1:0-26225 GCA_051745525.1 Methanobacteriota archaeon | reverse complement strand
GTTAAACGGGTTCCCGAAGAAGAAATCGGACTCATGGTTGCGAACCTGAAACTCCCACCGCTCGGGATTCCTCCGCGTTCACGCGGAGGTGGATGTCAATAATGAGCGTTGCCGTCGGCGGTTGTGGCCGCCCCCTCTATCTCCCCTCATCGCGGTCTTCCGACGATTTAAATCGCGTGGGGGCCCACGCTCCGGTAATGGAACCGAGTTCGCTCTCCGGGCTCCCCGCGGGCGTCGGCGAGGCGCTCGAAGCGGAGGGCGTCGCGGAGCTGTACCCGCCCCAGGAGGCGGCGGTCGACGCGGGCGTCGCCGACGGCGAGAGCCTCGTCGCGGCCGTCCCGACCGCGTCTGGGAAGACCCTGATCGCGGAGCTATCGATGCTCTCTTCTATCGAGCGCGGCGGGAAGGCCCTGTACATCGTCCCGCTGCGCGCGCTCGCCAGCGAGAAGAAGGCGGAGTTCGAGCGCTGGGAGGAGTTCGGCGTCACTGTCGGCGTCTCGACGGGCAACTACGACTCCGACGGGGAGTGGCTCGCGAGCCGCGACATCATCGTCGCGACCTCGGAGAAGGTTGACTCGCTGATCCGCAACGGCGCGCCGTGGATCGACGACCTCACCTGCGTCGTCAGCGACGAGGTCCACCTTGTCGACGACTCCCACCGCGGGCCCACCCTCGAAGTGACCCTCGCGAAGCTCCGCAAGGTGAACCCCGGCCTCCAGACGGTCGCCCTTTCGGCGACCGTCGGCAACGCCGACGTCATCGCCGACTGGCTCGACGCCGCGCTCGTCGAGTCCGACTGGCGCCCCATCGAACTGCGGACCGGCGTCCACTTCGGCAACGCGATCAACTTCGGCGACGGGAGTCAGCGCGAGGTGCCCGTCGAACGTGGCGAAGACCAGACCGCGCGGCTCGTCGCCGACGCCTTGGACACCGAGGAGGACGGACAGGGCGGCTCCTCGCTCGTCTTCGTCAACTCCCGGCGCAACGCGGAGTCGTCGGCCCGCAAGCTCGGCGAGGTCACCGCCTCCCGGCTCACCGGCGCCGAGCGCGACCGCCTCCGCGAGCTGGCCGAGGAGCTCCGCGGCGTCTCCGACACCGACACCTCCGAGGACCTCGCGGACGCGGTCGAGCAGGGGTCGGCGTTCCACCACGCCGGCCTCGCGAGCGAGCACCGCAGCCTGATCGAGGACGCGTTCCGCGACCGCCTGATCAAGTGCGTCTCCGCGACGCCCACGCTCGCCGCCGGCGTCAACACCCCCGCCCGCCGCGTGATCGTCCGCGACTGGCGCCGCTACGACGGCGAGTTCGGCGGCATGAAACCGCTCGACGTCCTCGAAATCCACCAGATGTGCGGCCGCGCGGGCCGCCCAGGACTCGACCCCTACGGCGAGGCGGTCCTGCTCGCGAACGACGCCGACACGCAAGAGGAGCTGTTCGAGCGCTACGTCTGGGCCGAGGCCGAACCCGTCCGCTCGAAGCTGGCGGCCGAGCCCGCCCTCCGGACGCACGTCCTCGCGACGGTCGCGTCCGGATTCGCCGCCACCCGCGAGGGGCTGCTCTCCTTCCTCGATAACACCCTCTATGCGACCCAGACCGACGACGAGGGGCGCCTCGCCGCGGTCACCGACACCGTCCTCGACTACCTCGAGATCAACGGCTTCGTCGAGCGCGACCGCGACGGCGGGAGCGAGGGCCTCGCGGCCACCGGCATCGGCCACACCGTCTCGCGGCTCTACCTCGACCCGATGAGCGCGGCCGAGATCCTCGACGGGCTCCGGACCGTCGCAGACGGCGCGGACGCGGGCGCCGCCGCTGCCGACGGCGCGTTCGTTCCGGCGGACGGCGCCGACGCGCCCCCCGGCGCCGACGGCGATGCGCCGGGGTTCACGACGTACACGCGGGCGGACGACGAAGCAGACGATATCGGCGAGGAGCCAAACGAGGCGACCGAACAGGAGCCCCCCGCAGTCATGCCGCTCGGGCTTTATCACCTCGTCAGCCGGACGCCGGACACCTACGAGCTGTACCTCAAGTCCGGCGACCGCGAGGAGTACACAGAGGTCTGCTACGAGCGCGAGACGGAGTTCCTCGGCGACGTGCCCTCCGAGTACGAGGACGTACGCTTCGAAGACTGGCTCGCCGCGCTGAAGACGGCCCGCTTGCTGGAGGACTGGGCGAACGAGGTGGACGAAGACCGGATCGCGGAGCGGTACGGCGTCGGTCCCGGCGACATCCGCGGGAAGGTCGACACCGCCGAGTGGCTCCTCCGGGCCGCAGAGACGCTCGCGCGCGACGTGGAGGGGATCGACGGCGACGTCGTCGTTCAGATCCGGGAGGCCCGCAAGCGGCTGGAGTACGGCGTCCGCGAGGAGCTGCTCGACCTCGCCGGCGTCCGGAACGTCGGCCGGAAGCGCGCCCGCCGCCTCTTCGAGGCAGGCATCGAGAGCCGGGCCGACCTCCGGGAGGCGGACAAGGCGGTCGTGCTGGGCGCGCTCCGCGGCCGCGAGCGCACCGCCGAGCGGATCTTGGAGAACGCCGGGCGCGAGGACCCCTCGCTCGACGGCGTCGACCCCGACCGCTCGGCCTCCGCGGCGGCGACCGCCGGCGCGGACGCCGACGGCGACGGCGACGGACAGGCGAGCCTGGGTGACTTCGGATGACCGACCACGCAGCCGCACCCACCGACGGGGAGTCGGTGCCCGCCCCCGCGGTCCGCCTCGTCGCCGGCACGTTCGCGATCGGCGACCTCGACGCGTTCCTCGCCGACCTCGACGAAATCGCCGCGGCGACCGGTGCCGTCGTTCAGGCGTTCGACGCCGACCTCGTCGTCTCCGCGACGCAGCTCCGCGAGGCGGCCCGGCTCGCCGCACGAGCGATCGCCCGCGGGGAGGCTGTCGCGCGCGACCCGGGCGTCGAGATACTGCTGTACGCGGCTGGCCGCAGGCAGATCGACCGAGCGCTCGAACTTGGCGTCTCCGCGGGCGAGCGCGACGCCGTCGTCCTCGTCGCGGACTTCGGTAGTGTCGCCCGCGCCGACAACCCGCTCGCCGACCTCGACGGAGCGGTCGCTGGAGTCCGGGACCTCGCGACGGATTCGACCGAAATCCGCGATGACGACGCGCTCGACCGCGCGTTCGACGAGAACCGCGTCCGGGAGTTCTACGGAGTCACCGACCGCGAACTCGCCGCGACGAACGGCCACCTCGCCGACGTCGTCCGCGAGCGCGTCGCCCTGCTCGACGTCGAGAAGTGACCGCGGATTCGCGGACCGACGATCAAAACCCCTTCGTTTCGACTGGAAACCCGGAGACGGAGACGCCGCTCTGTTCCAATCGAAGCGAGACGCGGAAGAAGTAGTCCATCCTGGATTCGAACCAGGGTCGTTGCCCCCAGAAGGCAACAGGATTGGCCACTACCCCAATGGACTGCGCACTTTCCGATAACCAGTACGTGTTTGTAAGCGTTGCGCGTCGCGGCCGCCGTGCGATCCGTTGACGGTGCCACGTCACGTCGCTGACGCTGTGGATCCGTTGACGATGCCGCGCCGCATCGCTGACGCTGAGGCGAGACGACCGCGGCGGCGACGGCGACGACCCGCGCTCGCCGGATCGCGTTCGTGCGTATATCGGTGTGCTTTAATCGACTCAATCCGCACGAAGCTGTATGTACGTCGGACGATTCGTCGTCGTCGCGCCCGGCATCGGTGGCTACCGTGTCTCCTCGCGCTCGTTCCCGAACCGCCGCGTCCGCGACCGCGGCGAGACGCTCACTGTCGGCCCGACGCCGGACGCGCCCGAGGCCGACAACCCGTACGTCTCGTACAACTGCGCGCGGGCGGTCGAGGCCCCGACCGGGGAGCCGCTGGCGGCCCTCGGCAACGGCTCGCACGTCGACCCAATCGCGGAGAAGCTTGAGCGCGGCTACCCCGCCCGCGACGCGCTCGCGTCGGCGCTGCTCGCGCTCGACTACGAGAAGGACGACTACGACACCCCTCGCGTCGCCGGCGTCGTCGGTGCGGAGTCGGCGACGATCGGCGTCGTCCGCCGCGACGCGCTGCTCGTCGAGGCCGTCGGGGAGCCGACCGTCGTCGCGACCTACGAGACGGACTCGCCGGAGCCGTACGACCTAACCGCGACCGACGCCGCCGCTGCGGCGACCGAACTGCTCGACGACGACCTCGAACACCCGGTCTGCGCCGCAGGCGCGACCGTCGACGGCGACGGCGTCTCGCTCGCGTTCGACAACGGCGGCGACTGACCGGTCGAGTGGAACGGGGGAACCGGCGGCGGCCGCCCGCCTTTCCGCCTCCCGACGCCTTTTGCCTCCCCCGTCCGACTGACGCGCATGGAGCGCGTTACCGCGGCCGACTACCACGCCATCGCGGTCCCGTCCGACCCCCGGATCTCGCCGGACGGCGACCGCGTCGCCTTCGTTCGCCGACAGCCGAACGACGACGACAGCTACGAGACGACGGTGTACCTCGTCGACGCCGCGGGCGAGGGCAACCCCCGGCGGCTCACCATCTCGGAGGGTTCCGACGCCGAGCCGCGCTGGAGCCCCTCCGGCGACCGGATCGCCTTCACTTCCACCCGGGGAGCGGACGACGACCGCCAGCAGCTGTGGGTCCTCCCGCTCGACGGCGGCGAGGCCCGCCGCGTCACCGACGTGGTTGGCGGCGTCTCGCAGGTTGCGTGGTCGCCCGACGGCGAGCGGATCGGGTTCGTCCAGTCGGTGACGGCCGACGACCGGGACGCCGACCGCGACCTCGCGGTGCCGGACGAGTACGAGCCCGACGAACATCCCGACCCGCGGGTCATCGACCGGACCGTCTACCGCGCTGCCGAGCGCTACTTCGACGGCCGGAGCCCCGGCGTGTACGTCGTCGACGCGGACGCGACCGTCGGCGGCGTCACGGACCCCGACCCGGCCGAGTCGGGGGCGGTCACGCGTGTCACCGACCGCGACGCCGACTTCGCCGCCCCGTCGTGGGGCGACGCCGACACGCTGTACTACACGGAGGCGGTCGGCGAGGACCCGGACGACTCCGTCAACATCGCCATTCACGCCCACGACCTCGCTGCGGGCGAGGCGGAGCGCGTCCACACCACGACCGGCTGGGGCGCCGACCTCGCGGCGACCGCGGACGGCCGCGTCGCGTTCACTCACGCGGAGCCCGAGCAGGTGTCGATGCAGCCGATGGACCTCCACGTCCTCGACGCGGAGTCCGGGGAGGTCACTGACCTCACCGGCGACCTCGACCGCGGCCTCGGCCGCGGGGCGACCCCGCAGTGGGGCCCTGACGAGGAGACGCTGTACTTCGCAACGCCGGACGAGGGGAAGACGGCGCTGTGGCACGTCCCAGCCGACGGGAGCGCCGCACCCGAACGCCTGCTCCGGCCCGGCACCGTCTCGGCCGCGACCGTCGGCGGCGACCCCGGCGCAGATCCCGAATCGGTGACCGTCGCGTACGCCGCCAGCGAGTGGGACCACCCGGGCGACGCGTTCGCGTACGACGCCGCGGCCGACGAGACGACGCGGCTGACCGAGCTGAACGCCGACTACCTCGCCGAGCGGACGATCGGCGAGCCGGAGGAGCTCCGCTTCGAGTCCGACGGCGTCGAGATCCAGGGGTGGCTGCTGACGCCACCGGAATCCGCGCCCGCCCCTCACACCGCTGCCGTCGACTCTGCGGGGGCCGGCGACGCCGACCCGGTTGAGCAGTACCCCCTCGCGGTCGAGATCCACGGCGGCCCGCACGCGATGTGGTCGACGTCGGGGACGATGTGGCACGAGTTCCAGACGCTCGCCGCCCGCGGCTACGCCCTCTTCTGGTCGAACCCGCGAGGATCGACCGGCTACGGCGAGGACTTCATGAAAGCGATCGAGCGCGACTGGGGCGCGGTCACCCTTCGCGACGTGATGGCGGGCGTCGAGACGGTCGCCGACCGACCGGAGATCGACGCCTCCAACGCGTTCGTCACCGGCGGCTCCTTCGGCGGATTCATGGCCTCGTGGGCCGTCGGCCAGACGGACTACTTCCGCGCCGCCGTCGCCCAGCGCGGCGTCTATGACCTCACCGGCTTCTACGGCTCGACCGACGCCGCCTACAAGCTCGTCGAGGGCGACTTCGACGCGGTGCCGTCCGACGACCCCGAGTGGCTCTGGGAGCAGTCGCCGACCGGTCACGCCGACGCGGTCGACACCCCCACGCTCCTGATCCACTCCGAGGACGACACCCGGACGCCGATCTGCACGGCGGAGCTGTACCACCGGATCCTCCGGAAGAACGGCGTCGACACGCGGTTCGTCAGGTACCCCCGCGAGGGCCACGAGCTCTCCCGGTCCGGCGAGCCGGCCCATATCGTCGACCGCATCGAGCGGATCGCCCGCTGGTTCGACGGCTACTCCGAGCACCACGACGCCGACCGCGCGCTCGACCGCCCCGAGGACGACGGGCTGACCGCGAGCGACGAGTCGGACGACGACACGTAACTGGTGCCCCGGCGCTGAGAACCCCCGACTCAGGCCTCGTCGGGTTCGAACCCGTCGATGGCGTCGTGGACGTCCGCGACCCACTCGTCGAGGGCGTCGTGGAGGCGGCGCTTGGCCTCCGGGACCGGGATCGCGGTGTACTGGTAGACGTAGCCGCCGGAGTCGAGCAGCCGGCGGCGGCGCTCGACGAGCCCCTTCTCCCGGAGCGTCGACAGCGAGCGGTTCACGTTCGACCGGTCGCGGTCGAGCGCGTCGGCCAGCTCCGAGACGGTGCTGCCCGGGTACTCCAACAGCACGAGGTACGCGCGGCTCTCGTGGTCGCGCACGCCGAAGACGCAAGAAAGGACGTGTTCGAAGGAAGGAGAGGTGTCGCCGACGAGGTCCTCGATCTCGGGATCGCTCATGCGGGCGGATTCGCGCGCGGTGCTGTTAAATACCGGCGACGGCGGGTTGACCCGGTCATTCGTCCGCCGCGTATCCCATCTGGTCGATACAGCCCCGCATCCCCGACTCCTCCGCGTGCCGGTGGAGGTTCGTCGGCGTGTCGCAGTGGTATGTCTCCCCGTCGTAGCGGAGGGCGACCTCGTGGCTGGCGCCGGCGACCTCGACGTCGACGAGGACGCGGCTGCCGTCGTTGAGCGCGTCGATGAGTTCGTCGACGGACAGCTCGCCCGCCTCGACTCGAAGTACCTCGCTCATGGGTTCGATTCGGCGGTCGGAGAGTTAAAGGCGACCGATGTGGCTCCGCGCTCGTGGCCGCCCTCTCCTCCCGCTCTCACGTCGTCGTCGAGTCCGGCCCGCCCTCCTCGGCCGGCGGCTCGACGCCCTCGGCGGCCGCGACGTCGTCGGTCCGCTTCTCGGTCTCGACGTGCCAGCGGTCGATCTCGGACTCGTACTCGCCCAAGACGTCTGACACCTCGCTTTTCAGCTCGTCGTCGTTGACGTTCACCTCGAAGACGAACGTCTCGCCGTCCTCGGCGCGGGCGACCTCCTGAATGTTGGCGCTGACGAGTTCGTTGTCGAAGTAGTACGGCGCCATCTGGGTCATCACGTTCCGGTAGACGGCGTCTTCCACCTTCCGGAGCGCCTTCCGGCTCGCCGAGTCGGCCGCGCGGGCGACGTGTTCGATCGACTCCCCCCAGCTCTCGCGGGCGCTCTCGGTGTCGTTCTCCTCGACCTTCTCGTAGGACTCGGTGAGCTTCTCGCCGGCCGTCTGGAGGTCGTCGCCGGGCGACTTCCCCGCGCGCTCCCCCTCTCCCTCGTCGACGGAGGCCTGCGCCGCGGTCTTCTCCGAGACGTCCTCGTCGATGCGCTCGTGGGTCTTGGGACGCCACTCGTCGAACTCGTAGTAGGCGTCGCCGTCGACGCCGACCTCCCGGAGGGCTAAGGCGATCCGCTCGCCGTGTTCGACGACGTCGCCCCAGTCGCCGCGCACCTTGAACCCGGAGATGCTCTCTTCCATCGGTTGCCCCCGTTACGGCACGGACGCGTATAAGTCTCTCCGACCTGACGTGACCCCCCGAGCGCGGCTCGCCGGTCGGACCTGCGGCGACCGCTACTTCCGGTACGCGATCCGGCGCGCGGCCGCGTCGATCCGCGCCTTGAGGTCGCCGAGGTACCCGGCCGGCGAGACGCGCCGGACTGCCGACTCGTCGACTTCGATCCGCTCGCCCGAGAACGGGTCGCGCTCGGCCCGCTCCTCGGGGGACTGGTCTTTCGTCACCGCCCCGACGACCGTCGACATCGAGCATCGGCCGCAGGCCTCGACCTCGGTCGCGCCGTCGCCCCCGTCGGACCGGTCTCGCACGTCTGTCATGATTTCTCACCCCACGCTAGGCTGCCCGTCTGCTTAAAACTGCGCCTCGGACCCGATCGCGCCCGTTCTGGCCGCTCTTCCCGCCGGCCGCGGGTTTCCGTCTCGTCGCCTCGCTCCGCCGACGGCACCGCTCCCGACGCCCTTTTTATCCCTCCGTGGAATTCGTTGCCATGGAATATCGCGTCGTCGACGTGGACTCGGTCGACCCGGAGCCGTACCGGCCGTGCGAGTGCCGAAAGCTGTCCGATCCCGGCGGCCTCGACGCCGCGGCGATCAACCGCTTCAGGGCCGACCCCGGCGAGCAGCTCCCGCTCGCGTACCACTTCCACGAGACGCAACAGGAGGCGTTCTACGTCCTCGACGGCGCCCTCGCGGTCGAGACGCCGGACCGAACCTACGAGGTGCCCGCGGACGACCTGTTCGTCGTCGACCCAGAGAGCCCCCAGCGCGCGTACAACCCGGCCGACGCCGACGGGCCGGTGACCGTGCTCGCGATCGGCGCGCCCCCGGCCGACGGCGACGCGGTCGCGTACGAGCCGGCCGATGAGTGAGCGCGCCGACCCGGGGGCCGACGACGAGGCGGTCGCCGACGCCGCGACCTCGGCGGGAGCGAACGACCGGCGCGCCCCCGAAGAGCTGCCGGCCGAGATCCGCGAGGCCGTCCCGGAGTACGACGACGAGTACCTCGACCGGGTCTCCGACCGGCTGATGTACAGCTACGACCTCGACCGCGACGTCGTCGTCGACGGCGAGCGCTTCGAGCTGACCGCGGAGATGCGGGTGCGCAACCAGAAGCAGTTCCTCCACCCGGCGCTGAGCTACGCGGACCACGACATGATGGAGTTCCTGTTCGCCCGGCGCGTCTCGACCCCGTCGGTCGCCGACCTCGAACGGCTCGTCGAGTTCGCTCACGCGGTGGCCGACGACCGCGTCGAGGCCGACGAGGAACACTTCGGCACGGACGTCACCGTCGCGCTCGTCGCGGACCGCGTCTCGGAGGAAGTCGCCGACTTCGTCGACGGGTTCCGCGACCGGACCCTCCTGAAGTTCGGCTACTACGGCCACTACGAGGTCAACCTGGTCGTCGTCGCGCCCGACCGCGAGGAGCTGGTCGCGAGCGAGGCCGCGGACGTCGCCGGCGCGTTCCGCCTGTGGGAGCCGGTCGCGGAGCCGGACGAGGGGTTCTTCTCGCGGCTCGCCAAGCGGTTCTGGCGGTGACCGTCGGCGCCGCACCGAGAAAATGACCGCGGAGGGCGAGGAGGCGGGGCCGGTCGGCCGCGTCAGTCGTCGCTCGGTTCCGCGGCGGTGCGGTCGCCGCCGCGGACGCTCGTGATGTTACGGTAGCCGATGCGCACGAGCGACAGCGCGAGGTAGACGAGGACGGCCGCGAGCACGATGCGGACGACCATCGATATCTGGCTGCCGACGCCGGTGACGCCGCCCTGAACGAGGTTGACGAAGAACCACTGATACCCCGCCAGGAAGGCCAAGGCGATCACGGTGATCGCGACCATGATCGCCATCGGCACGCCAGTACTGACGAGCTGTTTCGTCTCGTCCCAGTTGGCGAGCCAGACCGTTCCGGTGAGCAGCGCGAGCGCGGCGAGCAGCTGGTTCGCGCTCCCGAACAGCGCCCACAGGGTTGACCACTCGCCGGAGATGACCAGCGCGTACGCGATGACCCCCTGAACGACCGGGTTCGTGTACCGACCGCGGGCGAACGAGCCGATGCCGCCGGCGAAGCCGGTCTCGCTCTGGGTCCCCTTCGTCCCGACGATCTCCTCCATCATGTAGCGGCCGAGCCGCGCGGCCGTGTCCGTGGAGGTGAGCAGGAAGCTCACGAGCACCAGCGCCATGAAGGGGGCGCCGTACGCGGCGGGAATGTTCAGGCTGGTGAGGATGATCCCGCCGCCGGTCGCGAAGTTCGGCAGCGCGCCGCCGATACCGCCGGCCGCGGCGTCGGACGCGAACCCGGCGATGGCGAGCGCGGACAGCGCCGTCGCGGCGAGCAGCCCCTCACCGAGCATGCCGCCGTAGCCGATGAGCCGGGCGTCGCTCTCCTTGTTCAGCTGCTTGGCGGTCGTCCCCGAGGAGACCAGCGAGTGGAAGCCGCTGATGGTCCCGCAGGCGATCGTCACGAACAGCATGGGGAACAGCGGGTACGGCGCCCGACTTTCGATCCCCATGAACCCCTCGAACGCACCGATACTGCTGTCGACGACGAGCGGCTGCGAGGCATTCCCCAGCACCGTGCCGACGACGATCGCTATCAGCGCGCCGCCGACGCCCGCGTACAGCAGGAACGACGACAGGTAGTCACGCGGCTGGAGCAGCGTCCAGACCGGGAGCGCGCTGGCGATCACCGCGTATATCAGGATGACGGGAACCCACGCGGCCGTGTTGCCGCCGAGCGCGCCCGCACCGGGAACCCACGATCCCGTGCTTCCCTCGAAGAGGACGAACGTGCCCGCGGCGTGAGAGGCATCGCCCGCGAGCTCGAAGAACGCGAACGGGTACTGGATGCCGACCCAGACGCCGGCGAACACGCCAGCTACGAACACGACGGTCCCGGGGATGAACGGCCCGTCGAGTTGGTAGAGATAGACGCCGAACACGACCGCGAGCGCGATGTACACGAAGCTCGCGGTCGCCGCCGAGGGGAACGCGTTCAACACGATCCCGGAGACCAGCGCGAACACGGCGACGACGAGGATGATCGTGAGGAACGCGAACCACAGCAGCAGGTTCTTGCCTCGTTCCCCGACGTACTCCCCCACGATGTACCCGATCGACCGCCCTTCGTGGCGGATCGAACTCGACAGCGAAATGAAGTCGTGAACCGCGCCCATCAGCGGGTTCCCGATGGCCACCCACAGCAGCGCGGGGACCCAGCCCCAGATGGCCCCAGCGGTGATCGGACCCACGATCGGTGCGCCGCCCGCGATACTCGAGAAGTGATGCCCCAGTAGTACCGGCTTTTTCGCCGGTACGTACTCCTGTCCGTCCTCGTACTTGTGTGCCGGCGTCTCCCGCTCGTCGTCGAGATCGACGAACTGCGAGAGGTACCGTGAGTACCCCATGTATCCCACGGTAAAGGTGCCCAGCACGGCAACTACGATCCAAATCACACTTGTCATAGGTTCCCTCCCTCGTGGTATCGGTTCACTATGTTTGACTTAAACGTTACTTTCGTTCATGATGGTCGGCGACAATATCTGCCGGTCGCGCCGAAGTCGTCGCCGGAATCCGGTTTTTTTCCCTGACTGACTGGTAAAATTCGTGCTCTCGGCGCCCCGATCGCCCTCGCGCGCACCCCGCTCTCGGCGCGCTCCGGCGGACCCGCTCCGCCGCGAGGCGTCGCGACCGGCTCGCCGTCCACGTTCCGCGCGTCACGTCTCCACGTCGAGGGAGGCGGAGACGTCGGCCAGCACGTCGCCGCGGACCTCGGTGGTGCGCGACTCGATCTCGGCGACGAGCGGCGGGTCGAACTCCCCCCTTACCTGATCGAGCCGCTCCCGCTCCGTCGCGACCTTGTCTCGGAGGTAGCTGGCCCCGCGTCCCTCCTCGTCGTCGTCCGGCGACGGGGTGAGCTTGTTCGCGACGAGCCCGCGGACGCGGAGGTCGCGCTCGGTGAACCCCTCGATCGCCCGCGCCGTCTCGTTGACCGAGAGCTGGTCGGGGTTCAACACGAGGAAGAAGGCGGCGTCGGTCCGCATGGTCTCGCCGGCGAACTCGAAGAACTCCTTGCGCTCGCGGAGCCGCTCTATCACGGGGTCGCCCTCCAGCAGGCGCCGCGGCTCCATGTCGCCGATCGCGGCCTTCTCGAACAGGTCGATCGACTGCTCGCGCTTGTACAGCAGCCGGTCGATCCAGTCGCCGAGGAACTCCGGGAGCCCGAGCAGCCGGAGCGTTGAGCCCGTGGGCGCGGTGTCGAAGACGACGCGGTCGTACGGCTCGCTTTCGGTGCGCATCACGTCGACGAACGCGTCGAACAGCGCCGCCTCGTACGCGCCGGGCGTCCCGTGGGACATCTCTAGCTGGCGGTTGATCTCCGAGACCATCGCCGCCGACACCTGCTCAGAGAGCGACTCGCGGATCTCTTGGAGGTGCCGCTGCATCTCGTCTTCGGGGTCGAGCTCCAATGCGTCCAGCCCGTCGACGCCCGCGACCGACTCCGGCTCGTCGCCGAACCGCTGGTCGAACACGTCCGACACGGAGTGGGCCGGGTCGGTAGAGACGACGAGCGTTCGAACCCCGTCGCGCGCGCAGCGGTGGGCGTACGCACACGAGACGGTGGTCTTTCCGACCCCGCCCTTGCCGCCGAAGAAGACGAACCGCTCCATCAGTCGGCGGAAGATCGGCGTCCGGTCATCAGAAGTGGTACTGCTGGCCCTTCCGCTCGATCAGCGTCTCGCGGTCCCACAGCCGCCGCTCCCACGCCTCGAACTCGTCTTCGAGGTACGGGAGCAGCTCTGCGGTGTAGTACGAGACGGGCGACGGGATCCCGAAGGCGTCCGGGAAACACGCCAGCATGAACTCGTCTTCGGCGTCCTCGGCCTCCTTCTCGATCTTCTCGTAGGCCGGGTGCGTTATCATCCCGTGGTACAGCCCTCGGGCCCACTCCTCGAGGACTGCCCGGAACCGCTCGATCCGATCGGCTACTGTCATCGTCCTTCATGACTCCCCTCCCGTGTTAAAATCTGTCGCGGCCGGGTCGGCGAGACTCGGATCCGGGGTTGGGGTCGCCCCGTCGTGTCGAGCGTCAGGCGGCGTTCCCTTCTGTGAGTTCGCTCGACGCCTCGTCGCCGTCGGCGTCCTCGGCGTCGTCTAGTTCCGGTTGGTCCCCGTTGCCGGGGCTCGGCGTATGGATGTCGCTGCCGAGCGCTCCCCAGACGAGATACAGCATCGCGGCGACCATCAGCACTGTCACCGCGACGCTGACCAGCGACACGGTGGCGGCGGACAGAACCATGCTCCGAGTTGGACGACCGCAGCCTATCAACGTATCGGCTCGGAACGGCCCGCGGCGGGCCCCGGCGCCCGGCCGCTCCCGCGCGCCGTCCGGGGGTTCAAGAGCGTCGTGTCCGATCCGAGCGTATGGACGACCGCATCCCGGTGACCGTGCTTTCGGGGGGACTCGGCGCGGGCAAGACGACGCTTTTGAACCACCTGCTCCGGAACGCCGGCGCCCGCGACGTCGCGGTCCTCGTCAACGACATGGGGGACGTGAACGTCGACGCAGACCTGATCGCCGAGGAGTCCGAGGTCGACGTCGAAGGGGTCACGGAGCTGTCGAACGGCTGTATCTGCTGTGAGCTGCAAGACGACCTCGAGAGCGCCGTGGTGCGGCTCGCCAACGAGCGCTCCTTCGACGCCCTGGTCGTCGAGTCCTCGGGGATCTCGGAGCCCGCGCCGGTCGCGCGGCTGTTCACGACCGAGTCGCGCGCGGCGGCCCGATATCGCGTCGACGCGCTGGTAACCGTGATCGACACGCGGCAGTTCCTCGACGCCTTCGCGGGCGAGGAGACGCCGACGCGGCACGTCGACTCGGACGCGGGGACCGGCGACGAGGGCGGGGACGCCGACCGCCCCCTCTCGGACCTCCTCGTCGAGCAGGTGGAGGTGTCGAACCTGGTGGTGTGTAACAAGGCGGACCTCTGTACCGACGCTGAGGTCGACGAGGCGGTCGACCTCGTGGGCGCGCTCCAGCCCGACGCGGAGACGGTCGTCACCGAGTTCTCCGCGGTCGACCCCGACCGGATCCTCGACGTGGGGCTGTTCGACGAGCGGGCCCTCGGCGACCTCCCCGGCTGGAAGCGCGCGCTGGCCGAAACCGATTCCGGCCACGACGATGGCGACCACGCCCACGATGGCGGCGACGGACACGCCCACGGTAACGGGCACGCCCACCGCCACCCCGACGAGGTGTACGGCGTCACCTCTTTCACCTACCGCCGCCGGCGACCATTCCACCCCGACCGGATCGTCGCCCTCCTCCGGGACCTCCCCGACGACGTGGTCCGGTCGAAGGGGACGCTGTGGGTGGCCGGCACCGATCAGCGACAGCAGGTCGGGCAGGCCGGGCGGTCGGTCCGCGTCGAGGCGCTCGGGCCGTGGATCGCGAGCCTCCCGTCGGTCGAGCGCGACATGCTGCGCTCGAACCGCCCCGACCTGGCGTGGGACGACGAGCACGGCGACCGCCGGACCGAGTTCGTCGTCATCGGCACGGGGATCGACGAGGCCGCGCTCGTCGACCGGCTCGACGACGCGCTCCTGACCGACGACGAGATCGCGGCGCTCGGCGACCCGGGCGTCGGCGACGACCCCATCGACGCCGATCCCGCGCCGTTTCCGACCGATCAGGGCGAGTCGACGGCGCTCCGTGAGCCCTGATAAACTGACAAAACGAGGCGACGGCGCTCAGCAGGCGCAGCCGGGGCCGCTCGCGCGCTCGAAGCGCATGGCGTCGCCGCAGTCCGGGCACACCGGCACCCCCTCGTCGTCGCGGTCGAGCCGCTTCTTATCGACGGCGACGTCCCGGACGCGCACGCCGCAGTCGTCGCACCAGTACGACCCCTCGGAGCCGTCGTCGCCGGCGACCTCCGGCGCGCTCCGCGTCGACCCCCACAACGCGCCTGATAGCCTGTCGAAGACGCTCATGCGTAGGGATACGCCGTGCGCACCCCTTACGCTCCCGCTGCTGTGCGATTGTGGCGCATTAGCGTGATACGGCGGCGCTACGGCGCGGCGGCCCGCCGGCGCAGCGGGGAAGCCGATCGGCGTCAAAGCAGCGGGACCGTGAGCGCGGCCAGCACGACGATCAGTCCGATCGCCCCGTAGAACAGTCGCTCGACACGCGGCCCCGGCGGGAGGGGACCGGCGCCGAGCGCGGGCGCGCTGCGGACCAACTGGCGGTACGCGACCGCCGTCCCGCCGGCGAACGCCGCCCCCGACAGCGCCAGCGCCGCCCGCAGCGTGAACCCGTACGCGAGCCCGTATATCGGGCCGACGGAGAACGCGATCATGAACGCGAGCCCGGCCGTGACGAGGAAGGGGACGGGGTCGATCCGGTCACCGTGCTTGTTGTGAACGTGCATTTCGATCGGCGTGGGGGTCGCTACGGACCGGACGAGTAAAACGCCGCGGGCGTCGTGGCGAAAAGCTAAGTGACGCTCCGCCCGGCGTAGGCGTATGAGCGACGATCAGCGGGGAACGAGCGAGGAGCGCGAGGGGATCCGCGAGGGCGTCGAGGGGTCGCAGGGGGATCCGCGGGTGGTGTTGCTCCTGAACGCGGCCCTCTCGGGGATGTTCGCGTGGACCGCGTTCTGGGGGCTCCAGCTGCTCGACGTCGCCGAGGTCACCGCGACGAACGTCGCGTCCCTCGCGCTCGTCATCTTCGCGCTGACGTATGTCGTCGTATTGCGGTGACCGCGGTGACTGCGGTGACCGCGGCGACACGTCTCGGGCGTCCGTTCTCTCCGAGGTCGCCCCGTTTCCCCCGACGCCGCCGAACCGGGCGGTTCCGCCATCTTTTAAGCCGAACGCGGTCCCTCTCCCGACAATGACGATCGAAGACCGGGACGACGCGTACCTCATCACCCACGCGCTGGCGACGGACACCCTCTCGCGGCTGCGCGACGTCGAGACGGAGCAGGTCGCGTTCCGGAAGGGGCTGGTGAAGCTCGGCCGCATCTGCGGCTACGAGATCATCGACGGCGCGATGGAGACCGAGTACGTCCCCGTCGAGACCCCCCTCGCGGAGACCACCGGCGAGCGCGTGAAGGGCCTCGACGACGTCGTGATCATCAACGTCCTCCGCGCCGCGACGCCGTTCGTCGAGGGGCTCCTGAAGGCGTTTCCCCGCGCGAAGCAGGGGGTCATCTCCGCCGGCCGCGACGAGGAGGCCGGGATGACCGCCGACGGCGAGTTCCCGATCACCATCGACTACGTGAAGCTCCCCGAGATCCGCCCGGAGGACACCGTCATCGTCGCGGACCCGATGCTCGCGACGGGCTCGACGATGGTCGCGGTCCTCGACCACGTCCTCGACAAGGCCGACGACTTCGAGGACCTGTTCGTGCTCTCGGCGGTCTCCGCGCCCGCCGGCCTCGTCCGCGTGAGCGACGCCGTCCCCGAGGCGGACCTGCTGACGGTCGCCATCGACGACCACCTCGACGACGACGGGTTCATCGTCCCCGGCCTCGGCGACGCCGGCGACCGGGCGTTCCGGACCGTCTGAGCCCTGGACGGCGACCGCGCCGCCGCCCGACCGTCCTTCGAATCCCGGCCGCGCTCGCCGACGTACTTTTAAGAGCCGGCGCCGCGACCGGTACGACATGAGCGACGCGCCGACGACCGAGCCCTGCGACGCCTGCGGCGACCCTACGACGGACGCGCTCGCGCGCACCGTCCGGCTGAGCGTCGACCGGGCGAACATCGACATCCAGCGGCTCTGCCCCGACTGCTTCGCCGACTGGATCCAGCGCTATCAGGACCGCCTCGGCTCCGGCGGGGACGAGAGCGACGACACCTCCGAGATCATCGTCGACTGAGACCGAACACCTTCGCTCCGCCCGGCAACGTCCGTTCCGACCGGCCGTCTTAAGACTCGGCGGAACCGACGCCGACGTAATGGACTTCGCCATCGACGCCCCGGCCCCGGCGGCGCCCGACTGCGCCGACGGCGGGACGTGGCTCGCGTGTATCGAGTGCGACGAGACGTTCGCCCCCTTCGAGGCCGTCCGGTACACCTGCGACGAGTGCGGCGGCCTGCTCGAAGTGCGGTACGACGACCCGCCGACGTTCGACGAGTTCGGCGCGGACGCGCCCTCCGACGGGCCCGACCGCGGCGTCTGGCGCTACCGCGAGGCGCTCCCGTTCGACCTCGGCGTCACGCTCCCTGAGGGCGACACGCCACTCCACCGCGTCCCGCGTATCGAGGAGTCGGTGGGCGTCGAGGCGCTCCGGATCAAACACGAGGGGATGAATCCCACCGGCTCGTTCAAGGACCGCGGGATGACCGTCGGCGTCCGCGTCGCGAAGGAGCTGGGCGTCGGCGCGCTCGCGTGCGCCTCTACCGGGAACACCTCCGCGGCGCTCGCTGCGTACGGCGGCCGCGGCGGGATGCAGACGCTCGTCCTCCTCCCCGCTGGGAAGGTCGCGGCCGGGAAAGTCGCGCAGGCGAGCCTCCACGGCGCGCGCATCCTAGAGGTCGACGGCAACTTCGACGCCTGTCTCGACATCGTCCAGGCGCTGGCCGCCCGCGGCGAGGCGTACCTTCTCAACTCGCTGAACCCGTTCCGCTTGGAGGGCCAGAAGACGATCGGCTTCGAGATATTAGAGGAGTTCTACGCCGACCACGGGACGTTCCCGGACCGGATCGTCCTCCCCGTCGGCAACGCGGGGAACACCTCGGCGATTTATAAGGGGTTCCGCGAGCTCGTCCAGTCGGGCGCGCTCGACGTCGACGACGTGCCCAAGCTCACCGGCGTCCAGGCCGAGGGGGCCGCGCCCATGGTCGAGGCGATCGAGGAGGGCAACGACGAGATCCGGCGCTGGGAGGAGGTCGAGACGCGCGCGACCGCGATTCGCATCGGCAACCCGGTCAACGCGCCGAAGGCGATTCCCGGCATCCGCAACACGGGCGGCACCGCCGTCGCCGTCAGCGACCCGGAGATCACCGCGGCGCAGCGCCACCTCGCCAGCGAGGGCGTCGGCGTCGAACCCGCCTCGGCCGCGAGCCTCGCGGGCCTCAAGAAGCTCCGCCGCGAGGGCGTCGTCGACGACGACGAGCGGGTCGTCTGCCTGACGACCGGGCATCTCTTAAAAGATCCCGACGCGGCCTACGAGGCCGGCGGCGACCCCGAGCCGGTCCCGAACGACGTCGACGCGGTCGTCGACCACCTGCGGGACTGACCGGGTCGCGCGACCGGCTCGAGCCGACCGCGCGCTACTCCCAGTTGTACAGCGCGTCCTGGAACACCTCCTCGACGTCCTCCTTCGTCACGGGCCGCGGGTTACACCGGAGCAGTCGCTGCTGGCTCTCCACGGTGCTCTCGGCGAGCGCGCCGGTGTCGTCGACGCTTATCCCGGCCAGTTCGTTGAGACCGCTCGGGAGCACGTTGAGGTCGCGCTGGAGCCGCACGAACTCCTCGCGGGCCTCGTCGGCGGCCTCGCGGGTGCTCATTCCCGAGGTGTCGGCGCCGAGCATCTCCGCCACCCTCGCGAACCGCGGCGGGTCGCTGGCGACGTTGTAGCCGAGGGTGCTGGCGGGCGTGAGCGCCGCGATGGTCTCCCCGTGGTAGGTGTGGTAGTTGTTTCCGACCGGGTACGCCATCGCGTGCGCGAGGCTCGCGCCGGCGGTGAGCCCGGCGATCGCGCCGAACAGCGCGCCCTTCAGCATCGCGCCGCGCGCCTCGATGTCGTCGCCGTTGTTGACGACGCGGCGCACGTTCGAGGAGAGCAGGTCGATCGCCTTCTCGCTGAACATCTCCGTGAAGCCGGTCCGGCCGGCGTACACGGGGCGATCCGCTGGGTCCTCGGGGCGAAGCAGGTCGTCGTACCGGTGGGTGGTGTACCCCTCGATCGCGTGGCCGAGCGCGTCCATCGCGGTCTTCGCCGTGAGGTCCGGCGGCAGCGTCGTGGTGAGCGTCGGGTCGAGCACCGCGGCGTCGGCGCGGACGTGCGGGCTGGAGATCCCCTCCTTGATGTCCTTCTCCGGCACCGAGAGGATCGCCACCGGCGAGATCTCCGACCCCGTTCCCGCGGTCGTCGGGAGCAGTATCAGCGGCGCGCCGGACTCGGTGAGGGCCTCGCCCGCGCCCGTCGGCGCGGCCACGTAGTCGAGCACGTCGCCGCCGTTCGCGATGATGGCCCGGGTCGCCTTCGCGGTGTCCATGCAGCTGCCGCCGCCCAGCCCGAGGTAGAAGTCGTAGCCGTCGTCGCCCATCTCCTCGCGGACGAACGAGATGCACTCTCCGACCGCCTCGACGCTGGGTTCGCGCTCGACGCCGTCGTACACGTCAACGTCGAGGCCGTCAGCCGCCAGCTCGTCGGCGACGCGGTCGACGTGCCCGAGCGAGACGAGGTCCGAGTCGGTGACGATCAGCCCGCGCTCGTCGCCGGAGAGCCCGAGCTGACCCAGCTGGTAGCCGAGTTCGTCGGCGGCGCCCGCCCCGACGCGGACCGCCGGCATTCGGACCTCCCAGACGGTCTCCGGGGAGAGCTCGTGCGGCTCGGCGGAGACGGAGCGCTCGTAGCTCACACCCCCCACCCCGGCTGGATCGCCTCGAACTGCTCGGGGTCGTGCCCGAACACGACCTCGGCGTCGTGGCGCCGCTCCAGCTCGCGGATCCGGTTCATGCTCTCGGCCCACTCGGTCTTCCCCCACACGAGGGGCCCGCCGAGCGGGGTCCCCGCCTCGTAGTTCTCGTCCATGTACACCTGGTCGCCGGTGAACACGACGGTGCCCTCGGCGTCGAGGTGGACCACGGAGCCGGTGAGCCCCGGCGTGTGGCCGGGGAAGCGGACGAACTCGAGGTCGGTGAAGTGCTCCTCGCGGTTGCGGTGGAGGACCCGCCAGTTCAGGTCGTGGTCGAAGTCGTCGAGGACGTAGGCGGCGCTCCCCTCGTCGGTCTTCGCGCTGTAGTAGGCGAACTTCAGCTCCTCCTCGTGAACGTAGACGGGCGTGTCAGTGCCTGCGAAGAACTCCAGGCCGCCGGCGTGGTCGAGGTGGAGGTGGCTCTGGAACACCGCGTCGATGTCGTCGAGCGAGTAGCCCGCGGCCTCCAGGTCGTCGTCGAGGCGGTGCTCGCTCGCGTCGTGGGGGTAGAACGCCTGCACGAGCCCCTCCGGCCAGTGGCCGTCGGCGGCGTCGTGGTGCGACCCGGTGTCCCAGAGGATCGTCCCCTCGGGGTGGTCGATGACGAGGTTCCACACCGGAATCTCCCCGTACTCGGTGTCGGGGTTCGGCTCGTCGTGGCTCCCGATGGTGTTCGCCTCCATCATGTAGTTCATATCACAATACAGCCCGCCGCGGTCGATGACGTGGATCTCAGCTTCCACCATACCGGTCGATATTTACCATAATCGTTCATAAACATACCTGCGCGACGGTGTCGCGTCCGCTCGCGGCGTCGACTGGGGCTGTCGCGTCCGCGACGTGGTCGAAAAGAGTCCTCGCGCCCGCGGCTACTCGTCGGCGCGCCCGTCGGCGCCGTCCAGCGTGATCTCGGTGATCTCGACGACGCGGTCGTCCGCGAGCAGCTCATCGATCGCGGCGTCGGGGACGACCGAGTCGAGGTTGTAGACGGTGAGCGCCTCCCCGCCCTGCGTCTCGCGGCCGTTGAACATCCCGGCGATGTTGACGTCGTGGTCGCCGAGGACGGTGCCGATGAGCCCGATGACGCCCGGCTCGTCGGTGTTACGCGCGACGAGCATGTGGCCGTACGGGACCGCGTCGACGCGGAACCCGTCGATCCGGACGATGCGGGCGTCCTCGCCCGCGAACAGCGTCCCCTCGACCGCGATCTCGTCGTCGCCGTTGCGCACGGTGACGCGGACGAGGCTCTGGAAGTCGTCGGTCTGCCGGGTCTTCGACTCCGTCACCTCGATGCCGCGCTCCTCGGCGAGCCGGGGCGCGTTGACGGAGTTCACCTGCCACTCCAAGGGCTCGAAGACGCCCTTCAGCGCGCTCGCGGTGACGAGGTCGACCTCCTCTTCGGCGATGTCGCCCTCGTAGGTCGCCTCCACCTCGGTGATCCGGCCGTCGAGCAGCTGGGCGGCGACCTTCCCGGCGGTCTCGGCCACGTCGATGTACGGCTCGATCCGCGGGAAGGCGCTCTCGTCGACCGAGGGCGCGTTGAGCGCGGTCAGGACCGGCTCGTCGTCGAACGCCGCCAGCACCGCCTCCGCGGTGTCGACCGCGACGTTCTCCTGAGCCGCCTCGGTCGACGCGCCGAGGTGCGGGGTCAAGACGATCTCCTCGACGTCGAGAAGCGGCGAGTCGTCGGGGAGCGGCTCCTCGGCGAAGGAGTCGAGCGCGGCGCCCGCGAGGACGCCGTCGTCGACCGCCTCCGCGAGCGCGTCCTCGTCGACGATGCCGCCGCGGGCGCAGTTGATGAGGTAGCCGCCCTCCAGCTGGGCCAGCTCGGCTTCGCCGATCATCCCCTCCGTCTCGGGGAGGAGCGGCGTGTGAATCGTCGCGAAGTCGCCGGCGGCGAGCGCGTCGTGGAGGTCCTCGACCAGCTCGGCGCCCATCCGGTCGGCGCGCTCCTCGGAGATGTACGGGTCGTAGACGACGAGGTCCATCCCGAGCGAGTCGAGGCGCTTCGCGACCTCCTGGCCGACGCGGCCGAGGCCGACGATGGTGAGCGTCTTGTTGTTCACCTCGGTGCCGAGGAACTCGCCTTTCGCCCACTCGCCGCCGACGAGGCGGCCATGCGCCTGCGGGATCGAGCGCGCGACGGCGAACGTCATCGCGACGGTATGCTCGGCGGCGGCGCGGACGTTCCCCTCGGGCGCGTTCGCGACGATGACGCCGTGGTCGGTGGCGGCCTCGATGTCGATGTTGTCGACCCCGATGCCGGCGCGGCCGACGATGACGAGGTCGTCCGCGGCCTCGAAGACGGCCCCGTTCACGTCGGTCCCGGACCGGACGATCAGCGCGTTGGCGTCGGCGACGGCGTCGAGCAACGCCTCCCCCTCGCTTTCGTAGTCGGTGACGACCTCGTGGCCGGCGTCTCGAAGTCGGTCCAACCCCGCGTCTGCGATGGGGTCGGTCACGAGTACCTTCATGTCGAAACGCACCCGCGGCGCGGGGTTAACGCTTTCCGAATCGCGCCGTTTTGCCGCCCAGACGGATCCGCACTCGTGTGTATCGACCCCTCCGTTTCCGGTGGAGAATGCGCGTTCGTGGGTACCCTCGCCGCCGGTACTCCCTTTTATACCCGGCCGCATGTGGCGGTATGGAACTCACGATCGCGTTCGTCGGCGTCGGCGCCATCCTCGCTTTGACCGCCGTGAGCGCCTTCTTCTCCAGTTCGGAACTCGCGGTGTTCTCCGTGCCCATCCACCGGATCGACTCGCTCGTCGCGACCGACGTCCCCGGCGCCCAGGCGCTGTCGGCGCTGCGCGACGACTCGCACCGCTTCCTCGTGACGGCGCTCGTGAGCAACAACGTCGCCAACATCGCCGCCGCCTCGGTCGCGACCGTGGTGTTCGTCCGGTTCGGCTTCTCGGGCGGCGAGGCGGCCACGGGTTCGACGCTCGTCACCTCGGTGTTCGTCATCGTCTTCGGCGAGATCGCGCCGAAGTCGTACGCGGTCGCCAACGCGGAGACGCACGCGCTCCGCGTCTCGCGGATCGTCGTCGTCGTCCAGCGTGTCCTCCGCCCGGTCCTGTTCGTGTTCGAGGCGCTCTCCGGGGTGGTCAACTGCTTCACGGGGGGCGAGTCAGCCATCGAGTCGTACCTCACCCGCGAGGAGATCGCGACGCTCGTGCGCTCGGGCGAGGCCGCGGGCGCGCTCGACCCCGACGAGGGCGCGATGATCCGCGGTGTCCTCGACTTGGAGACCACGACCGTCGCCGCGGTGATGGTCCCCCGGACCGACGTGGTCGCGCTCCCGGTGACCGCGACGCCGGCGGACGCGCTCTCGCGGGCCGCGAGGGAGGGCGTCACCCGGATGCCGGTCTACGGCGAGAACCGCGACGACGTGGTCGGCATCGTGGACGCCCGCGACGCGATCCGCGCCGACGAGACGGGGGGCGACCTCGCGAGCACGCTCGGCGAGCCGGCGTTCGTCCCCGAGACGAAGCCGTTAGACGAGCTGTTCGCGGAGATGCGCGCGACCGAGGCGCGGATGGTGATCGTCGTCGACGAGCACGGCGCGGTCGTCGGGATCGCGACGTTAGAGGACCTCTTCGAGGAAGTCGTCGGAGAGCTGGTCGGGCGGTGGGAGACGGACGCCGTCGACGTCGTCGCGCCTGACGCGGCGATCGTGCGCGGGTGGACGACGGTGGCCCACCTCAACGAGACGCTCGGGCTCTCGCTGCCCGCGGACGCGGGCGCCGAGACCGTCGCGGGGCTCGTTAGCCGGCAGCTCGGTCGACTCCCCGCCGAGGGCGACCGCGTCGCGGTCGGCGACGTCACGCTCGCCGTCACCGGCGCGACCGCAACGCGAGTGACTCGGATCCGGGTCGAACACGCCGACGAGAACGGGTTCGCGTCGGGCGGCGTCTCGCCGCCCGGCGACGGAGACAGGTCTGGGACGGGGTCAGATAGCGCGGGCGAGGACGCGAACGCCGCGGACACGGGCGGCGAGTAGCGCGCGTCACGACAGCGGGAATCGCTCGACGACGTCGTACTCGGGTCCCGACTCGGTCAGCGTCGATTTCACCAGTCGAACTTCGTCGACCGCGACGGTTCCGACCTCTGGCGCCTCGGTGTCGAGCGCCTCTCGGACCGCGTCGGCGCCGGTCGCGTTCTCGACGCGGGCCAGCGTGACGTGCGGCGTGAAGTCGTGGTCGGCCGGGTCGACGCAGAGCGCGGTCGTCTCCGCTTCGAGGGCCTCGTGGAGCGCGGTGAGTTCGTCGCCGCCGCGGTCGACCCCCGCCCAGACGACCGAGACGTACTCGCGGCTCGGGAAGACGCCGAGGCCGCTTATTTCGCATTTAAAAGGATCGACGCCTGCGCGGTCGATTGCGCGCTCGCCCGCCTCGATCACGTCGTCGACGGTTGGGGAGTCACCCTCAGTGGACTTCGCGATTTCGCCGAGAAATTTCATCGTCACGTGCGTCTGTTCGGGATCGACTGGGTTGACGCCCGGCGCGTCCGCGAAGGGGGCCTGCGCGTCCGCGATGGCAGGCGCGAGGGTGTCGGGGAGGTCGACGGCGAAGAACGCTCGCATGACGAGTGAGGCGTTGTGGATGACGGTTTATAAATAGTTGATCGCGGAGCGGCGGTGACTACCTCCAAAGCCCCAGCCGCTCGCTTATAACTAAGTCACCGTAGATCGACTGTGAACACCTCCAAAGCCCCAGCCGGGAGGCGGGCGCACGCTCGCTGCGCGCTTCAGTCGCTCGCGCTGCTCGCTCCTTCCAGTGCTTACGTCGCCTGCGCCCGCCTCCCGGCTGCCCCTTTGAGTCCCGCCCCGCACAGCGACCGCACCTCACGCCTCCCCAGCCTCGCGGCTCCCTCCGCTTCGCTCCGGTCGCCGCGTCCCTCGCGCGGTGCTGTTCGCGGTCGCCTGTGGCGACCGCTCACAGGCACGCGCCACCGCTGATCGATTTATAAGCGTTCGCGGAGCGTGTCGGCGGTCGCGTCGCCGACGCCGTCGACGTCGGTGAGGTCGTCGCGGGAGGCGCCGCGGACGTTCTCGACCGAGCCGAATCTGCGGAGGAGCCGCCGACGGGTCTGGGGGCCGACGCCGGGCACGTCGTCGAGGACGGTCGCCACCTCGTCGCGGACGGTCTGGTGGTAGGAGACGGCGAAGCGGTGCGCCTCGTCGCGCACGCGCTGGAGCAGGTGAAGCTCGGGGGCGTCGTCGTCCCAGCGCCGGGTGCCGGTCGGGGTGACAACCAGCTCCTCGGCCTTCGCGAGCGCGACGACGGGGACGTCCCAGCCCGTCTCCGCGAGCGCGTCGCGGGCGGCGCCCAACTGACCCTCGCCGCCGTCGATCAGGAGGAGGTCCGGGTCGGGGCGGTCGTCGCGCCCCTCGACCGCGCGCTCGGCGCGCCACCGGACCAGCTCGCGCATGTTCGCGTAGTCGTCGTTGCGGTCGGTGAGCTTCTTCCGCCTGTAGTCCGCGGTCTCCGCGCTCCCGTCGACGAAGCACACGTCGGAGCCGACGACGGCGGTCCCCTGCGCGTGGCTCACGTCGAACCCCTCGATCCGGGCCGGGCGGGAGATCCCGAGCCGCTCGCCCAGCGCGCCCGCGGGGTCGTCGCGGCCCCCGCGCTTGCGGGCATTTTTGAGCGCGAGCTCGACGAGCTTCGCCCCGCGGCCGGCGCCGGGAACCCGCACCGCGACCCCCTCGCCCTCCAGCCAGTCGACCACGTCCGAGTCGGCGGGGCGCTCGGCGAGGAGGACCGCGTCCGGGAACTCCCGCTCGGCGTAGTACTGCGCGAGGAACGCGGCGAGGACGGCCGCGGGGGTGTTGGCGTCGGCGGCGTCGCCGGACGGAGCGGCGCCGTCCGCTGTTTCCTCCCCGCCTGCGTCCTCCACCGCCGCCGCGTCCAGCCGGTGCCTGCTCCGGTCGACCAGCTGGCCGCGCTCGCTGTGGAGCCGGGCCACGCGGGCGGTGTCGCCCTCGACCGCGGCCGCCAGCACGTCGACGGCGCGGTCGTCGGTCCGGTCGCTGACGGCCTCGCCGCCCTCGCCGTGGAACGCCTCGACCGCTTCGAGGCGGTCGCGGAGGTTCGCGGCGCGTTCGAACTCGTTGGCCTCGGCCGCCGCCTCCATCCGGCGCCGCAGGGGATCCGCGAGGACGCCGGTCTCGCCCTCGAAGAAGCGCCGGGCGGCCGCCACGTCCTCGGCGTAGCTCTCGACGGTGATCTCGCCGGTACACGGTGCCGAGCAGATCTCCATCTCGTAGTCGAGGCAGGGCCGGTCGCGCCCCTCGTACTTGTGGTCCGAGCAGCCGCGGAGGCCGTACACCTCTCGCACTGCCTTCAGCACGGTCTCGACGCGGCCCACGTCGGTGAACGGGCCGTACGCCACCGCGCCCGCCTCCGGGTCGCGGGTCACCTCGATCCGCGGGACCTCGTGGTCGGAGAAGGCGACGAGCGGGTACGACTTGTCGTCTTTCAGCCGGACGTTGTACCGCGGGCGGAGCCGCTTGATGAGGTTCGCCTCCAAGAGGAGCGCCTGCGTCTCCGTGTCAGTGACCGCGAACTCGATCTGGCCGGCGCGCTCGACCAT
>JBNJEE010000107.1:0-8768 GCA_051745525.1 Methanobacteriota archaeon | reverse complement strand
CTCGTCACTTCGATCCGCTCGGACACGAGGTCCGTGCTCTCTTCGCCGGTCGATTCCGCCTGCGACTGGAGGAACCCAGCCGTGTTGATCAGGACGCCCGCGGCGATGGCGGCGACGAGCACCATCGCGATGAACACGATGAGCGTGCCAATACCGACCTGACCGCGATCGTCGTTGGTTATGAACTCGAACATTGTTACAGCCTCACCGAATCGCCGTCTTCAGGAACCAGCGTGGTCGGAACGCGGATCTCGCTCGTCGTCGACGCGCCCGACGCCGTCGTGAACGTCACCGTGAGCGAGTCGCCCTCGGTGAGCTCGTAGCCGCTGCCCTCGAACGCGTCCGCGTCTTCGAGGTTGACGACGACCTCGGCGCGATCGCTGTTGTCCGTCAGGACGTTGTCGTTCCCGTTCGTGAAGATGTCAATCTCGACAGGCGCGCTGCCCTCGCCGAGAACGAACGTCTCCTGGCCGTCGTTCCCGACGACTTCGGCCGTCACCTCGTCGAGGTCGACGTTATCGGCGCCGGGTGCCGACGCGACGACGAACTCGAGCTCGCCGATTCCCTTCTCACCGGAGCCCGCGGCGTCGTCGGCGACGACGCCGGACTGGCTGATGACGTTCAGCCGTTCGCTCACCTGACTTGTACTCTCTTCGCCCGTTGCTTCCGCCTGCGTCTGGAGGAACCCGGCCGTGTTGATCAGGACGCCGGCGGCGATCGCCGCCACCAGCACCATCGCGATGAACACGATGAGGGTCCCGATCCCCACTTGACCGCGTTGTTCCTCGTCCGTGATTGCTTCGAACATTGGTTGTGTTGCGTCGGCCCCCGGCCTGCCCGGCGGGCGTTATCGATAGCGTTGCGGAATTCCTATTTAAGATCACGTTCCTGGTTATCCAAGTTGATAAACAACTCACGTCGTGCGGTTTTCGGGTTTTTCTTAGACGTATAATTACAGAATATATCAACGATTCCGACACAGCAATATCAGTTCTGGATCTGGCGCGTAACGAGGCGTGCGTTCCTGACGCGGCCGAGCGTCGGGAGCCCGACAACCGAGTGGCGGTCAGACAGTCGAGACCAATCGAAGTACCAGCGATCAGTGGTTCCGGCGCGTCGGAGAGTGACTTCGAAACGAGGACAGTCCGAGCCTGAGGAACGGTCTCAGCGCTCGCGTTCGCGTTCGCGCGCCAGCGAGTCGGTAGATTCGGGCTGAGACCGCGATTCGGCGCGGTCCCCCTGACGGTCGGCCGCAAGGAGTCGGTCGAGGCGGCGCTCGAACTCCGCGTCGGAGAGTTCTCCCTCGACGTAGCGGTGTTTGAGTCGCTGGATCGGAGTCTGGGGTACCTCGCGGTCGGCGCGTTCGTTCGACGCGTCGCGCTCCGCGGCGATCCGGTCAGCGAGGTACCCGCCGAGCGCGCCGCTGCCGACGACGTACGCCGCGCCGAACAGCGTGAGCGCGAGGACCCCGACGGTCGCCGCGGGCGACACCGCGGCGGCGATCCAGACTGCGAAGAAGGTCATCGGCAGCGAGAGCAGCGCGACCAACGCGCCCGTCGCAGCGCCGATCCGCGGGCCACGGGGCGTCTCCGACTCGTCGGTCCAGCTCGCCACGCCGGCGCCGACCGCGGGCGCAAGCAGGCCGACGACCGGCAGGACGCTCACAAGTACCGTGATCCCGGCGCCGACGCCGGCGCGCGCGGCGAGGTCGGAGAGGCGAGCGACCGTCGAACGACCCTCGCGAGCGTCGGCGGTCGTCATCGTCGGCGCTCCGAGCGTCGCGGCGGGTCGGTTGGTCGGCGCCGCCACGGGGCCGCCGGCGCGTTCGAACTCACGCCATCGTCTCGACAGCCGTCTGTCATCGAGATCCATATGGGTCGAGAAATGAAAAGTGCGTCGGGGGGGACGTACGCTCCGAGGTATCGGAGTCGGCAGAGTCGACTCGAGGGCGGCTCGGGACGGTCGACTGGCCGTGATCAGCGCTACCGGTCGCGCAGGCGCGACAGCTCCGACTCGGGGATCACGAACTCCCGGGTGCCCGGCTCGTAGACGGCGAGGCTCCCGGCGACGAGCGCCATCGACGCCGCGAGCAGCCCGGTGTTGACCAAGAGCAGGGCCTCGGGGTCGGCGAACTCGGTCCAGAAGGCGGCCGCGGGCGTGCCGACGGCCGCGACGACGACGAGTCCGAAGCCGACCGCCAGGTACGCCATCGCCGTGCGGCCGGACGACCGGTACGCCGCGACGGCGAACGCGACGAGCGTCGCGCTCGCGACGGCCAGCACGGTGGTCGTCATCAGGTACAACCCCTCGATGAGTTCCATACCCGTTCTGCTCGAACGCGGGTGATAAACCCACGGGAGCGGGTATCAGCGGCGATAACACGGTTCGGTGGCTCGGACCGTCGAAGCGGTCGCGGTCCCCGTCCCGCACGGCGAATCAAAGCGTTCGTCGAACGGAATAATCACCGGTACCCTTATAAACCATAAAAATCAATCTCGATAACGTGAATGGTGGGGGACGATCTGATCACCGTACTCGGTAACAAATACAACACGGACATCCTGACGGCGACGGGCGACGCGATGTCGGCGCAGGACCTCAGCGACCAACTGGACGTCCCGATAGCGACGTGTTACCGACGGATAAACGAGTTAGAGGAGGCGGACCTCCTCGAGTTACACGACCGACCGCTCTCGGACGAGCACCGGCGCGTGAAGGTGTACCGCCGGAAGGTCGACGGGGTCGAGGTCGACTTCCGCGACGGCCTCACGGTCGAGGTGGAGGAGCGGTCGGCGGTGAAGAACCGCCTCGACGACGTCTGGCGCGACCTCTCCTCGCGCGAGTAGTCCGGCGCCTCGTCGACGTCAGAACGAAGGCTGGTCGTCGGAGCCGCCCATCATCGAGAAGCCGCCCGCGCGCTCGTGGACGGTGATCCCCCCCTGCCCGATCTCCATCGGGAAGATGTCGGTGTCGATGTCCTGTTTCCGCATCTTCGCTACCCAGACGTAGCGGTTGACGCCGGAGTCGGTCGGCGTCTGGATGAAGTAGATGTTCCCGTCGGTGAGGAAGTTCTCCAAGCCGACCTCGGTGTCGGGGAAGACGGCGCCCTGCTCGTTGATGAGCAGCGAGGTGAGCCCGTTCGCCTTGAGGATGTCCGAGAACTTCAGCAGGTAGGTGCGCTTCTCCTGTTCGGCGTCGAAAAAGAGCTGGAACATCGACAGCGAGTCGAGGACGAGGCGGTCGAACTCGCCGTCCTCGACGGTGTCGAGCAGGCGGTCGACCGCGGTCGAGAAGTCGGTCTCCCGCAGCATCTCGCGTTTGTCCAAGATGACGATGTCGCCGTCGTCGACCATCTCGTCGAACCCCTCGAAGCCGACGGACTCGGCCGCCCCGCGGATGTCGGCCTCGTCCTCCTCGAAGGAGACGTAAACGCCGCGTTCGCCGTGTTCGGAGACGCCGTGATGGAGGTACTGGATCCCGAAGATGCTCTTGCCGGTGCCCGGGTTGCCGGAGACGAGGACCGTCGACCGCTGGGTGATCCCGCCGGTGAGGATCGAGTCGAGCCCCTCGACCCCGGTGGAGACGAGTTCTGACATTCGTCTCCCCATTGGCGACCGGAGTATATAAAAGACGGTTCAGTACATCGCGCGAACGGACGGCGACAGTTTTATCTCTCGACACGCCGCCCGTTCGTGTATGCCCGGTGAAGCGTGTCCGGTCGCTCCCGGCGGTGATCGACGGTGAGCGACCCGTCGGTACTCGTCGTGGAGGACGAGCCAGACATCGCGGCGCTGTACGCCGGCTTCTTAGAGGAGCGGTACGCGGTCGACGTCGCCGAGACCGCCGCGGAGGCGATCGACCGGGTCGACCCCGCTGTCGACGTGGTGCTCCTTGACCGCCGACTCCCCGACGGGAGCGGCGACGACGTCTTAGACCACATCCGCGGAGAAGGGTACGACTGCCGCGTGGCGATGGTCACCGCGGTGGAGCCCGACTTCGACATCATCGACATGGGGTTCGACCTCTACCTCACCAAGCCGGTGAGCCGCACGAAGCTGCTCGCGGCCATCGACACCCTCCTGACCCGCAGCGAGTACGACGACCTCGTTCAGGAGGCCGCCGCACTCGCCAGCAAGCGCGCCGTGTTGAGTTCGCAGAAACCGGCCGCCCAGCGCGAGGGGAACGATGCGTACGCCGACCTCGTCGACCGGCTGGAGAAGTTAGACGCCGACATCGACAACCTCGGCGAGTCGCTGTCGACCGACGACTACCGCGCGATGTTTCGCGACCTCGGCGAGGCCTGACGCCGCGTCGACCGCCGCGCGATTTATAACTCGTCCTCTGTGACCGGTCCCGTCATCCCAGCTGCTTGCCGACGATCCGGTCGGCCTCGGCGAGGAACGCGTCCCGCTGGTCGATCGGGATGGTCGCACCCGCGGCAACGTCGTGGCCGCCGCCGTCGCCGCCGACGGCCTGGCTCGCTTCGCGCATCACCGTCGAGAGGTCGAGTCCCCGTCGGACGAGGGCGTGCGAGCCGCGCGAGGACACCTTCAGCTCCTCGGCGCTCTCCTCGGCGAAGGCGATCACCGGCTTCGAGCGGTCGACCGCGGGGGAGCCGACCGCCATCCCCGCGACGATACCGACGATGGTCTCGCGGATGCGCGACCCAGCATCGAACCACTGGAGGTGTTCCTCGTGGGTGACGCCCTCGTTTTTGACCCACTGGAGTCCCTCAGAGAGGTTCCGGCGGTGGGTGCGGAGCAGCCGGCGCGCCTCCGCGAGCGCGTCGCCGCGGTCGCCGAGACACACCGCGAGGCCGACGTCCCCGCGCTCGTATCGCGCGGTCGCGTTGAGCAGGGTGGAGAACTCGCTGACGTCGCGCAGTTCGGTGCCGGACTCCTCGTCGACCAGCGTGTAGGAGGTGCCGACGAGCGCCTCGATCCGTTCTGACGGGACGCCCGAGGCGACTGCGCGGCGCATCAGCGCCGACGCAAGGGTCCGCCGCTCCTCGGCGTCGAGGTCGACCCAGCGCCGCCACTCTCCGTCGCGTTTCACGTCGACGTCGAGGTCGGTGAGGAAGGATATCGCCCCCGCCTCGTCGTTCGAGATCCCCGGGATCTTCACGTCGGAGGCGTACTCCAAGAGCTTGGGGAGCGGGCGGGTCTGTCTGCCGTACAGGTCGAGGTCGGTCCGGGCCTCGAGGACGCCGGCGTCGACGCCGTCGCCGACGATCGACTCGTTGGCGCCGACGAGGCCGCCGTCGGAGTCCTGCATGTCACCGACGGCACCGACGACCGCCAGCGCGGCGAGGTCGCGGTTGTCGCCGTCGGGCCCCTCCAGCGCGCGGGCGAGGAGGTAGCTCGCGCCGGCGCCGGAGAGTTCGCTCGCGCCGTCGATCCCCTCAAGCAGCGGGTTGAGGTGGTAGCGCGTGTCGCGGTCGGCGGGCTGGTGGTGGTCGGCGACAACGGGGACGAAGTCGCCGCGGTCCTCGTGGTCGGCGATGATATCGAGCTGGCCGGAGCCGAAGTCGGTGAAAAGCGCGACGTCGAACTCGCGGGCGGCGATGCCGGCGATCGAGCCGGCGTCCAGCTGCTTCTCGAAGACGACCTCGTGTTCGATCCCGGCCCGAGCGAGCGCGGTGGACGCGATCGCGGCGCTCGTGATCCCATCGGCGTCGATGTGCGAGGCGAGCAGCACCCGGCCGGCCTCGCGCAGGCGGTCGGCGCAGTCGGTCGCGCGGTCGGCGAGGTCGGGAACTGGGGCGGCGACTGCCATTACCACCGGTTGGCGCCCGATCGGTCATAAACGCACGCTTCGGCGGGAGTCGTCGGAGGCGGCGGGACGTCCGCGGCGCGGCGGCGCGAGCGCCGCGTCGAAGGGGGCATCAATTGCCGTAACTGACAGTTATAGATGTGCTCGGGTGTATGAGCAACAAACATGATACGTGGGTTCCACACCCGGAGTCTCCACGCCGGCGCCGAGCCTGATTCGACGACCGGCGCCCGCGTCACGCCGATCCATCAGACGACGTCGTACGTCTTCGACGACGCGGACACGGCGGCGGAGCTGTACGCGCTCCGGGCGGAGGGCCACGTCTACTCCCGACTGTCGAACCCGACGGTGAACGTCTTAGAAGAGCGGATCGCGGACCTCTCCGGCGGGTCGGACGCGGTCGCGACCGGCTCGGGGATGGCTGCGTTCGACGCGATCACGACCGTCCTCGCGAGCGCGGGCGACAACGTCGTCGCCAGCTCGGAGATGTACGGCGGGACGGCCGCGTACCTCACCAGCATCGCGAACCGACGCGGGATCGAGTCGCGGCTCGTCGACACGCTCGAGTACGAGGCCTACGAGGAGGCGGTCGACGACGACACCGCGTTCGTCCACGTCGAGACGATCGCAAACCCCTCGCTCGTCACGCCCGACTTCGAGCGGCTCGCCGAGATCGCCCACGAGAACGCGGTCCCCCTCGTCGTCGACAACACGTTCGCGACGCCGTACTGCTGTCGGCCATTCGAGCACGGCGCCGACATCGTCTGGGAGTCGACGACGAAGTGGATCACGGGCAACGGCACCACCGTCGGGGGGATCGTCCTCGACGGCGGGCAGTTCCCCTGGGACCACCCCGACGCCGACTACGACGAGCTCGACGGGGAGTCGCCCGCCTACCCGATCGACTTCGTGGAGCGGTTCGGCGACGCCGCGTTCGCCAACGTCGTTCGCCAGCGCGGCGTGCGCCCGACCGGCGGCCAGCAGTCCCCCTTCGACGCGTGGCAGACAATACAGGGGCTCAACACGCTCCCGCTGCGGATGGAGCGCCACTGCGAGAACGCGCGACGGGTGGCGGAGTTCCTCCGCGAGGACGACCGCGTCGGCTGGGTGAGCTACCCCGGGTTCGAGGACCACCAGAGCCACGGCAACGCCGCCGAGTACCTCGACGGCTTCGGCGGGATGGTCACCTTCGGCGTCGACGACGGGTACGCGGCCGCCGAGGCGTTCTGCGAGGCGGTCGAGCTGACGAGCTTCCTCGCGAACATCGGCGACGCGAAGACGCTCGTCATCCACCCGGCCTCCACGACGCACGCGCAGATGGACGAGGAGCAACAGCGGCTCGCCGGCGTCTACCCGGAGATGCTCCGGCTCTCGGTCGGCATCGAGGACCCCGACGACGTGATCGCGGACCTCGATGCGGGGCTGGCCGCGGGCGAGCGCGCCGCGAGCGAGGGAGCCGGAGACAACGGAGCCGCGGTCGGCGAGGAGGGGGAGTGATCCGATGAGCGCCGTCCCGACCGACCACGGCGTCGCCTCGCTCGGCGAGTTCACCTTCGAGTGCGGGCAGTCGGTCCCCGACTTCGAGGTCGCCTACGAGACCCACGGCGAGTTCGACGGCGACAACGTCGTGCTGGTCTGTCACGCGCTCACCGGCAGTCAGAACGTCGCGCGGTCGCCCGAGCCGGAACGCGACGCCGAGACCACCGGGGCCGGACAGGCGGGGCAGGCCCGCGCGTGGTGGGACGACGTCGTCGGCCCGGGGAAGGCGATTGACACGACGGAGTACTACGTCGTCTGCGCGAACGTCCCCGGATCCTGTTACGGGACAACGGGGCCGGCGAGCAAGCGGCCCGCGGACCTCGACCTGCGCGAGGAGCCGGACCACGACCGCTGGGGGACCGCGTTCCCGCCGGTCCAGGTCGAGGACTGGGCGCGCGCGCAGCGGCGCCTGCTCGACCACCTCGGCGTGGGGCGCCTTCGGGCGGTCGTCGGCGGGAGCGTCGGCGGGATGAACGCCTTAGAGTGGGCGAAGCGGTACCCGGACGACGTCGACCGCGTGGTCGCCGTCGCGACCGCCGGGCACCTCGACGCGCAGTGTCTCGCGCTCGACGCGGTCGCGCGCCGCGCCATCCGCGCGGACGCAAATTGGAACGAGGGGAACTACTACGGCGACGGCCGGCCCGACCCGACGGAGGGGCTCGCAATCGCCCGTCAGATCGGGCACATCATGTACCTCTCGAAGGCGTCGATGGAGCGGAAGTTCGGGCGCCGGTCGGCCGGGCGCGACTCGCTGACGCGCGAGGACGGCGACCTCGGGCTGCCGCCGGAGCCGACGGCCGGCTTCTTCCCGTACCGCGAGGTGGAGTCGTACCTCGACTACCAGGCGGAGGGGTTCGGTGACCGCTTCGACGCGAACAGCTACCTCTACCTCACGCGTGCGATGGACGAGTACGACCTCGCCGCCGGCCACGGCACCGACGCCGACGCGCTCGCCGCCTTCGAGGGCGAGACGCTCCTCGTGAGCTTCACCGCCGACTGGCACTTCACCGTCGAGCAGTCCGCCTCCCTCGCGGACGCCTTCCGCGAGTCCGGGGTCCCGGTCGCGCACCACGTGGTGGACTCCGACCACGGCCACGACGCGTTCCTCGTCGAGCCGGAACACGTCGGCCCGCCGGTCCGCGACTTCCTCGCCGACGGCGTCGACGGCCGCGCCGTCTCCGACGAGGGCGCCGACGACGGCGACGACCCGCGACCGAGTTCCGACCACGCGCCCGTCCACGCGAGCCTTTTCCGGGGATAACCTCTTCTTTTAAATAGCGTGTTGCGGTCGGCGCGTGCCCGTGAGCGGCCGCCGGAGGCGGCCGCGAACGGCACCGCGCGAGGGAGTCGGCCGGTCGGAGCGAAGCGGAGACCGGCCGACGAGGCTGGGGAGGCGTGAGGTGCGGTGCGGTGCGGTGCGGGGCGGGACTCGAAGGGGCAGCCGGGAGGCGGGCGCA
>JBNJEE010000106.1:0-8779 GCA_051745525.1 Methanobacteriota archaeon | reverse complement strand
CCCACACGGATTCTCACCGTACTGGGGTTCGGTGAGGCTGCAAACCTGAAATCTCCAACGCTCAGGATTCCTCCGCGTTTACGCGGAAGAGGATGTCAAGCGCTGCCGTCGACGAACTGCTCTGCGCCCTCGTAGAACCAGTAGCCGTTCTCGCGCATCGCCCGGCCGAGCTCTTGGTGGAACTCGACGAAGTCCGCGAACTCCTCTTTTTCGACGTTCTCGAAGATCTCCTCGACGGAGACAACCGTCTCGAAGTCGATCCGGATCGGGTGGTCACCGTACTGCTCGACGTACTCCGCCGCCGTGAGCGGGAAGTCCTCCTCCTCGTCGATCTTCTTCGCGAGCACGGCGTGGCCGTACTGCCGCATGCCCTCGCTCCCCTGCTCGCCGTCGGGGTCGTGTGGCCAGTCCATACCGGGGAATTCGCCGGATCGGGGATAGTGGTTTCGGATGCGGCGGTCGGCTGCTCGCCTGTCGAGGGGCCGACCGGCCGAACGATCAGTCCGCACTGGCCCGACCCCGTCGGACGAGACGCGTGATCGGTTCTATATCTCTAAATCTCTTTTTTGATATTTTGCTGCCGACGTTTATTATGCGGTATCAGAATCGGGAATCATGTCCGCTGACGACCCAAACGGTGCCTTCCAACGCCTCTACGACCGGCTCCGCGGCCGGTATCTCTTCAAAATCGCGGCGGCTGTCATTATCGTGTCGACGGTACTGCTCGGTACGGGTGCGGTCGCCGTCGATCAGGTCCAAGCGAGCGTCGAGTCCGATGCGCGGGAGGCGATGATGAGCGCCGCCGAACGAGAGGCCGGGGGGATAGACGGGTTCATCGACGACACGAACGGGTATACGCTCAGGGTCTCGTCGTCCTCAGGCGTCCAAGCGTCCAGCGAGGGACGGATACGCGACGAACTCCGGCGGAACGCCGACATGCTCCCAGAGTACGTGGTGGAGATCCACTACTACGACATGGTGGAAAACGAGGTCCGCGTGAGTACCTCGCCGATGACGGAGGGGACGACGTTTTCGGAGGAGGAACGCCCGTGGGCGGTCGGCCCGGCGGCGTTCGCCAACGCGAACGACGTCCGCTCCTTCGAGCCGTACAAGGACGACGGCGAAAACCGGCTGGGCTTCGTGAGCCCGATCAACAACGTTCCCGGCAAGGCGATCGTGATCACCGTCGACCTCTCAGAACGCGGCTCGCTCCTCTCCGCTCCCGTCGACGGCGGCAACATGCAGATCGTCTCCTCCCGCACCGGGCAGGTCGCGCTGGCCTCCGACAGCGACGCGATCCTGAACGACTACTTCCTGATCGAGGAGCTGCCGCACTTGGAGACCGACGCCACGGAGTCGACTGTGACCGACGTTACCGACGACGAGCAGGAGGTCGTCAACGGGTCGGCGCTCGCCACGGCGACCGCGCCAGTCGAAGAGAAGCCTTGGTCGGTCATCGTCGCGGCCCCGCAGAGCGAGGTGTACGGTACGGTCGGGGACGTCACGCGGACGGTGCTGCTCTTGATCGCCATCTCGGTCGTCGGCCTGCTCGCCGTCGGCGCGTTCGTCGTCCGCGACGTGAACGGGTCCGTTGACGACCTGCGGGGCTACGCCGAGGCGATCGAGGCGGGAGAGTTAGCTGTCGAGATCAACCGCGACCGCGCTGACGAGTTCGGCAGGCTCTCGGCGCTCTTCGACCGTATCCGCGAGACGATGCGCGAGCAGATCGAGGCCGTCGAGAAGTCCGCCGAGGAGGCCGCTGCGGCCCGCGAGGAGGCCGAGGAGCTCTCTGCGCACTTAGAGACGAAGGCCGACGAGTACGAGGCGACGATCGACGCGGTCGCGGACGGCGACCTCACCCGCCGCCTCGACCCGGAGAGCGAGAGCGAGGCGATGGCCGCGATCGCGGAGTCGCTCAACGAGACGCTCGACCGGCTGGAGGCGCTCGTGGTCGCCATTCAGGACGCCGCCGAGACGGTCGGCGAGCAGAGCTCGGAGGTGACCGCCTCCGCCAAGGAGGTCGAGTCGACGAGCGTCGACGTCGCCGAGAGCGTCGAGGAGATCTCGGTCGGTACAGAGCGACAGGAGGAGACGCTCGCGACCGCTGCCGCCGAGCTAGACGACCTCTCCGCCACCGTCGCGGAGATCGCCTCCTCGACAAACGAACTGGCGGACCGGTCGGCCGCGACCGCCGAAGCGGGCGAGGAGAGCCGCGACGACGCGGGCGAGGCGATCGACCGCATGGACCGGATCGACGAGGAGGTCGACCACACCGTCGCGGAGATGCGCGACCTGCGCGACGAAGTCGAGCGCATCGGCGAGGTGGTCGAACTCATCGACGACATCGCCGAGCAGACGAACATCCTCGCGCTCAACGCCTCCATCGAGGCGGCCCGCGCCGGCGAGGCGGGCGAGGGCTTCGCGGTCGTCGCCCGCGAGGTGAAGGACTTAGCCGAGGAGACCGCGGAGGCGACCACCGAGGTCGAGGAGCTGATCGAGGGCGTCGAGGACTCCACCGAGTCGGTCGCGGACGGCCTGTTCTCGATGGAGGACGACGTCGAGGCTGGTCGGGGCGTCGTCGAGGAGACCGTCGACGCGCTCGAGTCCATCGTCGACAGCATCGACGAGGCCAACGCAGGAGTCCAGTCGATCAATGACGCGACCGACCAGCAGGCGGAGTCGACCCAGGAGGCCGTCTCGATGATCGACGAGGTCGCGGAGGTGAGCGTCGAGACCGCGAGCGAGGCGCAGAACGTCTCCGCCGCCGCGGAAGAGCAGACCGCCGCGATCGGGCAGATATCGGACAGCGCGGAGTCGCTGTCCGCCCGCGCGGACGAGCTCCGGACGTTCGCCGACGAGTTCGAGGCGCGCGAGGAGGCGGCCGCCGAGGCGGCTGTCGTCGACCCCGACGACGCCGAGACCGAGGACGCCCCCGAAGAATCGTCGGAGGCAGACATCGACACGACCGAGTTCGAGTTCAGCGAGAACGGCGAGGGCGATGCGGTCGACGCCGCGGACGCCGTCGGCGCCGCGGACTCGACGACCGCCGGAACCGATCCCGCGGGGAGCGACCCCGCCGCGACCGCCACCGGGGGCGGCGCGGAAGGCGACGGCGAGGCCGTCCCCGGCGACGACTGACCCCGACGCGACCGGCGCACAAGACACTTCACGGCGCTCCACGTCGCTCCGGGCATGCGCCGCAGAGCCCTCCTCGCGTCCGCGGCCGCCGTCGGCACCGCCTCGATCGCCGGCTGTCCCACCCCGCCGTGGACCGATGACCCGACGGAAATCGACGGCGCCGAACTGACCTTCCGCCGCGAGTACGACGGCGACCTCGACGTCACCGGGTCCGGCGGGAACGACGTCGCCGAGGTGCGCCGACGCCTCGATCGCGACCCGCCCCGGCTGGTCGTGGCGGGGTCGCTCCTCGACGGCCCCCGTCGCTGTGAACGCGTCTCGCTGTTCGAGGCCGCGCTCGACGACGGGACGCTCCGCCTCCGGATCGCCTCCGAGGACGACCCCGACTCGGACGTCGACCGCTGTTCGGACGTCGCCGAACCCCACCCGTACTCGGTCGGCGTCGCGTTCGCCGACGCCCCCGTTCCGGACCGCGTCGTCGTCCGCCACGAGGACGAGACGGTGCTCGAAGAGAGCGTATAAAAGCCGCCGCCGCTCAGTCGTCCGCGGACGCCGCGTCGTCGCCCGCGGCCTCGATGTCGACCTCGATCTCGGCGGCCGCGGCCTTGTACTCGGGAATCTTAGCGCGCTCGTCGAGCACGTCGTTGGTGAGGCGGTTCGCGGAGGCGGCCGCGAAGTGCGGCGTGGTCCAGACGACGCCCTCCTTGATGTCCTCGGTGACGTCGGCGCGGACGGTGATCTCGCCGCGGCGCGACTTGAGGGTCACGTCGTCGCCGTCCTCGATCCCGTACCGCTCGGCGTCGTTCGGGTGGACGTCGACGAAGTTCTCCGGGTGCTGCTTCGAGAGCGTGGGCGATCGGCGGCTCATCGTCCCGGTGTTGTAGTGTTCTTCGAGCCGCGCGGTGGTCAACACGAGCGGGTACTCCTCGTCGGGGACCTCCTTCGGCTCCTGGTGGACGACGCCCTCGATGCGGCCGAGACCGTCCTCGGTCTCGAAGGAGTCCTCGTAGAGGAACGGGTCACCCTCGTCGCCCTCCTCGTAGCAGGGCCAGTGGATCCCCGTCTCGCCGAGCGCGTCGTAGGTCATCCCGTGCATGATCGGGCAGACCTCGCGCAGCTCCTCGAACACCTCCTCGGGCCCGTCGAAGTCGAACTCGTCGCCGTCAAACAGCCGCGTGCCGACCTCACAGAGGATGTTGAGGTCGTGGCGCGTGTTCTCGTGGACCTTGTGGACGCCGCGCATGCGCTGGACGCGGCGGTCCGTGTTGGTGACGGTGCCGTCGCGTTCGGCCCAGGTCGTTGCGGGGAGGACGACGTCCGCGAGTTCGGCGGTCTCGGTCATGAAGATGTCTTGGACCACCATGAAGTCGAGCTCCTCGCGGAACCGGCGCTCCGTCTCGTTGCCGTCCGGCTCGCTCATGATCGGGTTCTCGCCCATGACGTAGAGCCCGTGGACGGTGTCGCCGATCGCGTGGGAGATCTCGACGTTCGTCAGCCCGGGCTCCGCGGGGACCTCGAACCCCCACACGTCCTCGACGGACTCGCGGGCCTCGTCGTCGTCGACCAGCTGGTATCCCGGGAGGACGTTCGGCATCGCGCCGACGTCGCAGGTGCCCTGGACGTTGTTCTGCCCGCGCAGGGGGTTGACGCCGGTGCCGGGCCGACCGAGGTTTCCCGTGACCAGCGCCAGGTTGATCTCGTTCTGGACGTTGTCGACGCCGCACGTGTGCTGGCTCATCCCCATCCCGGTGAAGATGGCGGCGTCGTTGGCCATCGCGTACTTCTCCGCCGCGAGTTCGATGTCCGCCAGCGGGACGCCGCACTCCTCTGCGGCCGCCTCCTTGTCGAAGTCCGCGAGCGTCTCCTTCAGGTGCTCGAACCCCTTCGTGCGCTCCTCGACGAACGCCTCGTCGATCCAGCCCGCCTCCGGCTCCGCCTCGTGGCGCTCCAGGATCGTCTTGAGGACGATGTTGAGCAGGGGGATGTCGGTGCCGGGCTTCAACTGGAGGTGCATGTGCCGGTCGGTGTCGTCGATCTCGAACGACCGGGTGGTCTTGTTCGCGTGCGGGTCGACCTGGATGACGGTCGCGCCCTGCAAGACGGCCTGCCGGAAGTACTGGCTGTTGGCGATCGGGTGCTGCTCGCCCGGGTTCGCGCCCTGGATCCACAGCACGTCCGCGGAGTCCGCTAGGTCGGCCATGCTGTTCGTCATCGCGCCCATGCCGAGGCTGGTCCGCAGCGCCCAGACGGTCGAGGCGTGACACATCCGCGTGCAGTTGTCCACCTGATTGGTGCCGTACCGCCGCGCGAGCTTCTGGATGAGGTAGTTCTCCTCGTTGAACGTCTTCGAGGAGCCGAAGAATCCCATCCCGTCCGGGCCGTGCTCCTCCCGAATTCCCCCCATCTCGTCGACGACGCGGTCGAGCGCCTCCTCCCAGGTCGCCTCGCGGAACTCGCTACCCTCCTTGATCAGCGGCTCCGTCAGCCGGTCCTCGTGGTCGACGACCTGCGTCGCCGCCCCGCCCTTGATACAGACGCTCCCCTCGTTCACCGGCGCGTCGGCCCACGGCATGAAGCGCATCTCGCCCGCGTCGTCGCCCTCCAGCACGCGGATCCCGCAGCCGACCCCGCAGTACGGACAGATAGTCTTCGTAGCGTCGTCCGGTTCACTGGACATCGGTCTCACCGTCCCTGCGTGCGAACATACCTCACGATCCGTCGTTGTGAGTCATGAGTGTACCGGTGACCGCGGCTGCGACGCTCCCTGCCGACGCCAGTCAACGCGGTCAGCGGCCGCAACCGTGCGACGCGAGCGAAGCGGCCGGAACCAACGTTCATGCCTCCTGCCGGCGTACCGTGAGGCGATGGACCTGAGCGAGTCGACCCTCCGGGACCGCGCCCGGGAGTACGCGGCGGCAGAACCGCTGTACGACGTGGAGCGCCAACACGTCGAGACGGTCCCGAAGACGTTCGCCGGCGACGAGTACGGACGCCGGGACGCGCAGTGGGTCGTCCGGTGGTACTTCCGGCGGTACCTCGGTGAGTACCCGGACCGCGAGCGGCGCGAGCGGGAGGCGGCGTTCCGCGACAACGAGTTCGACGACGTGATCGACGCCCTCGACGCCGCCGCCGGCGCCGTGGGGACGAACACCGACGACTCACCGGACCTCGACGCCGCCCTCGACGCGCTCACCGCGCTCGACGGGGTCGACGTCGCGGTCGCGTCCGCCTTCTGCCAGTTCCTCGCCCCGTCGCGGTTCGTTGCGATCGACCGCCGGACGTGGGTGGTCCTGGCCGCGGCCGGCGAGCTCGACGCCCCGTATCCGGACCCGCCCTCGAGCGCCGACTACCGGCGGTTCGACGACGCCTGCCGGGCCGTGACCGACCGGACCGGCGTCGACGCGTGGACGCTGTACCGGGCGCTCTGGCGGTCGTATTCTGAGGTTCTGGAAGGCTCTTCGTAGGGGAGCTACTCGACGACCTCGACGACCGGATCGTCCGCTATCAGACGCGTGAGGAGGACTCGCGGCACGTTCGCTCGGTGGAGGATCTCACCGGCGACAGCCCGGGCCGCGGCGGCGTCCGCCTCGTCGTCGACCTTGTTCACGACCGGAATCGCGGTCGCGCCGCCGGGGACGTCCTTCAGCCCGCCCGCGGGGCTCGCGAGGACCGTCGCGACGTCGGCGGGGCGGATCTCGTCGCCGATCTCGCGGCCGGTGATCGCGGCGACCTCCGCCGGCCGGTGGACGAACTCCTCGGTGAGGGGTTCGCCGACGACGTGCGCGCTCGCGATCGGGACGACGACGTCCGCGTTTGCCGGGATCTGCGGCTCGTGGTCGCCGGGCGCCTTGAACTCGCGGAGGCGCGCCCCATCCGCCTTCACGAGCGTCGCGCCGGGCGCGGCGTCGGCGATCTCGGCGACCGTCTCCGTATCGTACCCGAGGTACCGGTCCGACCGCTCGCGCTCGGGGATCAGCCCGAGCGGCCAGTCCCCGTCTCCGGCCTCCTCGATCGCGGCCACCGGGTCCTCGGTCACGCGTACCGCGGCCACCCGGTCGTCGAAGATCGGTATCCGGACGCTCGCGGTCACGACCGACCGGTCGAGTCGGTCAGCGAGTGCGAACAGCGTCGACTTCTTGCCGCCCGCGCCGACGACGCAGACGGTCGCGTCGCGGGCGTCGAGCGCGCTCGTCAGGTCCATGCGGCCCCGTTGGACCGCGTCGGCCCTCACTCTGGCGGTCGGTGCGGGCGGCACCGGCGGTCGACTGCTTGACCCGTTAGCGGACAGATTGATACCTCTCCGCCGCGCATCGCGTCTGAATGCGTCCGAGCCGCACTCGAATCCTCCGCGTCGACCTCTCGACGGGCGAGGCCGCACGCGAGCGCGTCCCGCGCGGCTGGCGGGGCGACTACGTCGGCGGGAAGGGGCTGGGGGCGCGCTACCTCTACGAGGAGCTGTCGCCGGGGACGGACCCGACCGGCCCGGCGAACCTCCTCGCGTTCCTCGTCGGCCCCCTCGCGGGCTACCTACCTGGCGAGACGCGCTACGCAGCGGTGACGAAATCACCGCTCACCGGCGGCTTCCTCGACTCGTACGCCGGCGGCGCGTTCGCCGACCGGCTCGCGGGGTCGCTCGGCGACTGCCTCGGGCTGCTCGTGACCGGCGCCGCCGACCGGCCGGTCCGGATCGAGGTCGAGGACGGTCGCGCCCGGATCGAACCGAGCGACGCGTGGGGCGCCGACGCCGCCGAGACCGCCGAGCGGTTCCCAGACGCCGGCGTCACCTGTGTGGGCCCGGCGGGAGAGCGCGAGGCGGCCTACGCGACGATAGCGAGCGACGGCGGCGCCCACCATGCGGGCCGGGGCGGCGCCGGTGCGGTGATGGGCGCGAAGCGGCTCAAGGCGGTCGTCGCTCGGGATCCCCCGCCGACGATCCCTGACGACCTCGCCGCGCTCCGCGAACGCGACGCCGCGGCCTACGGCGACGAGCCGACCGGCGAGTGGCAGGCGGCCGGGGAGACGGTCGAGACGGTCGACTACGCGAACGAGGTCGGGATCCTCGCCGCGGAGGGGTGGACGGAGACCGGCTTCGACGGCGCCGACGACATCGGGATCGAGGCCGCGCTGGAGCGCGCGACGGGGCGCGAAGGCGTCGGCGAAGCCAGCGAAGGGGAAGACCCGGCGGTTCCCGGCGGCTTCCGGATCGACACGCCCGACGGCGAGGTGGTCCCGCGCGGCGCGGCGCCGATCACGCTCGGTGCCGGCCTCGGGATCGACGACTTCGACCGCGTCGTCGACCTCTGCGGGGTCTGCGACCGACTCGGCCTCGACGTGATCGGTGCGGGCAACGCGGTCGCGTGGGCGGTCCGCGCCGGGGAGGCGGGGGTCGTCGACTGCCCCGTCTCGTTCGGCGACGCGGGCGGCGCCGAGAGCCTTTTAAAAGCGATCGCGGCCCGCGAGGCGCCGCCAAGCCTCGACGTCGCCCCCTACCTGCCGGACGCGCTCGCGGACGGGATCGACGCCGCGGTCGCCCGGTTCGGCGGCGCGGAACTCGTGCCGACGGTGAAGTCGATGGCGCTGCCCGGCTTCGACCCGCGCGCGGCGGTCGGCATCGCGCTCGCGTACACGACAAGCGAACACG
>JBNJEE010000105.1:0-8812 GCA_051745525.1 Methanobacteriota archaeon | reverse complement strand
TGGAGTCGGTGGTCCGGAGCGAAGCGGAGGACCACCGACAGGGCGAGAGCGAAGCTCTCGCTTGAAACCGGACGTAGTCCGGTGACGAGGCTGGGGAGGTGTGAGGCGCGGTGCCGTGCGGTGCGGTTGCGGTCGGGCGGGACTCAAAGGGGCAGCCGGCGAGGCAGGCGCAGGCGTTCACGAGAGCAACGCTCTCGTGAGCCAATCAGAACGCTTCGCGTTCTGATGACGACGTAAGCACTGGAGGGAGTGAGCGAAGCGAACGACCGAAGCGCGTGGTTCGAGAGAGCGAAGCTCTCTCGTCATCGCCAGAAATCGGAGATTTCTGGCTAGCAGTCAGAGTCCGAAGGTTCTGACGACATCCCGAAAATCAAAGATTTCCGGGCGACAGCGAGCGTGCGTCCGCCTCGCCGGCTGGGGCTTTGGCGGTGACCGCCACCGGTCTGTAGTCGATTATTTATAAGCGGGTGACTGGAGATTTGGCTATGTAGGCCGTCGGTTCGTGGTCAGCGATTTATAACTGTCCGGCTGGAGGTTAGGCGGCCGTCATCGCCGGTCCTCGGTTCGGTATTTATAATCGAGGTGTCGGAAATTGAGCGGAAGTTGCCGGGACGGCATCGGTCATTTATAAACGGCCGGCCGCCCGTCCGACGCCCCGTACCCTCGCTTAGCAACCGATCCGAACGGCACGGTCGACGTCTTAATCGTGCGGGTGGAAGCGGTCCATCGCGCGGCGGACCGCGTCGGTGTTGCCGATGAACGTCACGTGGTCGCCGATTTCGAGGACGCTGTCCGCCGAGGGGACGTGGTTCTCGCCGTCGCGGCTGACGACGGCAACGAAGGTGCCGTCGGGGATCTGCGCGTTGAGGTCGCGGATCGTCTTGCCCGCGAGTTCCTGTGAGGTCACCTCGACCTCTTGGACGTCGTGGCTGTCGCCGAGTTCGTTCATCCAGTGGGTGAGCGCGGGCCGCTCGATCTCGTCGTCGATGGCGACCGCGGTCGCCGTCGAGGCGTCGATGCCGGTGACGCCGATGCTGTCGAAGGCGTCGACGTTCCCCGGGTCGTTCACGCGCGAGTACACCGACGCGACGTCGAACTTGGTGATCGCGAGCTGACACGCGAGGAGGTTGATGTCGTCATCGGCCGTCGTCGTGATGAACCGCTTGGCGTCCTCGATGTGAGCGCCGCGCAGCGTTTCCGTGTCGCTACCGTCGCCCTCGTAGACGGTGAACCCCTCCGAGCGCGCCCGCTCGACGACGTCCGCGTCCGACTCGACGATCACGACATACTCGCCCCTGTTCTCCAGTCGCGTGGCGAGCGCCTTACCGACTCGACCCCCGCCGATGATTATCGTGCGCATTGGTGACACTCCGAGGAACTCTCCGATCTGCCGCGCGAGCCCCGCCTCGACGAGGACCGTCGCGAAGATGACCGCGAACACCGTGCCGACGAGCAGTTCGCCGGCGGCAACGCTCCCCGCGAGCTCTAACTCGATGGCGAACAGCGTCGCCACGCTCGCCGGGATGATCCCGCGGGGCCCGACACTCGCGATGAACAGCCGCTCGGGGCGGGTGAACCGCTCGACGCCGAGGGTCGCGATGAACGCCCCCAGCGGCCGGAGGCCGAGCATGATGACGGCGACGATGGCGATCACGCCGAGACCGAGCCCCGCGATCGCCTCGACGTCGATCAGCGCGGCCAGCGAGATGAACACGAACGAGAGGACGATCAGCGTCGTGTTCTGTGCGAACTCCTCGATCTCCTCGCGGTTGTCCAGATCGAGGTTGCCGAGGAGGATCCCGCTCGTCGCAGCCGCCGCGATACCCGCCTCCGCGGCGACGGCCTCCGCGGCCGCGAACGAGCCGATAGCGGCCGCCAGCACGAGGAACTGCGACGCCTGGACGTCGCGCTCGGGAACGAGGTCGCTGTCCAACAGCACGTAGATGATGACGGTGGCGAGCAGCCCCGCCGCGACCCCGACGCCGAACCGCTGGAGGAACGACAGCACCGTCGCGGGGACGCCGAGGTCGTCGAGCAGCAGCGTCTCGAAGATCACGACCGCGACGATCGCGGCCGTCACGTCGTTGACGATCCCCTCGGTCTCCAGCGCGGTCGCGACGTGGTCCCGCACCCGGACCACGTTGAGGATCGGCGTGATGACGGTCGGACCCGTCGCCACCAGCAGCGCGCCGATCAGCAGCGCGATCTCCCACGTGCCGTCGGTGAACGCCCGGACCGCGGCCGCCGTCCCGAGAAACATCACGATCGCGCTGACGGTCACCAGCCGGAGCGACACCGTTGACGCGCGCCGGATCCGGTCGACGCGGAGCGCGAACGCCCCCTCGAAGACGATGATCGCGACGCTGAGTCCGACGATGATCTCCAGCCCGTCGCCGAACGTCTCCAGCGTGACCAGTCCCAGTAGTTCGGGCCCCAACACCACTCCGATCGCGAGGTAGAAGATGACGCTCGGTATCCGGAACCGGTGAGCGAGCAGCTGGACCGCGAGCCCCGACACAAGTATCGTCGCGATCACCGGTAGTAGACTGCTGGACACGTCTACTGTCGGTACGCGCTCCGACGTGGTTAGTGTACTGGTAGTCGCGCCGGTCGACTCGACGGCCGCGCCGACCGAATCGAGCCATTGGTTATCACACACGGACAACGGTTAATTCGGTTGCGTTACTCGGTGAAGACGCCCCCGGCCGGTCCCCCACCGCCGGGTCGAACCCATGACCGTCCGCGACCCCACCCCGACGTTCGCCCCCCGCCGGAGCGTCCGGAAACGGGCCCGCGGACCGGTCGCCGCTCTCCTCGGCGCCGTCGCCGCGTGACCCCGACGCGGAGACGGCCGACCCGTCCACCGAGACGAGCGACGGCTTCTCCCGGACGCTCTCCGACCCCGCTTCGCCGTTCGGAGACCGCACCACGCGGTCGCCGGCGGCCGAACCGACGCCGACTGCGGCGCGACCGACTCGCGCCGCGACCCACATCCGACGATGCCACCAGACCGATCCCCCTCCAGACGCACCGTTCACCCCAACCAGTACGCGAATCCCCACCGGTCGGCGGCCGTCCCGTCGCTCGGCGCCACGGTCGTCTTCGCGGCGCTGCCGGTGGTGACCGTCGCGGCCCTCTCGTTCCCGACGGCCGCCGTGGTCGCGCTGGCCGCCCTCTGCGGCGCCGTCGCCGGTGCGGCGCTTCACCGGCGATACCCGACCGCGGTCAACCGGACGTTCCGCCTCCCAGACGACGACGCCCCGGAGGCCTGATCCGCCCGCGGCTGGCGACGACCCGCTCCCTCCGCTGACGCTGCGGTCGCTGGCCTTCCGCTGGCACTGCGGCCGCTGGCCCTCCGCTGACGCTGCGACCTCTGCTTCTCCGCTGACCGTTCCCCGCCGCTTTCCCGGTCGCGGAACTCGGTATTTATCAGTCGTCGCCGCCGACCGCGAGGCGTGACCGACCGCGACACCAGGCAGAACCGAGACGCGCGCGACGCGCCGTCCACCTCGGTCGCGATCACCGCCGGCGCCGCGCTGTTCAACGAGCGGCAGTTCCTCGCGGCTCGCGACGTCTGGAGAGGTGAACGGCGACCTCCGGGCGGCGACGAGACCAAGGGCGACGGCGAGAGCAACCGCGACGAGAGCGATAGCATCGAGAGCGACGGCGACGGCGAACGACTGCGCCGAGGGCTGGCCGCGACCGCAGCGGCGACGCGCCGCGCGATCGACGGCGACCGATCGGAGACGGCGGCGAACGCGGCCGACGCCGTCGCGGCGCTGGCGAGCGTCTCCGATCCGCGTGGGGCCGCAGTGGGCGCCGTCCGAGAGTGGGCGGACCGACTCGCCGCGGCCCCGGAAGACGCGGATTCGGCGGATGCGCCCCGGATCCGGATCGACGGCGGAACGCCGACGTTCGACGGACTGTCGCTCGTCGCGGCCGGCGTCACGGCGCCGGCACTCGCGGGAGCGGGCGAGCCGGGCGACCCGGAGGTGTTCGCGACCGCGGCCGGCCTCGCCCGCGAGGAGCGCGGAACGGGCCGGACCGAGTTCGCCGAACTGCTGTTCGCGTACCTCCGGACCCCGGAGGCGCGGCCGCAGGTGGCGGCACGGCTGGGCGATCACGTCGAGCGCGAGGAGCGGAAACGGCGCGACGTCGACGGGCTGTTCTGAGCGCCTGCGTCGGGGGGGCGGTGCCGCGCGGCGCTCAGGCGTCGTCGGGGTCGGCCGGGAAGTTGGGTTCGGCGGGCGACTCGTTTGCGGGGCGGTCCGCGTCCGGCGCGAACGAGTCGACGGCGTAGCGGCCTCCGTTCGTCTCGGTGTCGCGGTCCGACTTGGGTTTCCCCTCGAAGGTGTAGTCGGCAGAGTTGTCGGTGGGGTCGTAGCCGAGCGCCTCGCGGGCGCGCTCGATGGAGTAGTAGCGGCGGTCGTTGTTCGAGATGCCGTACACGATCTCGTAGCCGTAGTCGGCCCGGAGACAGCGGTCGAACAGGTGCGCGCAGTCCCGGTGCGAGAGCCACATGGCCTGCCCGCGCTCGTACTCGCGGGGCGGATGGTCCTTCGTGAGGTTGCCGATGCGGACGCAGACGACGCTTATGCCGAACTCGTCGTGGTAGAAGCGTCCGAGCGACTCGCCCGCCGCCTTCGAGACGCCGTAGAGGTTGCCGGGACGGGGGAGTTCGCTGCCGTCGAGTCGGTAGTCGTCTTCAGGGCGATACAGGTCCGGCGTTCGGTCCTCGGTCTCGTAGCCGCCGACAGCGTGGTTCGAGGAGGCGAACGCGAACTTCCCGACGCCGGCCTCGGCGGCGGCGCGCATCACGACCTGTGTGCCGTCGATGTTGTTCCGGAGGACGGAATCCCACGGCGCCGTCTTCCGCGGGTCGCCGGCGAGGTGGATCACCGCGCCCACGTCGGCGACCGCCTCGCGGACGGCGCGCTCGTCGGTGATGTCGGCAACGTACCGGTCGGCTTCGGCGACCCCGTCGGGCACCTTCGCGGCCGGGAGCGGCTCGCGGTCGAGGAGCCGCCAGTTGTACTCGTCGCCGATACCGCGGAGGATGGCCTGTCCCACCCGTCCGCCGGCGCCCGTCAGGAGGACCGGCTCGTCCATTCGACTCTACGTGGGCGGGAGAACGGCATATATGACACGGTTCGGCCGGTACGGCCGAATGCGGGCCCCGAAGCAGGGCTCGCGGGGGGAAACCGGGGGCGAGACTCTCGGAACGCGAGCGTTACAACTTCTGCCGGGAGACCTTGACGCCGGTCGGGGTGACGATGATCTGGTCGTCGCCCTTCTGGACGATGTCGCCGTCGACCTCCTGAACCACCTGTCGCAGCTCGTCGTAGACGTGTTCTATCGTTCGGTCCGACGTGGAGTGGCGGGTGATGTCGGCGATGACGAAGTCGCCGTCGTAGACGGCGTCTTTGATCGGGATGACGTCGCTCTGGTCGCCGATCTCCGCGAAGTGTACCTGCGTGCCCGTCTCCGCGTGTGCGTCGGCAAAGTCGTCCGAGTCGAGTTCGACGTAGTCGTCGACGGAGCGGCTCCCACCCCCGCCGAGGATCTTGCTCATGATGCCCATACACACCACACGACGAGGTCGGACATTAGTTCTTACGTCAGACGTACCCTTGCGTCCGTCCCACAGCGCGGTCAGTCCAGCCGCTCTTGCCACTCTTGGACCCGAGAGAGCAGCTCCACCGGGGGGGTCGCCGCGACGTCGACGTCGGTCAGCTCCTGGATCACGGCGCGGGTCTCGGGGTCAAGCCGGTCGCCGGGCGCGGTTTCCGGGGCCTCCGCGGCTTCGCCGGAGGGCGCCGGTTTCGACCCGGTGCCCGCTCCGTTACGACCCGCCTCGGAGTCGGGGGCGTCCGCCGACGCCCCGTCGCCGCCCTCTGAGAACGACCCCGACGAGAGGTCGAAGACGACCTGCTGCGTGCGCCCTGCGCCGTCACCGCCGGGAGCCTCCCCGTCGCCGCTCCTCCCGCTCCGCGAGCCGCGGGCCTCGATGGCCTTCTCCTCGCGGAGCCGGTCGAGGACCTCGTCCGCGCGGGAGACGACGGGGTCGGGGACGCCCGCGAGGTCGGCGACGTGGACCCCGTACGAGCGGTTCGTCGGGCCGTCGCGGACGGTGCGGAGGAACGTCACCTCGCCGTCGCGCTCGTCGACCACGACGTGAACGTTCGCGACACGCGGGAGGTGGTCCGCGAGCGTCGTCAGCTCGTGGTAGTGGGTGGCAAAGAGTGTGCGCGCGCGCACCTCGTTGTGGAGGTACTCGGTCGCGGCCCACGCGATGGAGATGCCGTCGTAGGTGGCGGTGCCGCGCCCGACCTCGTCTAAGACGACGAGCGAGTCCTCGGTCGCCGAGTGGAGGATGTTCGACAGCTCCTGCATCTCGACCATGAACGTCGACCGGCCCTGCGCCAGCTCGTCGAGCGCACCGACGCGAGTGTAGATCCCGTCGACGAGCCCCACGTCGGCCGCGCGGGCAGGGACGAACGAGCCCGCCTGCGCGAGCAGCTGAATCAGCGCGGCCTGCCGCATGTACGTCGACTTCCCGCTCATGTTCGGGCCGGTGACGATGAGGAAGCCGCGCTCCCCGTCGAGCCGGAGGTCGTTCGGGACGAAGTCGGTCGTCCCCTCGACGACGGGGTGGCGCCCGGCCTCGACGTCGAGCCGGCGCTCCGTCGTCAGCTCCGGACGCGTCCAGTCGTTGCGGGCGGCGTGGGTCGCGAGCGAGGCGAGCGCGTCGAGCTCGGCGACCGCCCGCCCGGCGTCCTGGAGCAGCTCGGCGCGCTCGGCGACGCGCTCGCGCAGCGCCTCGAACAGCTCGTACTCCAAGTCGCCGCGTGCCTCCTCCAAGCGGAGGACCTCCCGCTCCTTCTCCGCGAGCTCGTCAGTGACGAACCGCTTCGAGTTCTTCAGCGTCTTGATCTCGCGGTAACCCTCGGGCACCTGATCCGCCACCGACTTCCCGACCTGGATGTAGTAGCCGTCCGTCTTGTTGCGGTCGACGGTGACGTGGCTGAGCCCGTGCTTTCGCTTCTCGCGCTCGGCGAGCCCGTCGAGCCACGACTTCGCCGCCTCGTGCCGCTCGATCAGCTCGTCGAGCTCGTCGTCGTAGCCGGGTTTGAGCAGCCCGCCGCCCGTCTTCGCCTTCGGCGGGTCCTCGGTGAGGGCCTCGGCGAGTTCCGCCCGAAGCGCGGCTGCCCCCTCGCGGTCGACCCGGTCGAGGACGGCGGCCGCGGGCGAGTCGGCGAGCGCGGTCCCCCCTATCGCGTCCGCGAGGTCCGGGACCAGCGCGAGCGTGTCGCGGACTGAGAGCAGCTCGCGCGCGCCGGCGCTCCCGCTCGTCGTGCGCGCCGCGAGCCGTTCGAGGTCGTACGCGTCGCCGAGGACCTCGCGGATCCGGTCGCGCGCGAGCGCCGCGGAGGCCAGCGCCTCGACCGCGTCGAGCCGGGCGGAGAGCGTCTCGCGGTCGCGACGCGGGCGGGTGAGCCACTCGCGGAGCAGCCGACCGCCGGCGGCCGTGACGGTGTGGTCGACCGTGTCGAACAGCGATCCGTCGGCGTCGCCCCGCATCGTCTCCGTTATCTCGAGGTTGCGCTGGGTGGTCGCGTCGACATCGACGCGGTCGTCGGCACCGTACGCCGTCAATCGGGTCATCGAGGCGAGCACGCCCGCGCCCGTCTCCGCGACGTACGAGAGGACCGCGCCCGCGGCCCGGACCGCGAGTTCGGAGTCGAGCCCGACGCTGTCGGTCGTCTCGCGGCCGAACTGCTCGCGCACCGCGTGTCTCGCGCGCCCGGTCGCGAACGCCTCCGCGTCGAACGCGGTCACGCGTCCCGAGAGGTCCTCGCGGACCGCGCCGAGCAGGCCGTCGTCGTTGCGGACGCGCGGCCCGGGCAGCACCTCCGCGGGGTCGAAGCGGTAGAGCTCGGCGCGCAGGTCACCCCCGTCGTCGACCGTCGTCGCGAGGAACCGCCCCGTGGTCACGTCGGCGAAGGCGAGCCCGTAGGGGCCGTCAGCGTCGGGATTTGTTCCTTCCTCGCGGACCACCGCGGCGAGGTAGCGCGCGTCGTCGTCGCTCGTCTCTAAGACCGTGCCCGGCGTGACGACCCGGACGATCTCGCGGGCGTGGTCGCCGCCCTCCGTCTCGTACTGGTCGGCGACCGCGACGCGGTAGCCGCGCTCGACCAAGGCGTTCACGTACGGCGTCAGCTCCGAGAGCGGCACGCCCGCCATCGGGTACGACGAGCCGTGAGAGGACTTCTGTGACACCGTGAGGTCGAGCTCGTCGGCGACTAACTCGGCGTCGTCCGCGAAGAACTCGTAGAAGTCGCCGCACTGCATCGCGAGAACGTCCGCGTCCGTCTCCGCCTTGAGATCGAGGAACTCCCCGACGATCCCCGTTGCCATATGTCCGTACTCCCGCCGTGCGCGGCTAAAACCCTGCGGGTGTCGGGCCGGGCGGAGGCGCTACCCGACCCGGTTCCGACGCGTCACAGTCCGGTGGACCAGCCCGGAGACGCCGAAGAGGGCCGCGAAGAGGACCGCGTACGCGTACCCGGAGACGCTCGCGAACGGGACGGTTCCGATCGCCGCGGCCCCGCCGAGCAGCCCGCAGACGACCGCGAGCCCCACGTAGTACTCGCTCCAGAGGATCTCGTTTTCGGAAACCACTTCGAGGTACACGTCGAGTCGGCGGCTCTCCTCGGTCAGCGAGACGATCCCGCGGTCGGACTCGTACTCGATGAACCCGCTCGCGGCCAGCTTCGGCAAGTGCGACTGGTGGAGGGCGGTGTAGACGCGC
>JBNJEE010000016.1:0-26547 GCA_051745525.1 Methanobacteriota archaeon | reverse complement strand
TCAGCGGCTCGGCCATGCGCACCCAACCGAGGTTGCCCCGAGGACGTCGGCGGGTCGGTGACCGAGGAGACGGTGGTCGACTGGTGGCGCGAGAACGACGGCGACTGGCTCGTCGCAGCCGACGTCTCGGCCGAACTCGCCGCGCGGCTCGACGTCGGCGGGTACCCGAGCGCCCGTGCCATCGACGCCGCCGGCCGGGTCCAATGGGCGACCTCCGGAACGCACACCACCGAGGAGTTCGTCGCGGGCATCGAGCGGGCGCTCGACGGATGACGGGGCGATTCGAACGATGAACCCGCGGGGCGACAGATGACCGACGTCTCGCTCGCGACCAACGTCCCGTTCGCCGTCACCGCCGGCGTCGCAACGTTCTTTTCGCCGTGCGCGTACCCCCTCCTTCCGGGGTACGTCGGCTTCTACGTGAACTCCGTCGAGGCCGACTCCGCGTCGGTCCTCGGCGCGGGGGTGCGCGGCGTCGCGGCCGCGCTCGGCGTGCTGGCGACGTTCGCGCTGCTCGCGGGCGCCACCGTCCGGGTCGGCTACTCGGCGCTGTCGAACATCACCGTGTTCGAGACGCTCGTCGGCGCGCTGCTCATTCTCTTCGGGCTGCTCGTGGCGTCCGGGCGCACGCCGTCGATATCGGTGCCGCTGCCGGAACGGCGGTCGAGCGTCTTTGGCTTCGGCGTTTTCGGCGCGGGGTACGCGCTCGCCGGCGCGGGCTGCGTGGCACCGGTGTTCCTCGGCGTCGTCGCCCGCGCGATCGCGCTCCCGTCGGAGGCGGCGCTCCTCGTCATCGCGGTCTACGCCGGCACCGTCGCCGTCCTGATGGCCGCGACCACCGTCGCGACGGGCGTCGGCCTCGTCAGCAACGCCAACCGGGTGATGGCCCACGCCGGACTCCTGAAGCGGATCGCGGGCGCAGTGATGGTCGTCGCGGGCGCCGGCCAGCTGTACCTCTCGCTGGTCGTGTACTGAGGCCGCGGTCGCGTACCGAACCGGAACGCGTCGCGTCTCGGTCGGCGAAACGGGCCCCTGACTCATCGTAGCGAGGAACGCCGTGAATTAACATACTGGACCGAGTCGGCGTCGATACGATGACCTCGTCGGCAGGTCCGGACAGACCACGCATCACGGATCTGTCGTCGCTCGAAGTTGAGAACTTCAAGTTCCGGAATACGGAGTTCCTGAAAAGCGATCGGCACCACTACGACAACCGACGCGATGCGTCGTTCCTCGAACAGCGCCGAGACATCTGGCGCGTTCGAAACAGTGATCTCCAGCGCGTCCTAGACGAGTTCCCGACGAACAGACCGCTCGCAGAACAGTGTGCGCTCTTGATGCAAGCTGTCGTTGGGAAGCACTTCTTCGGCGACGCAAACCATCGGACCGCGATCGCGCTCCTTCGGAGGCTGCTCCGTGACAATGGGATCAAGCCCGGGACGTGGCCGACGGAACGCGTCGAGCGGGCCCGCGATGGGTCTCATGCGGTACGGAACGAGATTCTGCCAGTACGGCTCGACACGCTCTACAAGAAAGATGCGCTGTTCGACGTGTGGTACCGATTCTTCACGGATGTCCTTCCCAGCGAATGCCGGTGAAACTACTCCGACCGGTCGTCGCCGCTGTCCGCGAGCGCCTCGTACAGTTCGGCGTTTTTCTCGACGTCTTCCGCCATATCTCGTTCACTTTCCCAGTTCATTCTATGACGGTTATAACAAATATAACGTCAAAAGGTTTGCTCTACCGATCCGCAGCATTTCACTTCCCCCATAGATTCTTATCCGATACCGCGGAATCTCCGCACAGCCGAATCGAACGGTTCGGTCCCCGTACCATGAACCTCGATCAGTTCACCGCAGAGAACGCACCGACGGACAGCGCGGAACCGTTCCAGCGCGAGAACAGCTACACCCTCGACGTCGAGGTCGCCGGCACCGTCATGGCGAAGGCGGGCTCGATGGTGGCGTACACGGGCGACGTCTCCTTCACCGGGAAGGCCTCCGCCGAGGGCGGCATCACCGGCTTCCTCAAGGAGGCCGCCACCGGCGAGGGGACGCCGATCATGGCCGTCGAGGGCGAGGGCCACGTCTACTTTGCGGACGACGGCAAGAAGGTCCAGGTGATCGAGCTCGCCGCCGGCGAGTCGATCACGGTCAACGGCGAGGACGTGCTCGCGTTCGAGGAGTCGCTCTCCTACGAGATCAGCGCCATCGACAGCCTCGCTGGGGCGCTCGCGGGCGGCTTCAGCAACGTCTACCTCGAAGGCCCGGGCTACGTCGCGCTCACCACCCACGGTGACCCGATCGTCTTGCAACCGCCCGTGGCAACCGACCCGAGCGCGACCGTCGCGTGGGGCGGCACCTCGCCCGACGTGGAGGTCAACCGGAGCCTCTCGGACATGATCGGCCAGGAGTCCGGCGAGCGCTACCAGATGCGCTTCGACGGCGCCGGCGGCTTCGTCGTGGTCCAGCCGCGCGAGGAACACGTCTAAAGCGAGAGGAAGCCCGCACCCCGCGAGTCGGGCCTACCGCGCCGCCAGCCAGTCGGCGAAGTCGCCGGTGAGGAAGTCGACGTAGTCGACGATGCCGAGGTACAGCGAGACGACCACGACGATCACGATCGGGATCCGGACGGCCCAGATCCAGACGCCGTCGAGACCGCCGACGTCCGCGATCCCTTTCCGGAGCTCCGTGCGGCCGACGTCCGGGATGACCCAGCCGACGAACAGCGCGAGCAGCAGCGAGCCGAGGACGAGCAGGATGCCGTCCGCGAGCAGGTCGTACAGGTCGAGGAACACCAGATCGAGCGTGACCGGCACGCCGAGCAGGAACACCGCCGCGCCCAGAGCGGCCGACGCCGGAACGCGAGCGACGCCGAGTTCGTCGATCAGGTAGGAGACGAGCACTTCGAGGATGCTGATCGCGGAGGAGAGCGCGGCGATCCCGACCATCCCGAAGAAGACGACCCCGATGATCCGCCCGCCCGGAACACTCGCGAACGCCGACGTGAGACTCACGAAGATCGCGCCGGGACCGCCGGTCCCCGGTTCGATCCCGACAGTGAAGAGGACCGGGAAGACGACGAAACCGACGAGAACGGCGATGAGCGTGTCGATCGTCGCGATGATGCCGGCGTCGGCCGCGAGGTTCCGGTCCTCGCCCAGGTAGGAGGCGTAGGTGATCATCACGCCCATCCCGAGCGACAGGGTGAAGAACGCCTGCCCGGCGGCGGCCGGCAGGATCTCGGTCCAGTTGGCGGCGATCGTCCCGAAGTCGGGCGAGAGGTAGTAGCCGTACGCCGCGGCCGCGCCGTCGAGGGTGAACCCGTAGGCGGCTAGCCCGACGAGCATCACGAGGATAGCGGGAACCATCACCTTCACGCTCAGTTCGATGCCGCGTCTGACGCCCGCGGCGATGATGCCGACGACGAGCAGCATGAAGACCCCGTGGAAGAGGAGCGTGTCGAGGCCGGTCGAAACCGTTCCGAACAGCGCCTCAGCCTCCGCCGGGTCGGTGATCGTGAATCCCTCGGTGATCCCGATGAGCGTGTAACGGAGGAACCAGCCCGCGACGACGCTGTAGTACGAGAGGATGATGAAGCCGGTGATGACGAACAGCCAGCCGGCGTACGACCAGACGCCGCTCCCCAGTTCCCGCAGCGCGCCGACGGGGTTCCGGTCAGTCCGGCGCCCGATGACGAACTCGACGAGGATTGCCGGGAACCCGATCAGCGCGACGAACGCTAGGTAGGTGATCAGAAACGACGATCCGCCGTACTGGCCGGTGATGAACGGGAACCGCCAGATGTTCCCGAGGCCGACCGCGCTACCGACCGCGGCGAGGATGAACCCCATCCGGGTCGCCCATGTCTCGCGTGCCATTGGTGTCGAAGAGAGATCCCGTACCGTGTATAAGCGTGTCTCTCTGTCGCTCTCACCGATAATCATCGAAGATGATCAATTGGGCACCCGGGCGGCAGTGACGATCTGGCGCCGCGGGGCGATCCCAAGCCATACCCGGGGATCGTCCGCATCGGGGACCGTGAATTTAATAGCCGGACAGGGACCTCACGGGGTATGGAACGCGTAGACGTCGCGATCGTGGGCGGCGGGCCAGCCGGGTCGGCGGCGGCGCACTCGGCCGCGACCGGCGGGGCAGACGCCCTGGTCCTCGAGAAGGGAGTCCCCCGGGCCGACCGCGACCGCCTCGGCCCGGATTCGACCGACGCCGCCGGGATCTTGGACTACTGGGTGGACATCATGGGGATCCACCCCGACGAGTTCGACGACGGGGTCGTCCAGCGCGAGCTGAACCGCGCCGAGTTCCGCGGCCCCGACGAGTCCGCCACGCTCACCTCCACCGGCATCGACTCCTCGTACGACACGTTCGGGTACACCTTCCAGCGCGCGCGCTTCGACGACTGGCTCCGCGACCGCGCCGAGGACGCCGGCGCGGAGTACCGCGTCGGCACCTCCGTCCGCGGCGTCGACACCGACCTCTCGGTGGCGCCCTGCGACGACGAGCCGCGCCACGCGATCGACCTCGCCGACGGGGAGACGGTCGGCACCGACTTCGTCGTCCTCGCCGACGGCCCGCAGCGGACGGTGACGAACCGCGTCTTGGACGAGTACCTGCCTGCGGACGCGCAGGCCTCCGAGCGGCTGGCCTCCCGCACGGCGAACCACATCGCCTACCAGGAGTACCGGCGCGTCCCCGAGGACGTGTTCGAGGAGGTGAACGACGCCATCGTCTTCTGGTGGGGCGTGATGCCGGGCGAGACCGCCTACCCGTGGATCTTCCCGAACGCGGACCGCGTCTGTCGGGTCGGGCTAACGATGCCGATCGGCCTCGACATCGACGAAGTCAACCGCGACGCGTACGCGCTGCTCGACGAGGACGACGAGTCGATCCCGCAGGGCGGCGAGTACATTCGGCGGCTTCTGGAGTGGCAGTACGGCGACGAGTACGACATCGAGGAGGACTTCCCGCTCGTCGAGGACGCGGGCAAGCGGAACGGGACGGAGACGTATCCGATCTCGTCGACCCGACCGATCGACTCGCCGGTCGACGCCGGGGTCGCGGTCGCGGGCGGCGCAATGGGGACCACGTCGGCGTTCCACGAGGGTGGCGACCACGTCGCGGTCCGCACCGGCGCCATCGCGGGCGAGCTCGCCGCCGAGGGCGACCTCGCTTCGTACAACCGCCGCTGGAAGGAGGCGATCGGCGACGAAGTCGTCCGCAACGTGACGATGGCGGACATGGTCGCCGACTACGGGCCGGACGACTGGAACCGGGTCATCGGCGCCGCGGACGCGATGATCGCCGCCGAGACCGGCGGTAACCTCCTCTCGCAGCCGTACCGCTCCGGCTGGGAGTCGGCCAAGCTACTGCTCGGCTACAAGTGGAACAAGCGCCGCGTAAAGAAGGACTACGTCGGTATCGACGAGAGCGAGTACGTTTACTGACGCGCGGCGCGCGCCGGCGCCAGCGTCGGTGCGGCGCCGGGCGAATCTGTCCTGTCACCGAATGACCGGCGCGGGCAGTTCGACGGGATCGGTGTCGATCCCCGCGACGTCGACCGGTTCGACCTCGTGGGTCGGCCACCGGCCCGTCTTCGTGAGCCGCTCGGTCAGGTCCGGCGCAACGAGGTGGGTGTCCTCGCTTTTCGTTCCGCGAACCGTCGGATTCCACGCGTAGCCCATCGGCCACCGGACCGGCTCGTCGCCGTCCGGAGTCGCGAACCACTCCCGCCCCGCGAACCCGGCAGCGCCGCCCTGGTGGTGGTTCTTCCACTCGTTGGCGAAGCCGACTCCGTCGTACGCCCGTCGGATGGCCCCGAAGAGGTCTCCGGCGGTGTCGGGGGCACCGTCGCCGAAATCGGCGGCGTCCGCGGCGTCGCCGGCTCGCGAGAGGGCCCCGGCCGCGGCGGCCTCGGTGGCGCGGACCGCGGTCGCCGCGACGCGCGCCGCGGCGCGGTGGCGCTCCTCGAACCAGTCGGGGGCGTTGAAGACGACGGTGCGAGTCATCGAGGCGTACAGCCCCGCGCGCTCGGCGGAGACCGACACGAGCGCGTAGTCGCCGAGCGCCGCGTCGGTCGACGTGTAGTGGCGGTACGCCTGCGCTCGCTCCGCGCCGCCCACGAGGACGACCGGCGTGTCCACGTCGCGGGAGGCGAGCGAGATGTCGATGCCGGCCGCGACCTCGTACTCGGGGTCCTCGGGTTCGAGGTTCCGGCAGACGGTCTCGACGGCGGCCGCGACCTCGCGGCCCAGTTCGCGGTACCGCTCGACGTCGTCGTCGGTGAGCGGCTGGCGGAGGCGGCTCCCGTCGACGGCCTCGAAGCCGGACACGTCGAAGTCCGCGGCCGCGGGGGAGGGCGACCGCTCGGCGACCGCCTCGGCGAGCGAGTCGGCGTACCACAGGAACGACTCGACCGCGAACGCGTCCGGGAGCTCCTCGTCGGCAAGCCGGTCCGCCTCGATGTTGTCAGTGATTACGCGGAGTTCACCGTCGTAGCCGGCGGCCGCGACGCCCGTCACCGCGTCGGCGTCGATGACGTTGTCGCCGCCGGTGAGCCACGCGAAGCCGTTCGGGCGCGCGAACCAGACCGCTTCGAGCCCGCGCTCGTCGAGGTACGCGTCGAGCCTCTCCGTGCGGGCGGTAAGGTCGACCATACGGACGGACTCTCGTCGAACGGGTAAAACCGGTCGGAACCCGTCGGCGCGCGGACGCCGGTCCGTGCGGGATCGGTCGGCCGCGACCCCGAGAGACACGGGTATCGTCGCCGCGCCGTCTCCCGATCGATTCTCTTGAACAGCCCTAGCGGGCGGCTCGAAACGAAAGGTTCAATTACGTCCCACGGAAACGACGAGATGCGCCAGTAAGCCCCTGCGGGTTGGTAGTCTAGTCCGGTTATGACACCTCCTTGACATGGAGGAGGCCGGCAGTTCAAATCTGCCCCAACCCACTTTCTTCCGACGATTCAGGCCCCGAAGAGTGTGGTCTGAGTGCCTCCATTCCGCCACGTTGCGAAGCTCGGATCGGTTCCTGCCGTAGGCCGACAGGCGAGAGTTCAGCGCGAGGGGCCGCGGAACCCATTCTTCGATCGCGGAGCGATGCGAAGTTTCTTTTAGCTCACCCCGGAGGATACCGGTAGATGAGAGACCGAGGCGGTCGAACGCCGGATGGAGGCGAGTCGACAGATTCGAGCGGTGACACGGCTGATTCTCTCGCTCCGACGGCGTCAAACTCGGCCGCCACGGTCGCCGGCGACGAGGCGTCGACCGGGCGACTGGTCGTCGTCTGCGGGCTCCCCGGCGTCGGCAAGACGACCGTCGCGGAACGGGTCGCCGCCCACGTCGACGGGCGGATCCGCCGGACCGACGTGATACGGAAGGAGCTGTTCGACGACCCCGAGTACACCGACGCGGAGACCGAGGCCGTCTACGCCGAACTCCTCGCACGCGCCCGCGGCGACGTCGGCGCCGGCGACGCCGTCGTCCTCGACGCGACGTTCGCGGACGCCCGGTTCCGGGCGAACGCCCGCGAGACGGCCGCCGAGGCCGGGGTCGAGTTCGACCTCGTCGAGGTGGCCTGCGACGAGACCGTCGTCGAACGACGGATCGAGCGCCGCGACGGGATCAGCGACGCGGACTTCGATATTCACCTCCACTTCAAGGAACTGTTCGACGAGGTGGCGACCGACCACGTGGTCGTCGACAACTCCGGGACGGAGGCGGAGACGTTCGCGCAGGTCGACACCGCGTTCGGCGGGGACGCGTTCGGCGAGGAGGCCGCGGGCGAGGAGGTCTCTGTCGACCGCGGCGACCGGTCCGCCGCGGTCACCGACGCCGAGTAGTCGCCGTCGGCCGCGACGCCGGTGTCGTGTGAAAAGATCGCATGACGGGGGCACACACGCGTCTCCCACCACTTATACGGGCGAGCGCACTACGGGTGGTATGAGCGAAGAATCCGGGCGGAAGAACCTCCGCATGCCCAACGACGACGAAGTGTTCGCCGTGGTGACGGAACACCTCGGCGGCAACCACGTTCAGCTGCGCTGCGCCGACGGCGAGGAGCGGCTCGGCCGGATCCCCGGCCGCATGAAGTACCGAACGTGGATCAGCGAGGGCGACGTGGTCCTCGCGGAGCCGTGGGACTGGCAGGACGAGAAGGCGAACGTCGAGTGGCGCTACTCGGACGAGGACGCCGATCAGCTCCGCCGCGAAGGCCACATCCAATAGTCGACGGACGCGCGACCACGCCGCGTCGCCGTCGACCACTTACTGCCGGTCTCTTTCCACTCCGACGCGGTCCGTTCGGGCGTCCGCTCGCCCGATCGGTGCGGGGTTTCGAACGCCGATAGCGACCGCACCGGCTCGTATCGCGGCGTAGCCGGACGGAGGGCGCCAATCTGCTCACCGTAGTATTGTGAACACTATCCAAAACCGTTATTACCGCGAGGCGCGTAGGTGTGGGTATGAGTTCGACAGACGCCGCTCCCGCGGAACCGATCCAGCTGACCAACGCCGACGCGTTCGACGAACGGGTAGCCGACAATGACGTGGTCCTCGTCGACTTCTACGCCGACTGGTGCGGCCCGTGTCAGATGATGGAGCCCGCGGTCGAGGCGGTCGCGGAGGACACCGACGCGGCGGTGCTGAAGGTCGACGTCGATGTCCACCAGGCGCTGGCCGGCGAGTACGGCGTTCAGGGTATCCCGACGCTGCTCGTGTTCGCGGACGGCGAGCCTGTTGAGCGCATGGTCGGCGCGCAGACCGAGCAGGCGCTGGCCAACGCGATCGGGGAGTACACCGCCTAAAACGCCCCCGAAGACGTCTCACACCGAACTACCCGGGACGCGGTCGTCGGTCGGCCTGTCGCGGCCCGAGTCGCCGAAACCGACACCATGAGAATGATTCAACTCGACGACGACGGTATGACCCCGAGAGAGCTTCGCGCGGACGTCCCGGCCCTCGGCGACGCGGCGTACTTCAACTTCGGCGCACACGGGCCGAGCCCCGAGTACGTCGTTGAGGCGGCCGGGTCCTTTATTGAGGACCACGAGTACGGCTCCGCGACGACCGACCCGTACGGGTACGCATTCGAGACGTACGACCGCGTGCGCGAGCGGATCGCGGCGTTCGTCGGCGCCGATCCCGAAGAGATCGCGCTGACGGAGAGCACGACTGACGGGATAAACCGCGTCGCCGGCGCGATCGACTGGGGGCCCGGCGACGTCGTTGTCCGGACCGACCTCGAACACCCGGCCGGCGTCCTCCCGTGGAAGCGCCTCGAACGCGAGGGCGTCGAGGTTCGCGTGCTCGAGACCGAGGAGGGCCGCGTCGACCGCGACGAGTACGCCGAGGCGGTCGCGGACGCCCGGCTCGTCTGTTTCAGCGCGATCACGTGGACGCACGGCACCCGCCTCCCGGTCGCTGACTTCGTCGAGGTCGCGAACGACGCCGGCGCGTTCACCCTCGTCGACGCGGTTCAGTCGCCCGGGCAGATGCCGATGGACGTGCACGAGTGGGGCGCCGACGCGGTCGCGGCCGCCGGCCACAAGTGGACGCTCGGCCCGTGGGGCGCCGGCTTCCTCTACGTCGACCGCGACGCCGCGGCCGACCTCGCGCCGCGCGCGGTCGGCTACCGGGGCGTCGAGGACCCGACCGGCGACGAGATCGAGTTCAAGCCCGCCGCGGGGCGCTTCGAGATTGGGACGACGACGGCCGCGGCCCACGTGGGCCTCGTCGAGGCGCTCGACGCGATCGACGCCGTCGGCCTCGACGCGATCGAGTCGCGGATCGCGTCGCTCACCGATCGCCTCAAAGACGGCGTCCCCGAGGACCGGCTCTACAGCCCGCGATCTCACGAGTCAGGGCTCGTGACGATCGACGTCGACGACCCTGAGGCGACCGTCGATCGGCTCGGCGCGGAGGACATCGTCGTCCGGTCGCTGCCGCATCCGAACGGGATCCGGGCGTCGGTCCACGCCGTCTCGACCGAGGCCGAGGTCGACCGGCTCGTCGAGGCGCTGAAACCGGAGTGGTGAACCGCGGCTGGGGTCGCTCGGTCCCGAGCTGGAGGCGGCCGCGCGCCGCGCGACCGGACGCGTTTTAGCGCTCGGCGCACAAGACCGGGCATGGGATTTCACACGTTCGACGCCGACGGCGCCGACCGGTTGGAGCGACCGGCGGTACGGTATCGCTGGGTCTCCGCCGAGGAGGTCGTCGGTCCGTTCGCGGCCGACGCGTTCGGCGTGCTCGCCGACCTCGGGAGCGGCACCGGTTTCTACACCGACGACGTCGCCGAACACGCGGAGACCGTCTACGGCGTCGACGTCCAGTCCGAAATGCACGAGTACTACCGCGAGAAGGGCGTCCCCGAGAACGTCGACCTCGTCGCGAGCGACGTGTCGGACCTCCCGTTCGCGGACGGCGAACTCGACGGCGCGTTCTCGACGATGACGTACCACGAGTTCGCGAACCCGGACGCGATCGAGGAGGTCGCCCGCGTCCTCCGCTCGGACGGCCGGTTCGTCGTCTTCGACTGGTCGGCCGAGGGCGACGGCGAGCACGGGCCGCCGGTCGACGAGCGGTTCGCGGTGGGCGACGCGCGCGACGCGCTCGCCGACGCCGGGTTCGACGTCGAGCGTGCCGAGGCGCGGACCGAGACGTTCGCGCTGGTCGCGCGGGTGCCGTAGGCTCGGCGTCGGCACTCCGAAACCGCCGTCTCAGACGCGGTCTCGAACGTTCGTGAAGAAATACCGTTAGGTGCGTTCGGCCCGTAGACGAGGTATGTCCGTTCGTCACCGATCGGTCGCCGTCGCCGCGTTCGCCCTGCTCGCGACGCTCGCCGCGCGGCCGGTCGCGGCCCACGTCGACTACGTCACCGAGGACTCGGGCGACCCGCTCGACGCGGTGGCGTTCACCGCGGAGGTGCTTTCCGACCCGTTCAACGCGGCGCTTTTCGCCGGGTCCGGGTTCGCCGCGGTCGCCGGGCTGGCCCTCTACCTCTGGATACGCCCCACCATCGTCGACATCGTCGTCCTGCGCGAGACCCTCGCCGGCTACGGCGACCTCGTCCCGTGGATGCTGCGGCTGGCCGTCGGCCTCCCCCTCGTCGGCGCCGGCTTCCAGGGGTACCTGTTCGCGCCGACGCTCGCGTTCGACCCCGGCGCGAGCCCCCTCCTCCGCGTGCTCTTCATCGGGCTCGGCTTCGCCGTCCTCTTCGGGCTCGCGACGCGGATCGCGTCGGTCGTCGGCCTCTTGGCCTACGCGTGGGTGTTCCTCGCCGTCGACTCGCTCGTCGTCCTCGCGGTCGAGTTCGTCCCCGTGTTCGTCGCGTTGGCGATCCTCGGCGGCGGGCGGCCGAGCGCCGACGATATGCTGCTGGCGGTCGCGAGCACGCCGGGCTCGTACTACGGCCGGATCGACCCGGTCCACCGCCTGAAGTCGTCCCTCGACGAGGCGAGCGGCTCGCTGCGGCGCTACGTCCCCACCGTGCTTCGGGCGGGGATGGGCGTCTCGTTCGTCTACCTCGGGCTGATCCAGAAGCTCGCCGACCCCGCGAGTGCGCTAGAGGTCGTCGAGAAGTACGATCTCACCGCCGTGGTGCCGGTCGACCCAGGGCTGTGGGTCGTCGGCGCCGGCGTGACCGAGGTTGTCGTCGGACTCGCTCTGATCGCGGGCTTTTTCACCCGCGGCGCGGCCGCACTCTCGTTCGTGCTGTTCACGACGACGCTGTTCGGCCTCCCGGACGACCCCGTCCTCGCTCACGTGGCGCTGTTCGGCCTCGCGTCGGCCGTCTTCACGCTCGGATCCGGGCCGCTCGCGTTCGACCGCTGGTTCGGGCGACCCGCGCTCGACGACGAGGAGCCGGTCGCGGCGGCCGACTGACGGCCCCCGGTTCGGTCGGCGGTTTTTAAGTCGCTCTCGCGCGGTGAGGGTAGTATGCGCGTGGACCTCGGCAACGCCCTGGAGACGACCCCCGGGCTCACGACGGCAACGCTGGACAGACTCGATGACCGGGTCGCGGCCGCGCACGAGCGGATCGCGGCCGGGATGGCGGACGGCGAGTTCGGGTACGCAGCACTGAACCTCCCCGAGACCGCGGACCCGGACGAAATCCATGCCGCCGTGGACGGGTTCGACCGCCCGGAAGCGGTGCTGACGGTGGGCATCGGCGGGAGCGCGCTCGGCGCCGCGACGCTGTCGAACGCCCTGTCGAGCGACGTGGACGCGTACGTCCTCGACAACGTCGACCCCGACGACACGCGGGCCCTGCTCGCCGACCTCCCGCTCGACGATACTGTAGTCAACGTCGTCTCGAAGTCGGGGACGACTGCGGAGACGCTCGCGAACTTCCTCGTCGTTCGCGAGGCGATGGCCGACGCGGGCGTCGACTGGACCGACCGCACCCTCGTCACCACGGGGGAGGCGGGGAACCTCCGCCAGCTGGCCGACCGCCACGACCTCCCGTCGCTGCCAGTCCCGGACGGGGTCCCCGGGCGCTTCTCCGCGCTGTCGACTGTCGGCCTCGCGGTCGCCACGCTCCAAGGTCACGACGTTGAGGCGGTCCTCGCAGGGGGCCGCGACGGGATGGAGGCGCTCTCGGGATCGCTGTACGAGTCGCCCGCGTACGCCTACGGGATAGCGACGTACGCGCTCGCGGAGCGCGGCGCGATCACGAACGCGGTCATGCCGTACGCGGAGTCGCTGGAGACGTTCGCGGAGTGGTTCGCCCAGCTGTGGGCCGAGAGCCTCGGGAAGGACGGACTCGGGCAGACGCCGGCGCGCGCGCTCGGCGCGACCGACCAGCACTCCCAGCTCCAGTTATACCGCGCCGGCCCGCCGGACAAGCTGGTGACGCTCGTGCGCCCGACCGAGCGCGCCGCGGTCGAGATTCCCGAGACCGACTTGGACGGGCTCGCGTACCTCGGCGGCTCGTCGCTCGGTGGGCTCCTCGACGCCGAGTTCGAGGCGACGGAGGCGAGCCTCGCGGCCGCCGACGTCCCAAACGTGCGCGTCGAGATTGACCGCGTCGACGAGCGGGCGCTCGGCGAGCTGCTGTTCGGCATGGAAGCAGCCTGTATCCTGTACGGCGAGCTCGCGAGCGTCTCGACGTTCACGCAGCCCGCGGTCGAATGGGGGAAGAAGGCCGCCCGCGGGCTGCTCGGCGGCGGCGATTTCGCGGAGGCCGAGGCGGTCGAAGCGAAGCGCGAGCTCCGGATCGACTGACGCCGCGGCCGCCGCCGGCGGGCCGTCGCCGGTCCCCCGACGGCGACGATCCCCTTCCGGTGCGCCTAAAGCCCCGCGAGCCGTGTCCCCGGTAATGAGCGACGATCCCCTCGCGACCGCAGTCGGAGATCGGCTGTTCCGCCTCGCGAGCGCGCTGTTCGCTGTCGTGTTCGCGCTCCTCGTCGCGAGCGCGATCACCGCGCCGGGGGCGGACCTCGCGGCCTCCCTCGGGCTGGTTTCAGAGGGCACGACCGGCTACCAGCTGCTTCAGACGCTGCTCCAGTTCGGCGGGTTCGCACTCGCGGTCGCCGGCTACCTCGCTATCACCGGCGAGTGGGGGCTCGCCCGGATCTCCCGCCCGGACGCCCGCGAGGCGGCGATCATCGTCGGCGGGGGGATCGTTCTCTTCGCGTTCCAGTACGGCGCGCTGTTCGCGCTCGGCCAGCTCGGGCTCTCGACCGGCCAGAACCAGGCGGTCGTCCCTGCTGGCGATCCCGTGGGCTACTACCTCGCGATGATCGCCGTGTCGCTCGCGGTGGTTGGCCCGGTGGAGGAGCTGCTGTTCCGCGGCGTCGTCCAGGGGGGCGTCCGGCGCGCGTTCGACGCCGTCCCCGCGGTGCTCATCGCGAGCCTCGCCTTCGGGCTGATCCACCTCCCGTCGGTCTCAGGAACGCCGGTCGAACGGTGGGCGTATGTCGGCGTCGTCGTCGTCCTCGGCTCGATCCTCGGCGCGCTCTACGAGTGGACGGACAATGTGGTGGTGCCGGGACTGGTCCACGGCATCTACAACGCGATCACGTACGCGGTGCTGCTTTCGCAGGCCCTGTGAGGGCGGACGCGAGTGTTCTACCGACAGTCGGCTATCGGACGTTCTGCGGTGTCGCGTGCCTGCGAGCGCCCAGCTGGCGCGAGGAGCACGCGCGAGGTCGTCGGGCTTCGCCCGACTGCCAGCGTCGCGTCCCGCCTCGCTGTCACCGGACTACGTCCGGTTTCAAGCGAGAGCTTCGCTCTCGCCCTGTCGCCGGCGCAACGCGCCGGCTGCCAGAGGGACCTTCGGTCCCCTCGCTGGAGTCGCGGCCGTTTTTAAGCGGCCGCGACGAGGCTGGGGAGGCGTGAGGTGCGGTCCCATGAGCGACCGGAGGGAGCGAACGGGAGTGCGGAAGTCGCAGCCCGCGCAGCGAACGGTGCGAGGTGCGAGCGAAGCGAGCACCTCGATAAACGAGCGGTGAAGCCGCGAGTAGTGAGCGAGCAGGACCATCTTCCGGTGGTGCGGTCGCGGTCGGGTGGGACTCAAAAGGGCGGCCGCGCGGCCGGGGCTTTGGCGGTGTTTTCTATCGATCCGGTATTAACCATATACAATACACTGTGCTGAGCGAGCGGTGTATCATCGCTCAGTCGACCCTCATCAAGACAATTCGTTTTAAGTATATAACAAGCGCGAAGACCGCTGTCGCTGCTAGCACTCCCACAAGAAGGCCGCCTTGGTGATTTTCACCAAGTGCGGTTTCGATGGGAGTCCCGACGAGAACGAAGCTGGTGATCCAGATGACTATATAGGCTCCGAACTTGAGCAGTCTAAGCCAATCACGGATCTGTTGATAAGCAACAACTTTGAATGCGGCTGTGAGTTCTTTCGGGGACCACATATTAGCCCGTAAAAGTATCGTCATATTATTATTTGGCTCTGTTGAATCTCTTAGTAGGCGATACAAACTGAGCGCTACACACCCGCTGTATCTCGCACGCCGATCCTCCCAGTTCTTAAGGATTTCAACAGAGCCACCGACAGCAGGTCAGTACGTCTCCTTCCCCCACCGCAAGTCGTCGTACGTCGCCTGCTGGTCGCTGCCGAGGCGCTCCTCGAACTTCCGGCGGAGCGCGGCCTTCTCCGTGGCTGAGATGCGCGCCAGCTCGTCCGCCTTCGAGACCGGCTCCGGCGGGCCGCGCGTCGCGGCCACCTCGGCGATCACCTGCCGGGTGAGCCGCTCGCGGGTCGCTACGTCGCGGGTGAACGCGTACGGCGCCTCTAGCTGGTACGTCACGTCGGTTCGCGGGTCGTAGACGATCATGAACGTGGGCTCGTACAGCTCAGCGTCGAGCTCGCGCTCGACGCCGAGCGCGTCTCCGTCGGCGGCCATCGGGGCGTCCGCGCCGCCGCGGCTGCGGAACCAGGTGGTGAAGGTGAGGTCGTCGTCGAGGCGGGCGCCGCGGTCGGCGGCCGAGTCGTCGTCGCCAGCGGCGGTCCAGTCCACACCGCCCGCCCCGTCCGGCTCGCGCCGCTCCAGCAGTCGGGTGAAAAGCGCCGTGTCGTCGGGCCACGGGGACTCGACGCCGGCGCGCGAGAGGGCTCGGACCGCGGTGCCGCTCGCGGGGTTCTTCACGAAGCCGGCCAGCGGCACGCCGCGCTCGACGAACCGCTCGACGAGGCGGACGTACTTCTCGATCACCGCGCGGGGCTTCGCCTCGCGGGCGAGCGCGCCGAGCTCAGGGTCGCGGTCGGCCCACGTGAACAGCTCCTTCGGGTAGACCGGCCCGTCGAGGACGAGGAGCTCGTCGACGTCGTCGGCGTGGTCGAGCGCGTGGGTCCCCTCGGCGAGGTATAAGGCGAGCGCGTGGACGACCCGCTCGGCGTAGCGGTTCACCCGCGGGACGTGGAGGACGCGCTGGCGGGTGTGGCCCTCGTCGCGGCGAGTCCATTCGCTGTCAAACCCTGCCGTCGAGTCGCCGGCGTGGACGGTGGCGACGATGGTGCGGTCGCGGTGGAGGTCAAGGTCCGTTGGCGAGCTCGCCATCGCCGCGTGCGCGACGTCGACGACGAGGCCGTTTTTGAACGTCGTCGGGTTGATCGTGCCGGAGTCGAGGCCGTGGACCGTCTCGAACGGGCGCTCGGCGAGTGCGACGTCGTCGATGGCGGCCCGGCGGCGCTCGTGGTCGCCGAGCGCCTCGAGCACGACCCGGCCGTGGCGTCGGAGCTCTGGGAGCCACTCGCGCCACACGCGCTCGGCGAGGTCGTCGTGGTCCGTCGCGTCCACGTCGCCGCCGATGCCGTACGCGAGTTGGGCGATGTTCTCGACGTGGATCGGATCGAGCGTCACGGGCGTATCGCAGACCGGACGGATATAAAACTCGTCGGCCGCGCGGTCGGGCTTCGCGGCCCCTCCGAGGGTCGCGGATCGGGGAACACTGCCGGTCGGTTACCGAACTTATTCGGTCTACTTCACAAAAGAAGCAAGATAAGTGGGGTATCAAAACTCCCGACACGCACCGATCATCTGTTTATTGACAAAAAGGCGCTCGCTAAACGACGATATCAGGCATAATAGTTGGAGGCGATGTGCTTTTATAATATACGACAACCAGCGGGTATGGCAGAGACTGCGACCGGGATGGACTCGGGGGGATCGGGCGGACTGACGGAGAGCGTGCGGGACGTGGTCCGTTATATCCCCGACGGCACTTCGATGCCGGAGGAGATGTGGGAGCCGCGGCACCGGAACATTCTGATCGCCATCGCGGTCCAGCTCCCGTTTTTGATCGGCCTCGGCCTCTATGAGGGGACGGAACCGATCAGCGGCGCGCAGATCCCGGCGACGCCGCCGTGGATGCTCGGCGCGATCGTCGCGATAATCGGAGGATTCGGGCTGCTCGCCGCGTGGCCGCGGTTCGACCGCCGGACCCGGACCCTGCTCGCGACGTTCAGCGGACTGACGGTCTCGATGGCGCTCGTGAAGCTCTCGGGCGGCTACATCGAGGCGCACATCCACTTCTTCGTGTTTATCGCCGTGGTGGCCGTGTACGAGGACTGGCTCCCGTTCGCGCTCGGGATGACGTACGTCGCGGTCGGGCACGGGATATTCGGCCTGATCGACGCGAGCCTCGTCTACAACCACTCGGCCGCGATCGAGAACCCGATCGTCTGGGGCGGGATCCACGCGGCGTTCATCACCGCGCTGGCGGGCGCGCTCATGGTCAACTGGTACTCGATCGAGAAGTCGCGCGAGGCGGCCCGCGAGCAGCTCGAACTGGCGGAACAGAAGCAGTCGGAGATACAGGACGTCGAGGCGGCGAAGGCGGAGGTCGAGGAGCGCCGCGCGGAGGTCGAGCGGCTGAACAGCCACCTCGAGACGAAGGCAGACGACTACAGCGCCGCGATGGACCGGGCGGCCGACGGTGACCTCACCGTCCGCCTCGACGCGGAGAGCGAGAGCGAGGCGATGGCGCAGATCGGCGAGGCGTTCAACGGGATGATGGACGACATCGACGAGGCGATGGGCGAGGTCCGGGCGTTCGCGCAGGACGTGTCGGCCGCGAGCGCGAACACGGTCGACGGCGTCGAGACCGCTGCCGACCGGAGCGAGACCGTCAGCCAGTCCGTCACGGAGATCGCCGAGGGCGCCGACGAGCAGCGCGAGATGCTCCGGCAGGTGTCCGACGAGATGAACGACCTCTCGGCGACGATCGAGGAGGTCGCCTCCTCGACGCAGACCGTCGTCGAGGTCGCGGAGCAGACCGCCGACATCGCGGACGAGGGCGAGGAGACCGCGGAGGCCGCGATCGAGCGCGTCGAGGAGTCCCGTGAGGCGCTCGACTCCGCCGCGGGAACCGTCCAAGAGCTCGACGAGCGCATGGAAGACATCGGCGAGATCGTCGACCTCATCGGCGACATCGCCGAGCAGACGAACCTGCTCGCTTTGAACGCCAACATCGAGGCCGCCCGCGCCGGCGGGAGCAGCGGCGGAAGCGACGGCTTCGCGGTCGTCGCCGACGAGGTGAAACAGCTCGCAGAGGAGACGCAGGACGCCGCCACGGAGATCGAGGAGCTCATCGGAGCCACGCAGTCGCAGACCGACGGGACGGTGAAGGCGGTCCGGAGCGCCGAGGAGAACATCGCCGCGGGCGCCGACGCGGTCGACAACGCCGCGGACTCGTTCGCGCGCGTGTCCAACAACGCTGGGGAGGCCGGCGAGGGGATCCGCGAGATCAGCCGCGCGACGGACGATCAGGCGGCCAGCACGGAGGAAACCGTCTCGATGGCCGAGGAAGTCGCGGAAATAAGCGGGTCGACGGCCGACGAGGCCGACGCCGTCGCCGAGGCCGCAGACGAGCAGCTGACCGGAATGAACGAGGCGACCGCGGAGGCCGGCTCGCTCGCGGAGCAGGCGGAGCGGCTCGGCGCGCTCGTCCGTGACTTCGACGTCACCGACGAGGGGGTTGACGCCGGCGGCTCGCCCGGTCCCAACGTCGCGGTCGGCGACGGCGGCCAGCCCGAGTAGTCAACGCCGCGCGACACGGGCTCTTTTTGGGAACCGGCGTCGGTCGTCGGCTACTCGTCGTCCGACGCCTTTCTGACCGCGCTGAGGACCGGCAGGACGCGCTTCACCTGCGCGCCGTCCTCGACAAACACCAGCGTGCGCGGCGGACGGACCGCCTTCGGTCGAACGCGGAGGTCGGCTTCACCCGCCGCCGTCGCGGCCGCGTCCGGGCCCGCGATCGTCTCGATCCGCGCGCGGTCCGGCTGGACGTACACCTCGGCGACGGGTTCCGGGGACGCCTCTCCGTCGGGCGAATCGCCGCGCTCGCGGACGATCCGGTAGGCCAGCGCGCCGTCCGCCGTCGGCTCGACGTCGGGGTCGGCATCGGCGACCGTCAGCCCGCGCAGGTCGCTCTCGTTGCCGGTCACCTCGGAGGCGAGCAGCTGGGCGATCCGGACGCCGTCGGTGAGACGGTCCGTGACCATCTCAGACCCCCTCCGAGTCGTCTCCGGTGCTCTGAACTCCCGTTCCGTCGACCGCGTCTGCGGCGAGCTCCTCACGCACGTCGGCCGCGAGCCGGTCGACCGCGGCGCCCTGCTCGCGGGCGTAGAGGACCGCGGCCGCCTCGATGGTGACCGCCAGCGCGCGCTGACGCTCGTTGATCGCGGCGACCGCGCGCTGCTTCTCGACGCCCGCGGCGACGATGGCGTCGAGCGCGCTCTCGAAGGTGGACTGCTCGCGGAGGACGGACTCATCCGGCGTGAACCCCTCGGGAACGGTCACTTCGGCCGGGTCGAACTGCGGAATCAGGTCGCCGTCCTCGGACGCGAGCAGCCCGCGACCGACGGCGACGTCGACGAGCCGCTTCGCCTGGTCGGGTGAGAACCACTCCCGCTCTAGCGACAGCGCGACGACGAACTCCCCCTGCCCGAGCCGGTCCTGCGCTCGGGTCTTGAACGGGGCGGCGACGGCGACCTCCAGGCTCATGTGGAACGGACGGCCCGGCGGGCGCGTAAACGTGTCGAACGCGGACTCGGCCGGACCGCTCGGGTCTCAGTCGTCGCTGCCGGGAGTCGGCGCGGCGCCCTCACTCGCCTCGGCGGCGGCGGCGGCCGAGACCGGGTTCGCGTCGATGGTGTAGCCGGTCGCGGCCATCGCGAAGAGCACGAGCGGCGAGAGGAACGCGAACAGGTAGTAGGGCGCGTACTCCAAGGTCGGCACGCCGGTGGCGCTCGCCATGAAGACGGCGCCCGCGTGCCACGGGAACAGCGCGCCGGTCGGCGTCCCGGCGGCCTCGACCGCGCGGGAGAGCTGGTCGGTGTCGAGGCCGAACTCGTCGTAGGTGTTCCGGAGCGTGACGCCCGGCAGGACGATGCTCATGTACTGTTGGGCGGTGAGCGCGTTGATGACGACCGCAGAGACGCCGGTCCCGGCGACGAGCGCGCCCGGGCTCCGGACGGCCGACGTGAACGCGTGGGCGATCACCGCGAGAACGCCCGTGCGCTCCAGGATTCCGCCGAGCGACAGCGCGGCGACAACGACCGTGATCGTCCACGCGGAGCCGGTGAGCCCCCCCGTCGCGAGGAGGTCGTTCACCAGCTGCGAGCTGGACTCCGGTGCGGTGCCGGACATGAACGTCTCCCACGCGACGACGAAGCCCGCGCCCTGAACGAAGATCGTCGTGAACACGCCGGCGAAGATGCCCGCGACGAGCGTCGGGAGCGCAGCGTACCCGCGCAGTGCCAGCCCGAAAGTGACGACGAGCGGGACGAAGGCGACAATGGTGATCGCGTACGTCTCGGTGAGGCCGCCTTGGATCTCAGCGATCCGACCGGCCGGGATGCTCCCGCTCGCGCGGAGGCCGAGCGCGGCGAAGCCGAGGACCGCGAGGCCGAAAGCGATCGCGGTGCCGGTCCGCATCCGGCGGATGTGGCCGTACAGGTCAGTGTTGGTGACGCCGGCCGCGAGGTTCGTGGTGTCGGAGAGCGGCGACTGCTTGTCGCCCGCGTACGCGCCCGAGAGGACCGCGCCGACCGTCATCGGCGCGGGGACGCCGAGCCCCGAGCCGATGCCGACAAAGGCGACGCCGAGCGTCCCCACCGTGGTCCACGAGGAGCCGATGGCGAACGCGACGACGGCCGCGAGGACGGCGGCCGCCGGGAGGAACGTCGTCGGCGAGAGGATCTCCAGCCCGTAGTACATCAGGCTGGGAATGGTGCCGGCGCTGACCCACGTGGCGATCAGCCCGTAGATGGTGAAGATGATGAGGATGGCCTGTAGTCCCATCAAGAGGCCGTTCGCGATGCCGTCGAACAGGTCGTCCCAGTCGTAGCCGAGCCAGAGCCCGAAGGCACCGACGAACGCGATACTCCAGAGCAGCGGCGGGTGCGGGTCCAAGCCGAGGACTGCCGAGCCGATACCGAGGAACGCCACGACGGCGAGGACCGGAACCAGCGCCGCCGCGAGGCTCGGGCGACGGTCCGGGTCGAGGTCGTCGTACGCCGTGGGCGTGAACGAGCGTGCCATATATTCGTTTATTCCTTTGAAGCATAAGAACGTCTCGAAATATGAGCAGCGAAGATGACGATCGTTCGTCCGTCTTTCCGGTCGACGGGGCGGGCGGGCCTCCGTCATCCCGGCACCCGGCGCGTCCGCCCGTGTGCCGGCGTGTCGCGGCGGTCCGCGAACGGACGCTCTTATACGCGTCGACGGCGAAGCCGAGGTAACATGATATTTGAGGGCCTCCCGACGACCCCACGCGCGGAGGAACTCGTCGACAAGGCGTTCTCGCGGGCGGCGCGGGCCGGGCGCGCGAAGCGCGGCCACGATGCCCAAGAGTCGATGCTCCGGACCGCCGGCAACGTGCTCTCGGACAACTTGGAGAACGTCGTCACCTCGTGGCCAGACTTCGGCTTCGACGTCGACCCGTTCTACTACGAGCTGGCCGACGCGCTCGTCGACGTGGACCGACTCCGGCAGGCGCTCTCGCAGGTGATGTGGGCCAGCCGCCAGATCGAGGACCTCCGCGACGAGTACACGACGAAGATCCGCAACTCCGACGTCGACACCGCGCGCAAACACCGCAAGCAGGCGTTCGCGCGCATGGCCGACGTGATGGACCAGATCAAAGACGACCTGCGCTACATCGGCGACTCGCGGGACCAGCTGAAGGTCCTCCCGGACGTGAAGCCGGACGAGCCCGCGATCGTCGTCGCCGGCTACCCGAACGTCGGGAAGTCGTCGTTCGTCAACCGCGTCACCCGCGCGTCGAACCGGATCGCAGAGTACCCGTTCACCACGAAGGGCGTCCAGATCGGTCACTTCGATCGGAACCACGTCCGCTACCAGATCGTCGACACCCCCGGTCTCCTCGACCGGCCGGAAGACGAGCGCAACGACATCGAGCGCCAGGCGGTGAGCGCCCTCGAACACCTCGCAGACGCGGTCGTCTTCGTCATCGACCCCTCCGGCGACTGCGGCTACCCCCTCGATGTCCAGTTAGAGCTCCGCGAGGAGGTCCGCGAGCTGTTCGGCGCGGACGTGCCGCTGCTCACGGTGGCGAACAAACACGACCGCTTCGAGGCGGTCAAAGCGGAGTCCGTCGACGAGACGATGAGCGTCACGGAGGACGAGAACGTCGAGGCCGTCCTCGACATGGCGGTCGACGCGGTCGGCTACGAGCCCGACCTCCCCACCCGCGACGGGGAGTAGCCGGTCTGCGCGGTCGGCGCACGCGCGCCCGAAAACGGATTCTCTCGCGGCGCTACGCCTGGACCGCTTCGTACACGACGTTCACCGAGACGCGCACGCTCACGTCGCCGGTCTCGACGGCGGTCGAGGCGCCCGCGTCGCCGCCGTCGCCGCCGGCCGCGTCGTAGCTCTCGGCCACGTACGGCCGCGACTCCGACTGCGCCGTCGACACCTCATAGACCCCGGAGACCTCCAGCCCGCTGGCGTCCGCGAGCGCCGCCGCGTCGTCGTCCGCGTTCGACATTGCCTGCGCGATCGCCTCCTCGCGGACCTCGCGTTCGGTCTCCTCGCTCAGCCCGAACTCGATCCGCTGGACCTCGTCCGCGCCGGCGTCGATCGCGACGTCGATCACCTCGCCGACGGCGTCGACGGCGTCGAGCTCGATCGCGTACTGGTGGACGCCCTCGTACCGGGTCCGGTTCGGATCCTCGCGGGTCTCGTAGCTCTCGCGGACGTCGTACCGCTCCGTCCGGATCGAGTCGTCACCGAGCCCCCAGTCGGTCAGTGCCGTCCGGAGCGCCTCCTCGTCGTCGGCCAGCTCGTCGCGCACGGCCGCGGCGTCGTCACCGGTCGCGGTGACCGCGAGGCGGAGCGTGGCCCGGTCGGGTGCCGAGGTTGCCTCGCCCGCCGCCGTCACGTCGATGCTCCGTTCCAGTTGCGCCTCGTCGCCGTCGGTCGGGGACGCGGTCCCCGCGAGCCCCGCGCAGCCGGCCAGCGCGACGAGCGCCGCGATACCGATGAGTGCCGTCAGTCGCCTGTTCATACGCGCACGGTCGCTCCGGACCTATCTATAAATCGCCGATAGCACAAAGAGCCGTTTTCGCTATCGGCCGTCGCCGCCAGCCTCGTCGTCGGCCTCCTCGGCGGCCTCCTCGTCTGCGACCTCGTGGTCCACGACGTACGTGTCGTCGAGGTGAGGCTGCTCGTCCTCGGGGCCGTCGTCGACGTTCTCGGCCGTCTCGTCGTCGGCCTCCTCACCGTCGTCAAGGGCGGCGTCGACTGCGGCGTCCGCGGCGTCGGTTCCGCCGTTCGAGGCCTTGCCGTCGTCGCTCCCGGCGTCGTCGAGCGGGGCGTCGTCGCTACCGAGGTTTCGGTTCTCGACCGCCCGCACGTCGGTTCCCTCCGACCGTTCCGGGTCGCGCTCGACGCCGCCCGATAGGTCGGTCGCGCGGCGGCCGGAGCCGAACAGCCGCTCGCGCAGCGACCGGGTACTGGGGCGCTCGGTGAGTAGGACCGAGGCGTCGACGTCGTGGATGACGTCGAGATGCAGGGAGTTCGAGACGAGCCGCGAGAGCAGCCCCTTCTCCGTGGCGCCGATGATGACGAGGGTCTTGTCGCCGGCGGCCCGGCAGATCCCGTCCTCCACGTCGCCGCCGTCGTCGACGACGAGCTCCGCGCCCTCGAGGCCGTGTTCCGCGGCCCAGTTGGCGAGGAACGCCTCGCCTCGGCCCTTGTCCTCCGGCCCGTCGACCACGTGGAGCAGCGTCACCTCGGCGTCGGCGGTGTCGGTGAGCACCTTCGCGACCTCCGCGCTCAGGTCCGAGTCGGGCCCGCCGGAGGTCGGGATGAGGATCCGTGAGGTGTCCAGCTCGTGCTCGTTGAGGATGAGGAAGTCGCAGGGGAGCTGGTTGGTGAGCTCGTCGATGGGCCGCTCGGCGCGGGCAGCGCTCCACAGCTGGTCGTTGCCCCACCCCATCAGCACAGCGTCCGGGCGGGTCCGGCGGGCCATGTTGAACACCTCCTCGAACGAGCGGTGCGAGACGACCGTAGAGGTCGACACCTCGACGTCGTAGTCGGTCGCGGTCGACCGGAGGTTCGCCATCCCCTCGGCAGAGACGTCGGCGATCCGCCGTCCCGCGTCCCCGGAGGACAGCGACATGCGCTCGGGCGCCTGAACGACGTGGACGATGTGGACGACCCCCTCCTCGTGGCTGCTCGCGAGCTGCGCCGCGAGTTCGACTATCGGCCCGTCCGTCCGAGGGTTCGTGATCGGCACCATTACCCGGTACCCCTCGCCCGCGAACAGCGTCGCCTCGGTGGCGTCTAAGATGGGGACGTACGACCGGCCGGCCGCGCGGCCGAAGGCCCACTCGGGGACCGAGAGGCGGCGGCTCACGCCCTCGAAGCGCGCCTCCTCGAGTCGCTCCTCGCTGGTCTGGAAGTAGTTGACGAGGGTGACTAACACGACCCCGCCGATGGTGTTTCCGAGCAACACCGGGAGCACGAAGCCGGTCAACCCGCTGTAGAGGCTCATTTCGGCGCCGAAAAGCGGCATCCCCTGCTCGATTAAGAGGTAGATCACCTCGGTGAAAGAGACCACGACGTGGTACAGATTGCCGAGCGGAATCGCGAGGAACGCGAGGTAAACGACGGTGAGGCGGGTGAACGAGTCCGTCGACGCGAAGCCGACCCAGACGACGCCCGCGACGATCAGCCCGGCCATCGCCGCCTTGAAAAACAGCGGCCAGAAGCCGAGTTCGAAGCCGGAGCTGGAGACGTACACCGCGGCGTCGACCGTGTCACCCGTGAAGACGCCGCCGTACGAGAGGACGACGGCTCCGAATGCCCCGCCGGTGAAGTTCCCCGCGAGGACGATGAGCCAGTGACGCAACAGCGTCGGAACGCTCGCGAGCCGTTCGAGCGTGAGCGCAACCGGCGGTAGCGTGTTCTCGGTGTACAGCTGGTAGCCGCCGATGATGATGTAGATGAACCCAAGCGGGTACAACAGCACGCTCAAGATCGGGTGAGAGTCCGTCGACGCGGTCAGCGACGCGTACAGCATGAAGGTGATCGTGATAGCCAGCCCGGCGGCGAGCCCGCTGAAGAAGAGCTCGCGGCTCCCCGAGGTCACCTCCTCGTCCGCGGCCGCGATGATCCGCTGGAACACCTCGTCCGAGGAGAACCGGTCCCGGACGGCCTCGCCGACCGCGGGCGCGCCGCTCCGGGACCGCTCGACGACCTCGCGCATCGAATCGTCGTCGGGTTGCGATGGATCCGTCACTGGCGGAGGCCACGGCGGCCCAGTAAAAAGCACTTGCTCTTCCGGTCACGCGGTCGCGTCCGGCGGTCAGGCCCGTTCGACGGTCACCGTGCGAACCTCGACGCGGACCTCGTTTCCGACGACGGACTCGATTCGCCCGTCGAGCGCGGGCGCGATCCCTTCGACGGGGCTGCCGGGCGGCACGCCCACGGTGACCACCACCCGATCCGTCTCAAGCGGCGGGACGGTTCCGGTGCGCTCAATCGTCAGGTCGAGGAGCTCGAACGCCGAGTCCAGCGCCGCCAGCTCGTCGGTCGCGGCCGCCCGGATGTCTGTCTCGGTGGTCGAGGCGACGTACGACTCGTAGGTGACGCCGCCGAGGAACACCGAGAGCAGCGCGATGGCGACCGCAAGCACCGCGACGCGCTTGAGGAACGCGGCGCGCGCGTCGTCCTCGCGGAACCACCGCTGGGGGCGATACCCCTCGTACCACAGCATGACGAGCGCCGAGAGGTTGATCGAGAGGACGTTCACCGCGACGATGACACCGGCGCCGATCACGAGCCGGGGGATCCGGAAGGCGATCCCGATCCCGACCGCGGCCGCGGGCGGGATGAGTGCCACCGCGATCATCACGCCGACGAGCGTCGCGGAGACGCCGGTGATGAGCGAGACGATGCCAGCGATACCGGCGCCGACCGCGACGACCAAGACGAGGACGTTCGGAGCCAGCCGCTCCGACACCTCCGCGAGTTCGAGGGGGTCAAGCCCGGGCGGGACCAAGGCGAGCGAACGCAGCGCAAACGCGAACAGCGTCGCCGCGAGTATCGCGACCCCGACGCCAAGGATCTGCATCCGCACGCCGCGCCGGAACAGCGCCTCGTCGTCGACGACGGTCCCGATCGCGGCCGACATTGCCGGGCCGATGAGCGGCGCGATCACCATCGACCCGACCACGGTCGCGGGCGAGTCGAGCAGGAGCCCCGCCGTGGCGATCACCGCCGAGATGACCGTCATCAACACGTACGTCCCGAGCCCCGAGGCGAGCCCCTGCGCCTTCGCTTGGAGCTCCTCGCGGGAGATCCGGTCGCCCGCGCGCTCGGACTCCTCCTCGTACTCGTCTTCGAGCGCCTCGAACCGCCGCGAGATGACCGTCTCGGCCGCGACGATGACGGTGTAGGTGCTCTCGTCGATCCCCGCCTCCCGCAGCCGGTCGAGGACCGGTTCGACGGCCGCAGTCGGCAGTGGGAAGGTCGCGACCGCGGTGTACTCCCGGCCGCTCGTCTCGTCGGTGACGACGTAGTCGACTCCCTCCTCGTCGAGCGCGC
>JBNJEE010000015.1:0-26734 GCA_051745525.1 Methanobacteriota archaeon | reverse complement strand
CCGACGAGGAAGCGGAGCCCGACGAGGAAGCGGAGCCCGACAAAGAATCGGGGTCCGACGAGGGAGCGGGACTCGAAGCCGAGGCAGAGCCCGTCGCGACCGAAGACGCTGTGACCGAAGACGCTGTGACCATCGACGACGAGAAGTCCGAGGCGTCTGCGGCGGCCGAAGCGGTCGATGACGATGACTCCGACGCGGAGCCCGAGCGCGCATCGATCACGACGCTCGGTGATTCGGTCGGCGAGACGGTCCGGATCGAGGGCGAGGTCGTCGGCGTCCGCCAGACCGGCGGCCCGACGGTGTTCGAGGTCAGCGACGAGACGGGCGCGGTCGACGTGGCCGCGTTCGTCGAGCCCGGCGTCCGGGCGCACCCCGACGTCGAGGTCGGTGACGCGGTGCGGGTCGACGGCGAGGTCGAGAGCCACCGCGGCGACGTCCAGGTCGAGTCCGAGGCGTTCATCCTCCTCGACGGGGAGGACGCCGAGGCGGTCCGCCGCCGTATCGCCGAAGCGCTGACCGACGAGGCGCGCCCCGAGGGGATCCAGCCGCTCGCCGGCGACGAGACGGTCGCCGAGCTCGCGGACGACCTGCTCGACGCGGCCGAGGCGGTCCGCCGCGCGGTCCTCGAATCGCGGCCGATCGTCGTCCGCCACCCGGTGACCGCCGACGGCTACGTCGCGGGCGCCGCGGTCGAACGCGCCGTCCTCCCGCTGATTCGTGACGAACACGCAAAGAGCGACGCCGAGTACCACTACTTCACCCGCCGCCCGCTCGACGAGCCGGTGTACGGGATGGACGCGGCCACAAACGACGCGACGCGGATGCTCCAGGACCGCGACCGGCACGACGAGAAGCTCCCCCTCTTCGTGCTCGTCGGGGCCGGCTCCACGACCGAGTCCGCGGACGGCATCGACCTGCTGTCGGTGTACGGGGTCGACGCGGTCGTCGTCGACGCCGCGGTCGCGGACCCCGAGACGCGGGACGCGGTCGACACGCTCGTCTCGCCGGAACTGGCCGACGTCGGCGGTGACGAGACGCTCTCGACGGGCGCGCTCGTCGCCTCCCTGGCGTCCGCGATCAACGACGAGGTTCGCGCGGACCTCCGGCACCTGCCGGCGGTGAGCTACTGGGCGGACGCGCCTGATCGGTACGTCGACCTCGCGCGCGACGCGGGCTACGACGCCGAGCGCGTCGCGGAGCTCCGCGAGGCGGTCGCGCTGGAGGCGTACTACCAGTCGTACCAGGACAAACGGGAGCTGATCGCAGACCTCTTGTTCGCGGACGGCGGTAACCTCGCGGCGCACGTCTCCGAACAGTTCCGCGAGAAGCTGGAGACCGAGATCGAGACCGCGAACGCGAACGTCGCGACCGAGGCGGTCGACGGCGTCGAGTTCGCGCTGCTCGACACCGACGGCTACACGCACCGGTACGACTTCCCGCCGACGCCGCTCCTCTTGGACGACCTCCACCGGCGCCGCGCCGACGGCGAGCCGTTCGCGACGGTCGGGGTCGGCACCGACGAGCTGTACGTGCGCGCGACCGCGGATGTCTCCGTCCGCGACGTGGCCGAGCGCGCGGCCGAGCTCGCGCCGAAGGCGGACATCGCCACCGCGGGCGTCCGCGAGGGGAAAATCGAGTTCCTCTCGGGCGAGCGCGACGCCGTCGAAGACGCCGTCGTCGCCGCCGTCGCCGAGTCATTCTGAGCCGGGAGCTTCGAGCCGCCCGCTCCGTGGCGACGTATGCGTGATAGTTCTCTTTTACTGCTGTTTGAAAACTGTTGAACATCGAATCCGCCGGTAGATTATTACAGGTGTGTGGTTCCTTCACACATGGGTGTCACAGATATGGCTACACAACCCTCTGAACGGACGCTTCGCGCGGAACTGCTCGGTCGAGAGGTCGAGTTCAACTACTCGGAGACGTGGCTGGCGTACTCGATGCTCGGGCTCAGAGTCGTGATGGCGTGGGTATTCCTCCAGGCCGGATTAGAGAAGCTGTTCGAAGGCGGACTCGCGGATCCGCTCGCGTGGAGTTCCGTGGGGTTCCTCCAGAACGCCATCGCCGACGCGAACCCGTTACAGGGGTTGTTCCTCTTTTTCGCGGACTACGCCGCGATCATCGACCCGATGGTGGTGTTCGGGCAGATCCTGATCGGGCTGGCGCTGCTGTTCGGCGTCCTCTTCCGGTTCGCAGCGCTGATGGGCGCGATCATGATGTCGATGTTCTGGACAGCGGCGTGGCAGGGCGGGCTCACGGCCGGGTTCCCGATGGAGAACGGTTATTTCATCGACAGCTCGTTCGTGTACATGCTGATCCTGTTCGGGCTGGGTGCGTGGGGCGCGGGACGGATCGTCGGGGTCGACCGGGCGCTAGAGGAGACGGAGCTCGTGAGAGACGCCCCGGCGCTGCGGTATCTGCTCGGGTGACCGGTCCGATCACCGCCTGGTGAACGGGCCGGGCGGGAGGATGAGGTCGTCGAGCTCCGGCCGCTGTTTCACGTTGAACACGATCGACAGCTCGTCGGTCAGCGGGTAGCCGTTACAGGAGAGCCGGAACCCCCGCTCGGCGAGGTCGTCGGGCATGATGTGGTCGGTCGGCTGCGAGAGCTCCCCCTCGGCGAGATACACCGCGCAGTTCGCGCAGGCGCCGCCGCGACAGGAGAAGGGCCACGCGAAGCCGCTGCGCTCGGCCGCCTCCAGCAGGCTCTCGTCGGGATGGACGAGGAGGCGGCCGTGGGCGTCGGGGCCGAGGTCGGCGTGCCCGGCCTTCCGGAACAGCTCGTCGTCGTCGAGCGACCAGCCGTAGTCGACGACGGCCTCGTAGTCGAGAAACTCGACGCGGGTCGACTTCGGCTCGCGCGCGTCGCCTCCCTCGGTGAGGTCAACGTCCGCGGGGTCGGTCCCGTCGCTCCCGTCGTCGTCGCGCTCGGACAGCTCTCGGTAGGCGCGGCGGACAAGCTGGAACTCCTCGATCGAACCGCCCTGGTCGGGGTGCGCGCGCTTCACGCGCTCGCGGTAGGCCCGTTCGACCGCCTCGTCGTCGGCGTCCTCGTCGACCTCCAACACCTCGAACGGGGAGACCATTCAAACGCGTCCCCGTACGCGCGTGACGCACATAAACTGCCCAGAAGTCGGCAGGCGGATCGCGGGGGCCCGCGAGCGGCGATCAGGGCTCGATCCGGACCCGTCAGCGTTTACAAGCGGCGCGCCCCAGACTCGACAATGGGAAACGCCGACTTACGCGACCTCGCGTCTATCCGCGACGTCCCCTTCGCGGAGATCGAGGGGAGCGTCGTCGCCGTCGACGCGCACAACTGGCTGTACCGCTACCTCACGACGACGGTCAAGTGGACGACCGATGAGAAGTACACAACGGCCGACGGCGTCGAGGTTGCGAACCTGATCGGGGTCGTCCAGGGGCTCCCGAAGTTCTTCGAACACGACCTGATCCCGGTGATGGTGTTCGACGGCGCCGTCACCGACCTGAAAGCGGACGAGGTCGCCGAACGACGCGAGAAGCGCGAGGCGGCCGAAAAGCGACGGGCTGCGGCCGAGGAGCGCGGCGACGCCGTCAAGGCCGCGCGCTTAGAGGCCCGCACCCAGCGGCTCACCGACACGATCCAAGAGACCACTCGCGAGCTACTGGAACACCTCGACGTGCCGATCGTCGAGGCGCCCGCCGAGGGTGAGGCGCAGTGCGCGCACATGGCGGCGACCGGGACGGTCGACCATGCGGGCAGCGAGGACTACGACACCCTGCTCTTCGGCGCGCCGACGACGCTCCGCCAGCTGACGAGCAAGGGAGACCCGGAGCTGATGGACCTCGCGGCGACGCTGGAGGAGCTCGGACTCGACCGGCAGGGTCTCGTCGACGTCGCGATGCTCTGCGGCACCGACTTCAACGAGGGTGTCCGCGGGATCGGCCCGAAGACCGCGGTGAAAGCGGTGACGGAACACGGCGACCTGTGGGGCGTTCTGGAGGCGCGAGACGCAGATATCCCGAACGCCGAGGCGATCCGGGAGCTGTTCATGGACCCGCCGGCCGAGGACGTCGCGGTCGACGCCGACGTGAACCCCGACGTCGAGGCCGCCCGCGCCTACGTCGTCGACGAGTGGGGCGTCGACGCCGACGAGGTCGAGCGCGGGCTCGAGCGCATCGCCGAGTCGCAGGTCCAGACCGGGCTCGACCGCTGGACCTAACGGGGCGCGTTGAACGACGGTCCGAGGGTCGTCCGCCGCCCCGACCGCCGCGAACACACCTTTTATTTCCTCGTCGTCAGAAGGGTGAATCACACGTGTCGCGGGCCGGGCCCCGAGCGGACCGCGGCGACCCTGACCAATGAGCTTCGACGTTCCCGACGACAGACGGTATCTGGAATCGCATGAGTGGGCGACGACCGGCGGCGAGACCGTCCGGGTCGGCGTCTCCGACTTCGCGCAGGACGAGCTCGGCGACGTGGTGTTCGTCGAGCTCCCCGAGGTCGGCGACGAGATAACCGACGGCGAGTCGTTCGGCGTCGTCGAGTCGATCAAGGCCGTTTCGGACCTCTACGCGCCCGTCTCGGGCGAGGTCGTCGCGGTCAACGAGGAGCTGTTCGACCGGCCGGAGCTCGTCAACGAGGACCCGTACGGCGACGGCTGGATGCTGGAGGTTGCCCCCGCCAAGGGCGGCAACGCCGAGGGACTGCTCGACGCCGACGCGTACGACGACCAGATCGCGTGACGGCCGGACCGACACCGGGGACGGACCGCGGACCGAGGACGACACACCCACCCGACACACGACCATGACCACGCCACCTTCCGACGCCACTTCACCCGCAAACCGACGAGCCGTGACCAAACGGGCCACAGACGAGCGGTCGACCGACCGCGGACGAGGCGGAGCGCACCGATGAGCCGGACGAACGGCACCCCGTATGCGCCACACACCGACGACGAGACCGCGGCGATGCTGGCGGCGGTCGGCGTCGACGACGAGGAGGCGCTGTTCGACATCCCAGAGTCGGTCGCGTTCGACGGCGACTTCGGCATCGAACCCCGGACCGAACGCGGGATCCGCGACGAGTGCGCCCGGATCTTCGCGCGCAACGACGACCTCACGGAGTTCCTCGGCCGAGGGCACTACGGCCACTACGTGCCGAGCGTCGTCGACCACCTCGCGGACCGCGCCGAGTTCCTCACGAGCTACACCCAGTACCAGCCGGAGGTGTCACAGGGGTTCCTCCAGGCACTTTTCGAGTACCAGTCGATGCTGGTCGAGCTGACCGGGCTCGACGTCGCGAACTGCTCGATGTACGACGCCGCGACCGCGCTTGGCGAGGCGGCGACGCTCGCCGACCGCGTCCGGTCGACCTCGGGCGACACCGTCCTCGTTCCCGAGCAGCTGCGCGAGGGGAAGCGAGCGGTGCTCGAGAACTACTGCGACGGCGCCGACATGACCGTCGAGACGTACCCGATGGCCGACGGGACGGCCGACGTCGACGCGCTGGCCGAGCGGGCGGGCGACGACGTCGTGATGGTGTACGCCGAGAGCCCGACCGTCCGGGGCTGTATCGAGGAGCGGCTCGCGGCGATCGGTGAGATCGCCGACGAGACGGACGCGCTGTTCGCGCTCGGCTCCGACGTCGTCGCGCTGTCGGTGCTGGAGTCGCCGGAGACGGTCGGCGCCGACGTCGTGATCGGCGAGGCGGGCGCGCTCGGCCTGCCGACCGCCTACGGGATGGGACTCGGGATCTTCGCCTGCCGCGACGACTTCCTGCGGCAGGTGCCCGGCCGGCTCGTCGGCGCGAGCGAGGACGCGAACGGCGACCGCGCGTACACGTTGACGCTCCAGACGCGCGAGCAGCACATCCGTAAGGAGCGGGCCACCTCGAACATCTGCACGAACCAGGCGTGGGTCGCGCTCCGCGCGGCGATCCACGCGGCGACGCTCGGGCCCGACGGCCTCGTCGACCTCGCGAACGACTGCGTCCGCGAGGCCGAGGCGCTGGCAGCGCGGATCGACGAGCTGTCCGGCGCGGCCGCGCCCGTCCACGACCGCCATCACTTCCGGGAGTTCGCGGTTCGGGTCGACCAGCCGGCGGCGCCGGTCGCCGAGGACTTGGAGACCGAGGGGTTCGCGGTCCACGCGATCGACGAGCACCTGCTTCAGGTGTGCGTCACCGACCTCAACGCGGGGAAGACGGACGGACTCGTCGCCGCCTTGGAGGGGGTGCTTTGATGATCCACGATCAAGCGAACTACGAGCGGGACGGAGAGAACGTCCGCGAGCCGCTGCTTTCCGAGAAGGGCCAAGAGACCGTCAACGTGCGGGAGGCCTCCCCGCTGCCCGACGACCTGACCCGCGAGGAGCTGACGCTGCCGAACCCCTCGGAGCCGGAGACGGCGCGCCACTACACCCGACTCTCGCAGATGAACTGGGCGATCGACTCTGGCCCGTACCCGCTCGGGAGCTGTACGATGAAGTACAACCCCAAGTTCACCGAGGACGTGGCGGCCGACCCGAACGCGGCGATCCACCCGGACCGCTCCGCGCGCTCCGCACAGGGGAACCTCGAGCTCCAGTACCGGCTCCAAGAAGTCCTCGCCGACATCGGCGGGATGGACGCCGTCACGCTCCAGCCGCCCGCGGGCGCCGCCGGCGAGCTCACTGGCATCCTCGTCGCGAAGGCGTACCACGAACACCACGGCAACGACCGCTCGGAGGTCGTGATCCCGGCGTCGGCCCACGGGACGAACTTCGCGACGGCGGCGACCGCGGGCTACGACGTTGTCGAGCTGCCCTCGGGCGAGGACGGCCGTGTCGATCTCGAAGCGCTTGAGGCGGCCGTCGGCGACGACACGGCCGCCTTGATGCTCACGAACCCGAACACGGTGGGGCTCTTCGAACGTGACATCACGGAGATCGCGGAGATCGTCCACGACGCCGGCGGCCTGCTCTACTACGACGGCGCGAACCTCAACGCGCTGCTCGGCCGCGGCCGCCCCGGGGACATGGGGTTCGACGTGATGCACTACAACGTCCACAAGACGTTCGCGACGCCCCACGGCGGCGGCGGCCCCGGCGCCGGCCCGGTCGGCGTCGTCGAAGAGCTGGCGCCGTTCCTCCCGACGCCGCGGGTGCGCGAGGCCGAGGAGGGGTCGGGGTACGAGCGCTTCGAGCCGGACCACACGATCGGGAAGGTCCACGGCTTCACGGGCAACTGGCTCGTGTCGATCAAGGCGTACGCGTACATTGCGCGCCTCGGCGACGAAGGGCTGGCCGACGCCGCCGCGAAGGCCGTCCTCAACGCGAACTACCTCGCCGAGCGGATCGACCTCGACGTCCCCTTCGGCCCCTTCCACCACGAGTTCGCGGCGACCGCGGGCGACCGCGACGCGGCCGACGTCGCCAAGCGCATGCTGGACTTCGGCGTCCACCCGCCGACGACGAAGTGGCCGGAGATGGTGCCGGAAGCGATGCTGACCGAGCCGACGGAGATCGAGGGGCGTTCGTCGCTCGACGACCTCGCGGAGGCGTTCAACCTCGCGTACGCCGACACCGACGAGGCGCTCGACGCGGCCCCCAACCGGACCGCCGCGGGCCGGATCGACCAGGTCGGCGCCGCGCGGAACCCGCGGCTCTCGTGGCAGGCGCTCGACGGGGAGTAGAGACACCGAGAGAAAGGGTCGGCCGCGTCAGGGCTCGGTCGGCGCGGACCGCACCGGCTTCTCGCGGTCCGGGTCGCTGGCGTCGAACTCGTCAGTCTCGCGCTCGTCGCCGTCGAGTTCCTCGCCGATCGAGACCGTCTCGGAAGACCCGGCCTCGGCTCCCGTCACGCCCGCCGCGTCAGAGGCCGAGGCGAACGGCCCCTCGCCGTCGACGAACCGCCGCATCACGCGCCCCTCGGCGCGGTGGAGCGTCTCGCTACAGGTCGACTTCGCGATCCCGTTCGCCTCGGCCAGCTCCGTGAGCGTACACCGGCGCGGGGTGTCGTAGTACCCGGCGCGCACCGCCTCGAAGACGAGCTCGCGCTGCGCCTCGGTGAGCGTCCGGTCCCGGCCGTCGCCCCCGGTGGCGGCGACGCCGACGGTTATCCCGTCGCCCGCGAGGCGGCGGCCGAACCCCTCGATCCGGTCGCGGTCGCCGACAACGGTCACCCTCGCGCGGCCCTCGGCGACATCGACCGTCGACTCGATTGGGAGGCTGACCGCCCGCGCCGCGGGGAGGTACGCGGGGGCACGCCCGAAGACCCGGAGCGTGCGGACGTCGCCGCGTCGGTCGACGGTAGTCACGCGCGCGACGCGCTCGTGGTCGCGGAGCGCATCCTCCACGCGGTCCCGGTCGGTGCCGCCGATGAGGACGGTCGCGGCGGCCTCGGGACCCTCGTCGGTCGGCGGCCGGCCGGCGGTCGCGTCGACCGCGCCGTCGACCGCAATCGTCTCCGCGACCCGGAGCGTCGCCGCGGGGACGCGCCGGGACGCGTCCCCGAGCCACGATCCGGTCGGGAGGTCTAATCGTAAGACCGTTCGGCTCATCGGTTCCACCTCGGTTCTCCCGGCGGGGCGGATGCGGTCGCAGGAGAGAGCATCTCGTCTCGTGGTACGACGGCGGCCCCCCTCGGCGTACCCCTTCATTCGTTTCGAACCTAAGTACTCGCCGCGCCCGCGGCACCGGACGCGTCGGTGCGTGCCGCGACCCCAGCACCGAAGGTCCCAGCACGCGAGCGGGGGCGCATGGAGACGACGGACGCGTTCATCGGCCTGACCTGCGTCGACTGCGAGGAGACGTTCGACGCAGCGGCGGCGACCCACCGCTGTCCCGACTGCGACGGGATCCTCGACCCCGACTACGACTACGACCGGGTCGAGTTGACCCCGGAGACGCTCGAGGCGCGGCCCGACGGGTCGATGTGGCGGTACGCGGAGCTCCTCCCCTTCCCGGCCGAGACCGCGGTGTCGCTCGGCGAGGGCGCCACGCCGCTCGTGGAGTGCCCGGCGCTGGCGGACGCGATGGGCGTCGGCCGCGTCCTCCTGAAAGACGAGGGCGCGAACCCCACGGGGACGTTCAAGGACCGCGGGCAGTCGGCCGCGATGACGGCGGCGCGCGAGCACGGCGCGAGCGAAGTCGCCCTGAACAGCGCCGGCAACGCGGGGCAGGCAGCCGCGGCGTACGCGGCGCGCGCGGACCTGGACGCGCACGTGTTCCTCCCCTCGCGGGCGGGATTCAGCCAGAAGGCGATGACGGAGGTCCACGGCGCGGACCTGACCGTGACCGACCCGGTCGACGGGAACTCGCAGATCGGCGATGCTGGAAGGGCGTACGCCACGGCGATGGACGACCACCCGGAGTGGTACTCGACGAAGACGTTCGTCACGCCGTACCGCCACGAGGGGAAGAAGACGATGGCGTTAGAGCTGCTGGCGCAGCTCGACTGGGAAGCCCCCGACGCGGTCGTCTACCCGACCGGCGGCGGCGTCGGCCTCGTCGGGATACACAAGGCCGCCCGGGAGGCGAGAGAGCTGGGCTGGACCGGCGAGCTGGTCCCGATGTACGCCGCACAGGCCGCGGGCTGCGCGCCGGTCGTCGACGCCTACGAGGCGGACGCGGACGAGCACGAGCCGATCGCTGACGACGAGGTAAAGACGGCCTGTAACGGGATCGCGATTCCCGACCCGGGCGCGAGTCACGTCATCCTGGAGGCGATCCGCGAGTCAGACGGCGGTGCGGTGGCGACGACGGACCGGGAGATCCTCGACGCCGCCATCGAGGTCGCGCGGAGCGAGGGGCTGGAGGTGGGTGCCACCTGCGCGGCCGCCGTCTCCGGGGCGTTCGCACTCGCGGAGTCAGGCGAGTTCGGCTCCGACGACACCGTCGTCCTGCTGAACACCGGCGCTGGCAACAAGGACGTGGACGCGCTGCGCGCGCACCTCGGAGAGCGAGAGGCCGAGGCAGAGGCCGGCGAGTAGGCGACGACGCTGCGGGCGACCGCGGAGGCGGACGGGTCGGCGACCCAGCCGCCGAACCGGAACCACTACGGCGGGGGGTACCCACCGCTCGCGCATGGAACTCGGCGTCATCGGACTCGGGCGGATGGGGCAGATCGTCGCGAACCGGTCGCTGGAGGCGGGCCACGACGTGGTCGCGTTCGACCTCTCGGCGGAGGCGACCGCCGAGGCGGCGGAGAACGGCGCGGAGCCGGCAGATTCGGTCGCAGACCTCTGCGACCGGTTGCGAGCCGAAAAGCGGATCTGGCTGATGGTGCCCGCGGGCGACGCGGTCGACGCCACGTTGGCGGACGTGGAGCCGCACCTCGATAGTGAGGACGTGGTCGTCGACGGCGGCAACTCCCACTTCGAGGAGTCGGTCCGCCGCGCCGAGGAGACGGACGCGGCGTACCTCGACTGTGGCACCTCCGGCGGCCCCGCGAGCGCGGAGGCGGGCTTCTCGCTGATGGTCGGCGGCCCGGAGTGGGCATACGAGGCGATGGCCCCCGTCTTCGACGCGGTGGCGACCGGCCCGGACGGCCACGACCGCATGGGTGAGTCGGGCGCGGGCCACTACGTGAAGATGGTCCACAACGGCGTCGAGTACGCGCTGATGCAGGCGTACGGCGAGGGGTTCGAACTGCTCACCGACGGGCGCTACGACCTCGACATGGAGTCCGTGGCCCGGACGTGGAATAACGGCGCCGTGATCCGGTCGTGGCTGCTGGAGCTCTGCGAGGAGGCGTTCCGCGAGGAGGGGTCGGACCTCGGCGACGTGGCGGACCACGTCGCCGGCGGCTCGACAGGCACGTGGACGGTCCAGGAGGCGCTCGAACAGGAGGTGCCGGTCCCCATCATCTACCAGGCGCTCGCGGAGCGGTTCGACTCGCGCAACGAGGGGCGCTTCTCCCGTCGGCTCGCGAACCGACTCCGGTACGGGTTCGGTCGCCACGAGGTCGCGCGACGGTCCGGCGAGAAGTAGGAACGGCAGAACGACGGGCGTCGACGCGGGCCGCGGCGACGGTTTTTTCGATTATCACGGTCGATCATAGTCGAGAAACACTTATGTACGGTCGTGGTAGAGGATATCACGCATAGAATGTTCGAGCGATTCTCGAGCGGCTACTACCTGGGGGAACTGTACGTGGAACCCCACGGCGGCGATCGCGCCGTCATCCAGCGGGCGGACCACGAACACGTCAACGAGCAACTGTACGCGGACGGCGAAGGGGTCGAGCGACTCGACGCCCCGCTCGTCATGAAAGTCGACGGCGGCCACATCCCAGTCGGCGGCGACGACGACGTACCGAGCGGCACGCTCGCGATTCCTCAGGAACTCGCCGACGAGACGCTCCCAGACCGGCGGAACGTGCTGTTGGCGGACGCTGATCGGGCGGAGAAACTGCTGCGCTGGGAGGGGTGGGAGCCGTACGTGAACGCGTAGTACGATGATTTGCCCGCGTTTTTCGGGTTACTGATAGTTGCTGCTTATAAGTGGAGAGTTGTATTCTGGAGAGGACCACTACCAAAGTCCCAGCCGCTCGTTTATAAATAGCTGATAGCGGATCGGCGACGAACACTTCCAAAGCCCCAGCCGCGAGGCCGCAGTAGGCGACGTAAGCACCGCAGCGAGCGGAGCGAGCGAGGAGCACAACGAGCGTACTGCGGCCTCGCGGCTGCCCCTTTGAGTCCCGCCCCGCACCGTTCCGCACGGCACCTCACGCCTCCCCAGCCTCGTCGGGCGCGTCTTCGGGCTCCCTTCGGTCGCCCTTGTCGCGCCCGACTCCCTCGCGCGTGCTGCTCGGCCGCAAGGCGGCCTCGCAGGCACGCGCCACCGCACAGCGTTTATTTATAAGTGATCTCAAAACCGCACCCGTCGCAGACGCACCTTTTAGGTCGCAGGGAGTCGCGGATTCGGTATGATAGACAGGCTGCTCGGGCGCGCCGAGCTGAAAGAGCGGATCGAAGAGCTCGAAGAGGAGAAGCGCCACCTCGAACGCCGCGCCGAGGCCGAAGAGGAGCGCCGCTCCGACGCGGTCGCCGACCGCCAACGCGCCGAGGAGCGCGTCAACGAGCTCGAACACCGGATCGAGTCGTTAGAGGAGCGGTTGGAGCGCACCGAGGGGTCAGAGGCGTCCGTCGAGTTCCGCCGGGTGAGCGACCTCCGCGGGCCGAAGCTGGCCGACGCGCTCGACCGCTTTCGGAGCGTCGAGAGCGACGACCCCGAGGGACTGCTCACGGCGTCCGTCCCCGACGCCGACTCGGTCCCCGCGACCGTCACGGACTGGTTCGGCGACCGCGCGGCGCTGGTCCGACGGGCCGCGCCCGCGGTAGTCCTTGCCGACGACACCGGCGCAGTGAGCGCCGCGTTGACCCCGCCGATCGAACCCGAGCCGTTCGACCGGTGGGACGACCGATTCCGGCTCGACGACGCGTGGTTCCGCCCGACCGGCCGGTTCGCGTTCGCGCTGGTCCGCTCTGACACCTTCGCCGTCGGCACCTACGAGGGCACTGAGCGGGTCGCGTTCGAGGGGTTCGCGAGCGACGTGAAGGAGGCCCACTCGAAGGGCGGCTTCTCACAGGGGCGCTTCGAGCGCCGCCGCGAGGGGCAGATCGACGACCACCTAGCGAGGGCGAACGAGGCGCTCACGGAGGTGGCCGACGCGGACGATCTCGATCGCGTGATCGCCGTCGGCGAGCGCAGCGTCCTCGGGCGGGTCCGCGACCGCGCCGACGTCACCGACGTCTCAGACGCCACCGGGAAGCCGAAGGCGGCGCTCGACGACGCGTTCCGCGACTTCTGGCGGGTTAGGGTCCACGCGATCTGAGCCGATTTAAAAGGAACCGATGCGCGTCAGAACGGCGACTCGGGGCCCTCGTCCGGATCGGCGTCGGGTTCCGCCGACGCCGTCAGCTCACCGATCTCTCGCTCCCACGCCTCGATACCGCCGCGGAGGCTCTCGACGCGCGTGTCCTGTGTCCCCTCGTAGCTGCCGATAAGCTGGGCCGCCTGCTGGCTGGCGACGCCGTGCGGGCAGACGGTGACGATCCGGTCGCTGCCGTCGAGCTCCGCGACCCGGCTCGTCAGCTCCGGAAACGGGATACACTCGCTGTCGGGGAGGTGCCCCCGGTCGAACGCGCGCCGGTCGCGGATGTCGACGATTCGGAGCGATTCGGCGGCGTCGTCGCGGCCGTCGGCTGATTCGTCGGCGGAGTCGCCGCCGCGCTCGTCCAGTAGCGCCGACAGCTCCGGAGGGTCGATTTCGCCGTCCATCAGTTGAGCGGTGCGATACTGGCCGTGAGGACGGCTCGCTCGTCGGTGTCGTTGCGGGCACCGTGGACCGCGCCCCGCGCGTTCTCAACCACTGCGGGCGCGGCGAGCGCCACCTCCTCGTCGTCGCGGACCACGGTCGGCTCCCCCTCCACCACGTGGAACACGTTCGTGGCGTCGGCGTGTTCGTGGGGGTCGACGGCCGCGTCCGGGCCGAGGACGAACGCCTTCACGAGCACGTCGTCGGTGACGACGAGTTCCGCCGTCTCGACCTCGCCGGGTTCGGGGTCGAGGTCCGAGACCGCCGCCGCGTAGCTGTCGAGCGTCATACCACCACCTCGTGCGGGACGGGGAAAAATCGCGCGCTCGGGGCCGGGGCCGGCCGCGCGGCCGAGGCTCAGTACGACGGCGACTCCTCGGGCTCACCGTCGCGCGCGTTGACGAGCCGCCCGAGCGTGAACAGGAGGTCGGAGAGCCGGTTGAGGTAGGTGACGACGGCCTCGTTTATCGGCTCCGAGCGCGCGAGGTCGACGACGCGGCGCTCCGCCCGTCGGACCACGGCGCGCGCGTGGTGGAGCGCCGCCCCCGCCTCGCCGCCCCCGGGCAAAATGAACGACCGGAGGGGCTCCAGCTCCTCGTCGAAGGCGTCGATGCGGTCCTCCAGGTGGTCGGCGTGTTCGGCCTCGACCTGCGGGTCGTCCGGGTCGGGGTCGGGGTTCGCGAGGTCCGCTTGGACGATGTGGAGATGGTTCTGTATCGTCTCCAGCAGCTCGTCGACGTCGTCGTGGCCCGTCGGGCGAACCGTGCCGAGCAGCGCGTTCGCCTCGTCGACCGAGCCGTACGCCTCGATGCGGTGGCTCGACTTCGACACCCGGCTCATATCCCGGAGGTCGGTCTCCCCCTCGTCGCCGCGACCGGTGTAGATGCTCATGCGAGGGTCCTCTCGACGTACTCGACGATGTTCGCGCTCTCCGCGGTCGTCACGCCGCGCGTCTCGTCGACGAGGACCGGGACGCCGCGCTGGCCGCTGACGCGCTTGATCTCGTCCCGCTTCGAGTGGAGCGCCTCGACCCACTCCGTCTCGTACGCGACGCCCGCCTCGTCTAAGGCGTCGGCCGCCTTCTCGCACCACGGACACCCGTCAAGGGCGTACAGTCGAACGGTCATACCGATTGATCCGTCCGCGCCGTCAAGAAGGTGTGCGTCCGGAGCGGATCGGCCGAGCGGTCTCGGCCGTCCCGACTCCTACAGGTCGTGGTGCGACTCCATCTTGGCCCGATGTTCCTCGGGGATCGGCGCCGGCTTCCCGGTCTCCGGGTCCAGCGCGACGATCGTCGCCTCGGCCTCCGCCGCGACCGCGTCGCCGACGCGGATCTCGTGGGTCATCGTCGCGCTCGACCGACCCAAGTCGGCCAGCTCGACGGTGACGGTCACGTCCTCGTCCGGCAGTTCGATCGGGCGGCGGAAGTCGATCGACAGCGACGCCAGCACGTTCGAGGACTGGGAGATGTCGATCGCAAGGACATCGCGGAAGTACCGCGTCCGCGCCTGCTCGACGTACGTCGCGTAGACGGCGTTGTTGACGTGGCCCAGCGCGTCGATGTCCCGGAATCGCACGTCGATATCCACGGTGTACGTACCCATACTCGACCCACTGGCGGGGATCGTATGTAGGCGTCGGGATCGGGGCGACCGCGGCCGGAAACGCGGACGCGGCGGTCTCGACAACGTATAAAAACGGCACGCGCGTATCGACGAGGCATGGACAACGGCGCGATCGACGACGTCGACAGGGCGATCCTGTACGCGCTTCAAGAGGACGCCAGAAACATGTCGTCCGGGGACATCGCGGAGCGGACCGGCACCTCGGACAGCACCGTCCGCAAGCGCATCCAGCGGCTCGAGTCCGACGGCGTGGTCAAGGGGTACAGCGCCAGCGTCGACTACCAGCGGTCGGGGTACCCGCTCCGGATGCTGCTCTACTGTACCGCGTCGATACCCGACCGGGGCGAACTCATCCCCGACATCCTCGACATCGACGGGGTGGTGTCGGTCCAGGAGCTGGTCACCGGCGAGCAGAACCTCCTCGTGACGGTCGTCGGCGAGTCGGACAACGACATCACGCCCGTGGCGCAGGCGCTCCTCGACATGGGCGTCACCGTCGCCGACGAGGTCCTCGTGCGGACCCACGAGACCACCCCCTTCGGCAAGTTCGACGCCGAGCGCCGCGACGAGGACGACTAACCCACGACGCGCTCGACGTCCAGTCCGGTCGCTCGCCGGACGACCGCGCTCACGGGGTCGACAGAGCCGCTGAGGTTGTCGGAGTCGCCGTCGAGAACGAGGAGGGCGGCCCGACGGCCCGGTTCGACGACGCCGCAGTCGAGGCCGGCGATCTCGGCGCCCGCGGCGGTCGCCATCCGCAGCACCTCCCGGTCGGTCACGTCGAACCGCTTCGCCGCGGTCGCCATCTCCCGGAACATCGATGGCTGGTTTAACATGACGTTGTCCGTGCCGAGCGCGACCGTCGTGTGGTCGAGCAGCTCTCGAATCGGCGGTTTCCCGACGCCGAGGACCGCGTTGGCGCGCGGACAGACCGCGATCGGAACGGACTGGTCCGCGACCCGCTCCAAGTGCTCCCGTTCGGCGTGGACCATGTGGACGAGCAGGTCCGGGTCCAGATCGAGTGCCGGGTGGATGTCGGTCGCGTCCGGTTCCCCCGCGTGGATCGCGAAGGGGCGGCCGCGCTCCTCGCAGGCGGCGCGCTCCGCCGCGAAGTCGTCGTCGTTCGCGCCGGAGGCGCCGTAGCCGTCGGCGACATCGAGGACGGACGGGTCGTCGCTCCCGAAGACGAACGGGTCGACGCCGACGCCCTCGGCGGCTTCACGAAGCGCCCGCGCCCCGGCGGGCCCCGACTCGCGGAAATCGAGCGCGGAGACCGTCCCGGTCCGCCGCATGAACCGGAGCGTCCGGCGCATCGCCGACACCAGTTCGTCGCGGTCGGCGGCAGCCAGCCGGCGGTGTTTCAGGCTGTCCGGCGGCGCGACCGCCTCGTCGAGCGAGAGGCCGACCGCCGCCTCCTTCGCGACCGAGTCCCCGAGGTGGGTGTGCGCGTTGACGAACGCCGGCAGCACGATGTCCGTCGAGTCGGTGTCCGTCTCCTCGACGGCCTCGATCCGCCCGTCCTCAACGACGACGCGCCCGCGGACGGGGTCGAACGACTTCCCGGCGAGGACGGTTCCCGAGAGTTCCTTCATACCGGTACTGCGAACTCGGGAACGATATGGTTTCCTGAGTGGCGACGGCGAACGGTTCGTGAATCGGCGCCGCCGGGGGGGCCGACGCGATCGCCGCGCTGCGGCCGACTCAATAAACATAATGTTCTATAATTCGGTTTATTCGAACGGATTGTGAATACAGACAGTTTTAATAGCTATAATGTTCTTGAAGGAGCACAGATGCGACCGAAACCGGAAACGGAGCCGCTCCGGACGCCGGACGCGGTCGCGTGACCAGTCGAACGATGTCAGGACGCACCTCAGAACCGACGGTCGGAGCGCTCCGGGAGACGGCGGGCTCGTCGTTCGTTCCCGTCGCACTAACGCGGCTCGTGTGGACGCTGTTCGCCGCAAGCGTCGCCGTGCTCGTCGCCCGACTCCGACTCGGCGGGCCGTGGGAGATCCCCGGCGCGGTGGCCGTCGACGGGCTCACCGTCCTGCTGTGGGTCGTCGTGGCGTTCTTCAGCGGGATCGTCCACAGCTACTCGCGCCGCTACATGGCCGGGAGCGCCCACGAGACCGACTTCTTCCTCGGGGTCTCCGCGTTCACGCTCGCCGTGATGGCGCTCGTCGCGGCCGACCACGTCGCGCTGTTCTGGCTCTGCTGGCTGGCGATGGGGCTCCTGATGGCCCGGCTCATCGGGACCGCGGAGGGCTGGCCGCAGGCCCGCGCCGCCGCGAGCGTCGCCCGTCGGCACTTCCTCGCCAGCAGCGCGCTCCTCGGGATCGCCGTGACGGCGCTGTGGTGGGCGACCGGCGCGACGACGATATCCGGCATCGCCGCGAGCGCCGACTCCCCCGGCGGGTCCGCGTGGCTCGTCGCCGGGGGCGCGCTCGTCCTCGCGGCGATGATCCAGTCGGCGCTCGTCCCGTTCCACGGCTGGCTGCTCTCCTCGATGACCGCGCCGACGCCGGCGTCGGCGCTGATGCACGCCGGCTTCGTCAACGCGGGCGGGGTCCTGCTGACCCGCTTCGCGCCCGTCGTGACCGTCGAGACCGGACTCATGCTCGCGCTCGTGGTCGTCGGCGCCGCGAGCGCGCTGGCCGGGAAGCTGCTCAAGACCGTCCGGTCGGACGTCAAAGGCGAACTGGGCTGCTCGACGGTCGGGCAGATGGGATTCATGATCGCCCAGGCCGGGCTCGGCTTCTTCGCCGCCGCCGTCACGCACCTCGTCTTACACGGCTTCTACAAGGCGTACCACTTCCTGAGCGCGGGCGACGAGGTCGAGCGCACGGCGCCGACAGAGTCCGCTCCCGAGCCCGACGGAACGAGCGCCGCCGGCGCGGTCGTCGTGCTGTTGACCGGGCTCGCGGGGGGCGCGACGTTCGCGCTCCTGACCGGGAAGGGGACGAGCGTCGACAGCGGGCTGCTGCTCGCCGGGTTCGTGACGCTCACGACGCTCCACGCCGCCCGGAGCGCCGTCCGGCAGACCGCCCTCTCGACGGCGGCGCGCTACGGCGCGGTCCCGCTGGTCGCGCTCCCCGCCATCGCGGTGTACGCGCTCGCCTACCGGGCGGTCTCGGGGCTCCTCTCCGGACTGCCGCTCGTCTCCGCGCCGACCGAACTGACCGCGCTCCACGCGATCGTCGCCGTCGCCTTCCTCGCGGCGTACGTCGCGATCGAGACCGGCGTCCACGAGCGCAGCGAGCGCCTCTACGTCGCGCTGCTGAACGCGGGCCAGCCCGCACCAGCCACCGTTTTGACCGCCACGCAGGAGTACAATGAACACTAAATCCGCCATCGGAGACGACGCAGACGCCATCGAAGCGGAGATCGACGCGGCCGCGACCGCCGTCGGCTCGGTCTGGCCGGTCCACTCGTTCGTGACAGCGAACCCGCTCGCCGGCTTCGAGGACCGGCCGTTCGACGAGGCCGTGAGTCGGGCGGCGGACCTCCTCGGCGGCCGCGGCTACCCGCGCGCGGCGACGTTCCGGACGGCGCTCGGTGAGGGGCGGATCGACCCCGACCTGCTCGCCGAGGAACTGGACGAGCGCGGATACGACGATGACCCCGAGGTCCTGCTGGAGCGGGTAGAAAGCGCCGGGGAGTCGGACGGACCGGACGGTGCCGGCGGGACGGAGCGCTCGGCTCCCGACGCCGAGCGCGTCGACCGCGTGCTGACGAAGTGGCTGTCGGCGTTCCTCGACGAGGGCCGGGCGGAGTGGGCGATGCCGAACCGCGAGGCGGGGTTCTACGACGCCTTCCGGTCGGTGGCCGCACACGACGGCGAGATCCCCGACGAGGGGCTCGTCGCCGACCTCCCGGCGTCGCCGACCGAGGCGATCGCGGCCGCGCTGGCGCCGTACCCCGAGGGACAGTGGCGGTCTATCTTCGAGGCGCAGTTCGCCGCGCTCCCCGGATGGACCGGCCTGCTCAAGCGGCGCGCGGACAACGGCGGCGCGTGGCAGTCCGCGTACCCGATCACGCTCGAGGGGTACCTCGCGGTGCGGCTCGCGCTGGCGGACGGCTTCGGCGCCGACGTCTCGCCGCCGGAGCAGTCCGACGGTCGGGCGGTCGAGCCGAGCGACGAGATCGCCGACGCGTTCCTGAGCGCGTGGGAGGCCACCTACCGCGACGAGCTCGTCGGGCGGGTCGCCGCCGAGAGCGAGGCGCGCGACGGGGAGCGCGGCGCCCGCGCCGACGGCGGCGCGTCGGGACGCCCGGACGCCCAGCTGGTCTTCTGTATCGACACGCGCTCTGAGGTGATCCGCCGCCACGTCGAGGCGACCGGCAACTACGAGACGCACGGCTACGCCGGGTTCTTCGGCGTCCCGATGGAGTACAGCGGGTACGATGCCGACGTGTCCGTCGACGCCTGTCCGCCGATCGTCGAGCCGCAACACCGCGTCGCCGAGGTACCGACCGACGACGACGGGCGGGCGAACCGCGACCGCTGGGCGGGCCTCCGCGAGGCCGCCGGCGAAGTGATCGAGACGCTGCGGTCGAACCCCGCCACCGCGTTCAGCTTCGTCGAGGGCGCCGGGAGCGGGTACGGGGTCGCGCTCGCGGCTCGGACGCTCCTTCCGGGCCGGGTGTACGACCTTCTCGACGGCGCCGACGACGCGGTGCCAGGTGACCACGAGTTCTGCGAGCCGGGGATCCACGACCACGACGGCGCCGGCGAGGGGCTTCCGACGGGACTGACTCCCGACGAGAAAATCGAGTACGCCGCGACCGCGTTCGAGCTGATGGGGTGGGAGACGTTCGGTCGCCTCGTCGTCTTCACCGGCCACGCGGCCGAGACAGCGAACAACCCCTACGACTCCAGCCTCGACTGCGGCGCCTGCGCCGGCAACCCTGGCGGCCCGAACGCCCGCGTGCTCGCCGCGATCTGTAACGACCCCGCGGTCAGGGCGGGGCTCCGCGACCGCGGCCACGAGGTGCCCGACGATACCGTCTTCCTCGCCGCCGAACACAACACGACGACCGACGAGATCGAGCTGTACGACGGCGACGCGCCGGACTCGCACGCCGCGGACCTCGAACGGCTGCGCCCGGACCTCGACGCCGCCCGCGAGCGCGCCGCCGCCGAGCGCACCGGAGCGGACGCCGGGGACGCGGCCGTTCGCGAGGCGGAGCGCCGCGCCGGCGACTGGGCCGAGACGCGTCCCGAGTGGGGGTTGGCCGGCAACGCCGGCTTCGTCGTCGGGCCCCGCGGCCTGACGGCCGGCCTCGACCTCGACGGGCGCGCCTTCCTCCACTCGTACGACTGGACGACGGACCCCGGCAGCGACGCGCTCGAAGCGATACTGGCCGGCCCGATGGTCGTCACCCAGTGGATCAACGCGCAGTACTACTTCTCGACGGTCGACGGCGCCGCGTACGGGAGCGGCTCGAAGGCGACCCACAACCCAGTCGGCAACGTCGGCGTCTACCAGGGCAACGGCGGGGACCTGATGACCGGCCTCCCGCTCCAGTCGGTCATGGCCGCCGCGGGCGAGCCGTACCACCTGCCGCTCCGGCTCTCGACGGTCGTCCACGCGCCGGTCGACCGCGTCACCGAAGTCCTGGCCGACAACGAGGCGGTGGCCGGTCTGCTGGACAACGGCTGGCTCTCGCTGACGGTCGTCGACCCGACCCGGGACCACCGCGCCTTCGAATACGACGGGGGACTGGAGTGGGCGCCGGCGCCCGCGGAGCCCGAAGCGCGCGCCGAGGCGCGGAAGACCCCCCTCGTCGCCGACAACTGAGGTCACAGCCCGCTCGACGCCGAGGGTCGGGTTGCCCTCCCGAGATTCTCTCGATTCGACACCGTTCTAACCGACGATACGGACGCTTTCGTGGTCCACGGCCGCCGATCCGCGTCCGGTCCGAAGGCGTGCCCCGGAGGGTTTATTAATATAAATAGTCTAGTTATTACTGTACAATAGTGATTGGGGAACATCTCTCCCGAGCCGCGACGGATCGATCGACGGCCGGCAGAGAACGGGCCGTCGGAGCGGCCGGACTGATAGCGTTGATCGTCCTGTCGGCCGCGGCGGTAGCCGACGGAGTTAGTTGGAAGCTCGTGGCGGTCTCTTGGACCGCGTTCGCGGCGATGGCCGTCGGGGCGCCGCTCGGCGCCCGTGCGGTGCGGAGCGGCCACCCCTTAGAGCCGGTCTGGGGGTACGGACTGGCCAGCGGCGCGATGGTGACCAGCGCCGCGCTCTTCCTGATCCCGCAGGCGCTCGGCCAGCACGGCCGACTCGGCAGCCTCGGCATCGCGGTCGGCTTCCTGGGCGGGTACGCCGGTCACACTATCGGACACCGGTTCGCCCACCTGGAGTTGCCCGTCGATCGAACGACGGCCGAGCTGACGGTTCACGCGCTCTCGGCCGGCGCGATCATCGGCGCGATCTACGCGGCGATGCCCTCGCTCACCTCCGTCCTCGGGATCGCGCTCGTCTCGCACAAGGCGCCCGCCGGGTACGCCGCGGCCCGTCGCCTCGCCGAGCGGGGGCGGTCGGTCGTCGCCCTGCTTCTGCCCGCGGCGGCGGTCGGCATCGTGGCCCTGCCGGTCGGCATCGCCGGTATTTCGCCGGAGAGCGGGCTTCGCGGGCTCCTGTTCGGCATCGCCGCCGGCGTGTTCCTCCACGTCGCCGTCGATCTGCTGCCGGAGTGTACCACGGGAAGCGAGACGTGCCCGGTCGACGCCGCGGACCACGACGCAGAGGGCCACCAGTTCCGGGACCGGCTCCGTCGACACGCCGTCCTGAGCTCGGTCCTCGGCGGCGTCGCGGTCGCCGTGGCGTGGTGGGCCGCGGTCTGACGCGCACCGAGCCGCGGGCGGCGTTCGCGCGGGACCGGTTCAGACGCCGGGGACGCCGAGCGCGCTGATTCCGAGACCGAGGACGCCGTTCAAGACGGCGATGACGACTAAGGCGGCGCCCCACGCGACCAGCCCGATGACGGCGGCCTTCGCCCAGCCGCCCGGATACCGGCGGTTGATGACCCACACCCACGCGACCAGCGCGACGAGCGACCCGACGAGCGGGATCAGCGACCCGATCGCCCACGCGACGGCGCCGAGGAGCGCGGTGACCACCGCGCGGGAGTAGTCGTCGACGTCCGCGATGACGCGCGCTCCGACGTAGATGCCCAGTCCACCGACCAACAGCGCGACGACGAACGAGACGACGGCTCCGAGAACCATGCGTATCCGGTCGGCCGTCAGGGGGATATAACGCGGGGGAAACACCTCGCGAGGTGACACGTTCCGGGCGGTTCACTGACGCGGTGGGCCGGTGCCCGCCGTCGGTCCGGCCTCGATCAGTACAGCAGCTCGTCGTCGTTCTCGATCATGTACAGCGATCGGGCGGCGATGTTGACCGCGTGGTCGCCGACGCGTTCGAGGTCGCGGATCGTAAGGAGGAGCCGCGAGACGTTCCGCATCGTCGCCTCCACGTCCTCCTCGCGGAGCTCGTCGCGCTCGATGAGGTCGCGGACGACGAGTTCGCTCGCTGCCTCGCAGGCGGCGTCGACGTCGTCGTCCGCCTCGGCGACGGCGTGACAGCGCTCGGGGTCTGACTCCGCGTACGCGTTCATCGCCTCGTCGAGCATCGCCAGCGTCTCGTCGCCGATACGCTGGACGTCGACGTCGGGGAACACCTCGCGGTCGGCCCGTTTCGCGTATTCGCCGAGGTTCGTCGCGAGGTCGGCGATCCGTTCGAGGTCGGTGATGATCTTGAACGACGCGGCGATGAACCGCAGGTCCCCGGCGACCGGCTGCTGGAGCGCGATCAGGTCCGTACACTGCCCCTCCAGTTCGAGGTAGCGGTCGTTGATTTCGGCGTCGCCGGCGATCACTTCCTCGCCCAGCGCCGCGTCCTGGCGTTCGAGGGCGTCGAGCCCGGTGCGGAGCCGTTCCGCGACCAGTTCGCTCATGTAGAGCACGTCGTCGCGGAGCCCCTCCAGTTTCGTCTGGTACTGTTCGCGTGGCATCTTGGCGTATTCGCCACGCCGGACGCACAAAAACACGTCGGCGAGGGTCATCTCATCGGGCGCGGCGCGCCAGCGAAATCGACGGGTGGCGCGAGCTGTACGAGTCGATCATCCCGACGGTGCTCGAAGACCGGGTCCACCTCCGCAGCTACAGCCTGCGCGTCTCCATCGGCGTCCGCGACCACGTCAACGACTTCGTCGCTCACTCCTGCTCGCAGTACAACCCGCGGGTCGCGAGCGAGTACAACAACGTGTGGCTCGACCAGTGAGGAACCGGATCGGCAAGTAGCGCGGGCTCGGTCGAAGCGTTCAAATCCCGCCGCGACGACGGCTCGGGTATGCAGAACATGGAAGACCTCGTCCTCGACGAGAACGAGGAGGCGCTCGCGCCCGCGGTCGTGATCGCAACGATCGCGCTCCTCGCGGTGTTCGTCGTCGGTGTCCTGGTTTCGGTCGTCGGACTCATCGCCTGATCGGCCCCGTTCCGGCTGCGACGGCCCACGCATTCGCCCACTGCGAACCGCGCGCCCGGAGAGCCACCTCCGCGTTCACGTCGTTTTTTGTTCCTCCGACGGGTCGGGCCGGTATGGACCGCGAGATACTCACCGACCTCCTCGACCGCAACGACGGCCACGTCGCTGCGCTTCCGTCCGGCTCCTTCGACCGGCATCGCGACGGCCAGCGACCCGGCGTGGTCTCCGTCTGTTGTTCCGACTCGCGCGTCTCACAGGAGGGGATGTTCGACGTCGACGAGCCGGGGTTCCTCTTCACCGCCGGCTCCATCGGCAACAGCGTGAGCGCCCTCGTCGACGACGAGCGGGTCCTCGACGGGAGCGTGGCGTACCCGCTTCAGCACACCCACACCGAGGTCCTCGCCGTGGTCGGTCACACGGGATGTGGCGCGGTCGAGGCCGCGCTCACGGCCGCCCGAACCGGCGAGTTCCCGTCGGAACCGGGCGTCCGCGCCGACGTCGAGGCGCTGGTACCGATCGTCGAGGAGGGGCTGAGCGACCCGGCCGTGGTCGGTGACGCGGCCGACAAAAATGCGGACAACGGTGCCGATACACCAGTCCGCGACCCTCTCGTCGAGTACAACGTCCACGCACAGGTGGCGTTCGCCCGCGAGCGCGAGGAGGCGTCCGACGCGACCGTGTACGGGTTCGTCTACGACCTCCACGGCGTCTACGGCGACCGCGACGGCGCCGTCTACCTGGTGAACGCCGATGGGGAGCACGACCCCGCAGCGCTGCGCGACCTCGTCGGCGCGGCGCGCGCGGACCACGTGGCCACGCTCCTGGAGCGGTAGGAGTCGTCCCCCGGCCCGCTTTCCGGACCGTCGCGGACCGGAAGGGCCGCATCCGACAACCGTTTCACGGCGACGCCCGAAAGGAGTTCAAATGGACCGACGCGTCCTGTTCGCGACGCTCATCCTGCTGGCCGGCGGCGCGACCGGCGTCGGCGTGGCGCTGTTCGCGTTCGTCGGCGTCGACGACGCCACCACGGACGCCACGGTCGTCTGGGAGTCCGAGCCGGCCGCGGGCGATGACGGCAGCGGCGCCGTGGTCGCGACCGTCGACGGCGACCCGCTGCTCCTGCGACCCGCGGTCGAGAACGGGTCGCGGGTCGTCCGCGCGGCGGTCGTCGGGACCGACGAGACCACGTGGACGACATCGATCTCCGGGCCAGACGCGGAGCGGGGCGGCGGCGACGGATCCGGAGACGGCGACGGGAACGACTCCGACGGAGCCGGCGGCGACCCCATCGGCGTCAGCGGCCTCACCGCGGGCACCCTCGGCGGCGACCCGGTGGTCGCGCTCACCACAGCGTCGGGCGAGCTCGTCGTGGTCGACGCCGACGACGGGACGGAGCGGTTCGCGGTCGACCTCGGCGGCCCCTCGGGACTCCGGCCCGCCGTCGGCGACCTCACCGGGGACGGGAGCCCGGAGGTCGCCGCGGTCACGACCGACGGGGAGGTTCGCATCGTCGACGGCGAGGGCGACGCGGTCGCCGAGGCTTCGCTGTCGGGCGAGATCGACCGCCGACCGCTCGTCGTTGAACCCGACGCGGACGCCGACGTGCGGGGCGGGCTCGCGGTGCTGACGACCGCGGGCGACCCCGCGACGGTCCACATGCTCGACGCGAGCGGCGGGACTCGCTGGACGACCGAGCCGAACGTGAACCCGCTGAGCTGGAACGCGGCGGACAGCCGCGACGGCTCCGTGTTGGCGCTCGGCGGGCCGAACGGGAACTTGGAGACGCTGGAAACGAGCGACGGGTCGGCCCGGTACGAGGTCGGGCTTCAGGACCGCCCGGTCGCGATCGGCGACGCCGACCCCGGCCGCGTGTACGTCGGCGGCACCGGGAGCGTGTGGGCCGTCGACCTCCTCGACGGAGAGGTCGTCTGGAAACAGCAGTACGGCGCGTCGACGCGGGTCAACGAGCCGCGCATGGGCGACGTCGACGGCAACGGCGAGCGCGCACCGGTCGTGGTCAACCGCGCCGGCGAGGTGCTCGCGATGACCCAGAGCGGCGAGGTGATCACTCGGGGTGGCCCCGCCGAAGTCGTCGCCTACGGCGGCCCCCTGTTCGCCGATGTCACCGGCGACGGCGGCGACGAGGTGATCGTGGTCGCGGACGACGGGACCGCAATAGCGGTCGAGACCTGAATCGAGGAGGCTGGCCGCAGCGGTTTATAATTGGTTCTTTTTCGAAAAACGGGTGACTGCGGGATGTTCTCGGGAAGGGTTCACCGGAAACGCGGTGTGTCGACTGAGCGAGGGCTCGCCGGGCAGCAGCGAAAATGGAAATTCCGAGAGCCGCGTCGTCAGTGGTCCTCTTCCTCGTACACCCACGCAGCGGTGTCGAGACCGTAGTCGACGAGTTCCTCGTCGTCGAAGAACAGGTCGATCTCACGTTCGTTGGCGCCCTCGTCCTCGTGGTCCGACGCGTGGATCACGTTGTGGCCGAGGTCTAAGCCGAAGTCGCCGCGGATCGTGCCCGGGGCGGACTCGGCGGGGTCCGTCTCGCCGACCATCGCGCGGACCTGTCGGGTCGCGTCCGCGCCCTCCCACACCATCGCGAAGACGGGGCCGGAGGTGATGAACTCGACGAGGCCGTCGAAGAACGGTTTGTCCTCGTGCTCGCCGTAGTGCTCGTGAGCGAGCTCCTCGTCGATCCGGGTGAACTTGCCGCCGACGAGCTTGAGCCCGCGGTCCTCGAAGCGAGAGACGATCTCGCCGATGAGGCCGCGTTGGACGCCGTCGGGCTTCACCATCACGAAGGTGCGCTCGTCGTGGTGGCTCACTGGTCCTCGCCTCCCGCGCGGTGGCCCTCCTCGGTCCACTCGACGTCGCGCGCCTCGCGACCGAGGAAGTAGTTCTTCTCCGCCTTTGAGTCGACGAAGTGGAGGATCTGTCCGTCCTTCTTCACGTACATCGTGCCCGTGCCGGGCTCGATCTCCTCACCGCTGTAATCGCAGGTGCGTGTCTCGACCATTGGTTATCGCCCTCCGATGGAGTCGGCGTCGCGCTGGGTCTCCCGCAGCTGGAGCACGTCGCCCAGACGGACGGGACCCAGGACGTTCCGGGTGATGATCCGGCCCTGGTTCGATCCCTCCTGGATGCGGCACTTGACCTGCATGGCCTCGCCGTGCATCCCGGTCTTGCCGACGACCTCGATGACCTCCGCAGTCGTCGAGTCGCCGGTGCCCTCTTCTGCGCTCATGGGTGGTTATCGGAGCTCCGCGACCTTCTCGCCGATGTCCTCGACGTCGTCGTCGGCGTCGCCGGCGTCGACG
>JBNJEE010000104.1:0-8922 GCA_051745525.1 Methanobacteriota archaeon | reverse complement strand
CGATCACAGCCACGACCACGACGCAGACGCTTCCGGCGCAGCTGGACCGGCCGAGGGCGCGGGCGTCCACCGGAGCTACGCCGAGGTGGTCGATCTCGTTGCGTCGATGGACCTCCCCGAGGCGGTCGAATCGACCGCGCTCGACGCCTTCGAACTGCTCGGACGTGCCGAGGCGTCGGTCCACGGCACCGACCTCGAGGACACCCACTTCCACGAGGTGGGTGCGGACGACGCGATCGCCGACGTGGTCGGCGCGGCGCTGCTGCTCGCCGACCTCGACCCGGACCGGGTGGTGACCACGCCGGTCGCCGCCGGCGGGGGGACGGTCGAGATGAGCCACGGGACGTACCCGGTCCCGGCCCCGGCGACGACCGAGGTCGCGACTCGTGCGTCGTTCCGGATCGCCGGCGGGCCGATCGACCGCGAACTGCTCACGCCGACCGGCGCCGCAATCCTCGGCGCGTTCGCGGAAGGCGTCGACGCGGTCCCCGATCTCGCGGTCGAGCGCGCGGGCTACGGCGCCGGCGACGCCGACTTCGAGCGCCACCCGAACGTCCTCCGCGCGCTCGTCGGCGACGGCGGCGAAAGCGAAGGCGAAGGCGAGGACGGCGAAAGCGAGGACGGCGAAGGCGAGGACGCCGCGGCCGGCCATGACCGCGACGGCCTCATCCACGACGACATCGCCGTCTTGGAGACGAACCTCGACGACGCCGCGCCGGAGGTCCTCGGCGGGCTCCAAGAGACGCTCGCACGCACCGGGGCACGTGACGTAACGATCGTCCCGACGACGATGAAGAAGTCCCGCCCGGGGCACCTAGTGAAGGTGATCTGTAAGCCCGAGGACGCCGAGGCGGTCGCCGAGCGCCTCGCCCGCGAGACGGGGACGCTCGGGGTGCGCCAGTGCGGCGCGAGCCACCGCTGGATCGCCGAACGTGAGTTCGAGACGGCGACCCTCCGGGTCGACGGGGTGGATCACGAGGTGGCCGTGAAGGTCGCCTCGACCACCGAGGGGGAGGTGTACGACGTCAGCGGGGAGTACGACGACGCGGCCGCGGTCGCCGAGTCGACCGGCCTGCCGATCCGGGAGGTGCTGCGACGCGCCGAGACCGACGTGCGAGAGCGACTCGCAGAGGAGTAGTCGGGAGGAACGCCTCATCCCGCCCCGTCAGTCGGGCGGGTCGACGCGCTCGACGCGCTCGGGGTCGACGCCGAAGCCGTCGGCGAGCCGCTCGCGGACGCGGTCAACGACGAACTCGTCGCCCGCGTCGATCCTGGCGGCGTCGAACTCGGCGTCGGGCGCCGCCCCATCGTCGACCGCGAGAGTGGCGACCGCCTCGACCGTGGTGTCGTTGAGGCCGGGCCGGAGGCCGGCGATCTCGATCTCCTCGACGCTGATGCCGTCGATTCGCTCGATCTGTGCTCTGGCGCCGGCGACGAGGTCGCCGGTGGCCGCCTGCGAGACGCGGACGGTCACCGTGGCCTCGACCGACGGCGTGTGGATGGCTGCCGCCATACGCCCTCGCCGCGAGTCGAACGCGGCGCGGCCAGTCGGGGCCCGGTTCGAAATCCGGGGCCCGACAGGTCCGCCTCCTCGAACGGGCCGACGGCGGGGTCACCGACTGCGGTCGGCAGTGCGGGTTGCCGGCGGCGGCGCTCGCGAGGGCGGCGCTCGCCCGGTTCGACGCGCGCGACGGACAGCGACGGCTGGAGAGAACGGGAGATGGTCCGTCCCGCGGGGAACCCTCCCCAGCCGACGCGCGTCACGCGGTCGGGCGGACGGACCGTGGATTCGGAGCCGAATACCCGATCCCGATCCACCCGAGGAACGCGACGCTCGCGGACCGCACGAGCTTCGAGGGGGTGGAACGGGTCATGATCGGGCTCCGCGGCGCGGGAAACGCCGTTACTCTCTCGATACGACGGTTTCGTATTAAAATTATGTTAGTTATGTGACCACATGCCACGGTCGGTTCGCTCCGGAATCGGCGAGAATCAGCCGGAGCGGCCGCGGGCGAGCCGTTCCGTCGACGCCGAGACGACAGGCCTATGACGAACGCCCGACCACTTGCGCGTAACGCAGTCTCTATGATCGAGCGCATTCACACGTCGGACGTCGAACCGGACGCGGACGAGGTCGCCATCGCCGGCCACGTCCACGAGATCCGCGATTTGGGAGGCCTCGTCTTCCTCATCGTGCGCGACCGCGAGGGGCTCATCCAGATCGTCTTCAAGGAGGAACGCGAGCCCGAGCTGTTCGAGGCCGTCCAGGACGTTGGCGCCGAGGACGTGGTCCGCGTCGTCGGCGAGCCGCTGGAGAGCGATCAGGCACCCGGCGGCGTCGAGATCGCGCCGACCGAGTACGAGGTCATCGACGAGGCCGGCTCCCCGCTCCCGCTGGAGATCTCGAAGGACATCGAGGTCGACCTCTCGACCCGGCTCGATAACCGCGCGCTCGACCTCCGGAAGCCGGAGACGCTCGCGGTGTTCACCCTCCGCTCCGAGTTGATCACCGCGATGGAGGAGTGGTTCGACGAGCAGGGGTTCGTCGACATCAAGACGCCGCTGATCTCGAAGGGCGGCGCCGAGGGCGGCGCGGAGCTGTTCCCGATCCTCTACTACAACCAGGACGCGTTCCTCTCGCAGAGCCCCCAGCTGTACAAGCAGATGCTGATGGCGTCGGGCTACGAGGCCGTCTACGAGACGGGTACCGCGTTCCGCGCCGAGGACTTCGCCACCTCCCGTCACGTCTCCGAGATCGCGATGTTCGACGTGGAGCTGGCGTACATCGACGACCACGACGACGTGATGGACGTCCAAGAGGAGTCGCTGCGCTACGCACTCCGCAAGGTCGCCGAGAACGCCGAGCGCGAGCTCGACCTGCTCGACGTCGACCTCGACGTCCCCGAAGAGGACTTCCCGCGGATCACCTTTGACGAGGCGCTCGACATCTTAGAGACCGAGTACGGGCACTTCCCGGACGACCCGACCGACCTCGACACGAAGGGTGAGAAGCTGCTCGGCGAGCACTTCGAAGCGCAGGGCCACCCCGCGTTCTTCGTCGTCGGCTACCCCGACGAGAAGTTCTACTACATGCAAGACGTCGAGGGCGACGACATCGCCTCCCGGAAGTTCGACCTCATCTACAAGGGCCAGGAGCTCTCCTCGGGCGGCCAGCGCGAACACGACGTCGAGCGCATGGTCGACGTGATGGAGGAGGAGGGCGTCGAGACCGCGAACTTCGAGTTCTACATCGAGGCGCTGAGCTACGGCACGCCCCCGCACGGCGGCTACGGCCTGGGTATCGACCGCCTCGTCCAGAAGGTCGCCGGCCTCAGCAACATCAAGGAGGCGATCATGTTCCCGCGCGACCCGAACCGGCTGGAGCCCTAGCGGGAGCGAACCGATCTGAACCGCCGAGGCGCTTTCTGTTCACCCCGGACACGCGGTCGCACGGGAGAGGTCCGACCCGCCGTGCGGGCGAGTCCGCTCTGCCGTGCGAGCGACACCCGACCTACCGACCGGCGTCCGCTTTTATAAGCAACTACCCGATTCGACGAGATGCGCCTCTCGGAGGCTCTCACGGCCGTTAAACCGAGTTAAATCGGGCGCAATTCGGCTGAACGGCTTACGCAATTAAATGGTGTAGAGCCCCGAGGGGAAGTTGCTATGAACGCACTCCGAACGACGCTGCTCGTGGCGCTGGCCACGGTGGTACTGATCGGGACCGGCGCGGCCGCCGGTGCCGTCGCGGCGGCGCCCGGCCCGGACAACGCCTCGGGCGACACGGGGCCGCCGAGCGACCTCCCGGACCAGGTGCCCGACTTCGTCGGCGGCATCCTCAATAGCGTGAACGAGTTCCTCGATGGCGGCGTCGACGACCTCGGCGAGACCGTGAGCGAAGTCGCCGGCAACGGCGCCGGCGAGGGGGACGGGCCCGACGCGGAGGACGGCTCCGACGCCGACGAGGGGGGTGCGTAACGTGACGGACCGCACGCCCGACCGCGTCGCGCTCGACCGCCGGACGTACCTCCAGGCGGCCGGCGCCGCCGCGCTCGGCGCGGCCGGCCTCGCCGGCTGCGTCGGCCGCGCGACGGGAACGCTCGCGACGCAGGTGACGGACCAGCCCGCCGACATCGGCGACTTCGAGTCGCTCGTCGTCACCGTCGAGGGGTTCTGGCTCGGGCCGGAGGGTGCCGAGCCGGACGAGGAGGACGCCGACGGCAACGAGACCGACACGGACGACGGGGGCGACGACGCTGACGGCAACGAAACCGCCACCGGCAACGAGACGGACGACGAAGAGGACGCTCCCGAAGGCCGCGAGTACTTCGAGTTCGACGAGCCCCAAGAAGCGGACCTCGTCGAGCTCCAAGACGGTGAGACGCAGCTGATCGACGAGCGCGAGCTCGAGACCGGGGAGTACCCGTATCTCCAACTCGACGTGTCGTCGGCAGACGGGACGCTCACCGACGGGGGCGACGCGACCGTCGACCTCCCGGGCAACGCGCCCCTGAAGTTCAACGAGCAATTCGAGATCCGCGAGAACACGCGGACGACATTCACCGCGGACTTCGCGCCGGTGCTGCGGGGGAACGGTCGCTACCTCCTCCGGCCGGTACCGAGCGGCATCGAGGTCGAGTACGAGGAGTCCGAGGAGTCGGAAGAAGAGGATTCGAGCGGCGACAACGAGACCGCCGACTCGTAGCGAGGCGCGTTCTCCCGGTCCCCCGTTGGAGTCACGGTCGCGTCCGGTCGCTCGCGGCGGGCGAGCGCGGACCGCACCGCGGCTTCGGGGTCAGGGCTGGGTCGGTTCCCGGGATTCGGGGACCGGGGGGATGCGCGCGCCGCTGCGGTCGGTCTCCGAGTCGAGGCACACGTCCGCCGTCAGAGGCACACGATCCGCACGATCGCCCGCACGACGACGCGTACGGGCGGTCTTCGCGTTCTCCGATCCGTCCGCTGTTTCGATCTTTTCATACCGCGGCGAGTCAGGCCTGCGCCGCGTCCGGCCGCAGGAACGTCCGGTAGAGCGGTCCGGCGAGTACCAGCGCGCCGACGGCCGCCATACCGAGGATCACGGTCGGGTCGACGAGCGACCCGTCGGCGGCCGCGAGGCGGTCGAGCGAGACGCCCACCGCGACCCCGGAGAGGACCCACGGCAGCTCGCCGAGCGCCGTGCCGACTAGGAACGGCCGCGTCCTGACGTCGGCCGCCGCGGCCCCGACCGTCACCGCGTCCGAGGGGAGCGGCAGCAGGCGCGTCCCCGCCACGGCGCGCACGCTCCCCGACTCCGCGGCAAAGCGCTCGCCGGCGCGGCAGAACCGGTCGGCGACCCCTGAACTCACCTCGACTTCGGTTTCCTCGACCTCGGCGTCCTCTCGGAGCCGGAGACGCCCCGTCCGAGCAAGCGCGTACGGCGGGAGCGCGGTGCCGACGACGAGCGCGAGCGCGAACGGGGTTCCGCCCCAGCCGTACCCGAAGCCGACGGCGACGGCGAGGAGTGTCGTCGGCCACGCGAGAAGCGGTCTGACGGCCGCGAGCGCGACGGCGGCGACCCCGAATCGGAGCGGGTCACCCGCGAGCCAGCGGAGTCGCGAGAGCGCGACCTCGGGAGAGACCGCAAGCCCGAGCGCCGCCAGCGCCGCGACAGCGAGCCCCGCGACCGCGTACCGACCGAGCGTCGCACGGCGATTCACGCTCTCGCGTCGGTGGGGGCCGGGTAAACGCTTTGTGGGTGCGGTCGCCGTCACTCCCTGACGAACGCCTCTTGGAACGGCTCCGAGAGGTGTTCGCGCTGCCACGCCGGGACGGCCTCCTCGCCAAGTAGGCTCCCCCACCCAGCCAGTATCACGGCGCTCAGGACGATGCCGGGAAGGACGTGCGCGGCGGCGGATCGAAGCTTGCGTGGCCGGCCTACGACAGCTTCCCGAGCGCCTCGAAGAAGTCGGAGGGCGGGCCCGCGATCCGTATCGGCGGCGCGGTGCGCTCGACGGTCACCTCGATCGGCCCGTCGAGCGTCGCAGTGTCGCGTCCGTCGCTGACGACGGTGACGCCCGACTCGCCCGCGACCGCGACCGTGACCGTCGCGTCCGTGTCGACCACGAGCGGGGGCATCCCCTCCTCGGCGACCATCTCGTTGACGACCAGTCCGGCCACGGCCGGGTGGACGAGCGGGCCGCGCTCGGAGAGGTTGTACGCGGTCGACCCGGTCGGCGTGGCCACGAGGACCCCGTCGGCGTGGCCGTCGGCGTACCGCGACCCGTCGACGCGCACCTCGTAGTCGATCCCGCCGCCCGGGCCGCGCCGGGCGCCCTGGACGACTACCTCGTTCGCGGCCGGCGTCGACGTCCAGCCGCCGGCGCTGGCGGCGAGTCGCGGGGCCTCACGGACGTCCAGGCCGCCGCCGCGGAACGCCCGGATCTCGGCGCGGAGCGCGGTCGCGGCGTCCGCCGGCGGGACGGCGTTGAGGAATCCAACCTCCCCGAGGTTCACCCCGACGATCGGGGTGTCCCCGGCGTTGCGCGCGACGAACAGGAACGTCCCGTCGCCGCCGACCGCGACGACGAGGTCGCAGTCGTCGAACCCCTCGACCGGTCGCGCGTCGTCGCCGGCGTCGAGGCTCGCGGCGGTCTCCTCGTCGAGCCAGACGCTCTCGCCCGCGTCGACGACGACGTCTCGGAGGGTCGCCGCGAGCGACGCCGCCCGCTCGCTCCCCTTCCGCGCCACGATGCCCACTTCCATGCGGAATTTATCCCAATCCCCGGATAAAAGCGTGCGGACATCGGGCGCCCCCTCCGGATTCCCGACAGGTGAAATCTCGCCGGAAAGCTTCAAGCCGCTCGACTTCGTTGCTCGGCCCATGTCGACCCCCCACGGGCGGCGGAACAGATGAGCGAGGAGGACGACTGGTTCGAGCGCGCGATACGCGAGACCGACGAGGAGTCCGACGAGCCGCCGGTGGAGGGTGCGGAGGACGGTTCCGATGGTGCGGAGGACGGTTCCGATGGTGCGGAGGACGGTTCCGACGGCGGGGAAGACGGTTCCGACGGAGCGGAAGCGGATGTAGACAACGGCGAATCCGGTACGGACGACCCGGCGGGGGAACCGGCCGCTGCGAGCGGCGACGCGGAGTCCGCCGACCCGCCCGGCGGTACCGGCGATGAAACGGGCGCAGAGGCGGCCGACGAGGACCCCGTCGGCGGCGCCGTCGCTGATGACGCCGACTCTGGAGGCGACGAGACGGGAGGCGTATCGCCGAGTGGCGGTGTTCCGGCGGACGCGTTCGGCGACATCGACGCCGACGCGGGGTTCGGCTCCTTCGGCGAAGACGACCCGTTCGGCGGCGGCGGAGCCGGGGGGGACGCCGACGCCGGCGCCGGGCCGAGCGGCGGGAGCGGCGAGCCATCTGGAGGTGACGACCCCTTCGGCGGCTACCGCGGCGGTTCGAGTCCCGGCGACGACGACTTCGGGTTCGCAGAGTTCAGTGGCGGCGACGCGGATCCCGGCGGGGCGACCGACTTCGACGTCGACCCCGACGAGTACGAGTCCGGAATCGATCGGACCGACATCGGGATCAAGGGGCTCGACGACATGATCCTCGGCGGCATCCCCAGTCGGTCGCTGCTGTCGGTCATCGGCGGGGCCGGGACTGGGAAGACGACGTTCGCACTCCAGTTTCTCAACCACGCGCTCGAGTCGGGGAACAAGGGGATCTACATCACGCTCGAACAGACCCGCGAGTCGATCCTCGACACGGCGACCGAGAAGGGGTGGTCGTTCCGTGAACACGCCGCCGAGGACCGCCTCGCGGTCGTCGCTATCGACCCCATCGAGATGGCAAACTCGCTCGCGTCGATTCGGAACGACCTCGTCCGACTCATCGCCGAGTTCGACGCGGACCGGCTGGTGCTCGACTCCGTCTCCCTGCTGGAGATGATGTACGACCACCCCGCGAAGCGCCGCTCGGAGGTGTTCGGGTTCACGCGCTCGCTGAAGGAGGCGGGCGTCACGACGCTTCTCACCTCCGAGGCGAGCGAGGAGACACCGTACGCCTCGCGGCACGGTATCGTCGAGTACCTCACCGACGCGGTGTTCGTCCTCCAGTACGTCCGCGGGTCGGACTTCCGTGAGACGCGCCTCGCCGTCGAGATCCAGAAGATCCGCGACGCGAACCACTCCCGCGAGACGAAGCCGTACGACATCACGGACACCGGCATTTCCGTCTACGACCAGGCGAACATCTTCTGAGCGGGCCGAGGATGTGGTATTTAAACCGGCGTCGTCGCAGCGGCGATTATTTATAAGGGAACGCTGTGCGGTGGCGCGTGCCTGCGAGGCCGCTTTGCGGCCGAGCAGTACGCGCGAGGGAGTCGGTGGTCTGGAGCGTAGCGGAGGACCACCGACGAGGCTGGGGAGGTGTGAGGTGCGGTTGCTGTGCGGTGCGGGGTGGGACTCAAAGGGGCAGCCGGGAGGCGGGCGCAGGCGACGTAAGCACTGGAGGGAGCGAACGGAGTGAGCGACCGAAGCGCGCAGCGAGCGTGCGCCCGCCTCCCGGCTGGGGCTTTGGCGGTGTTCGCCGCCGATCCGCAGTCGACCATTTATAAACGAGCGCCTGGAGCTTTGGAGGTATTCGGCATGTCAGAGGGCATTTCGCCATTCCTGCGGATCGCGGAATTGCTCGCCGAAGAGAGTGCACAGTCCGGGAATTGAACCAGAATCAGACGTGCTCACTCACTGCGTTCGCTGCGCGCGACTGATAGGGTTCAATTCTATCCGGCGATTTCTCTCACTACGTTCGAGAGTTCGCTGAACAGCGTGAAGCGAACGCTACCTGACGGAGTCAGGTAGAAAATGCACCGTCCGGGAATTGAACCCGGGCTATTAGCTTGGGAAGCTAATGTCCTACCACTGGACCAACGGTGC
>JBNJEE010000225.1:0-2506 GCA_051745525.1 Methanobacteriota archaeon | reverse complement strand
CGCCACTCGTCGGGGACCTCGTCGGCGGCGATCGTCACCTCGATCCCGCCGGTCTCGACGAGGTCGGCCGCCCGCACGAGCGAGGCGTGCTCCAGCGGGCTCCCGCGGATCCGGTCGGCGTGCGTCGTCACGACGCGCTCGGCGATATCGCGGAACCCCCCGTCGGTCCGGAAGCCGTCGAGGAGCGCGAGCGTCTCGGCCGCGACGCCGAGGCTTGACGGCGTCGAACGGTCGGTGAACTCCTGTGGTCGTGCGATGAGGGGACCGGAATCGTCCGTCTCAGAGGCCTCACCGTCGCCGGACTGCGTCCGGCTGCCAGAGGCGCCTCGCGCCTCGCTGTCGAGGTCACGGGTGAAGTAGATCGTCCCGTCGTCGGCGTCGTAGAACTCCGCGACGAGCGCGTCGGCCAGCTCCAGCGCGAACCCGAGCGGCTCGGGGTCGCCGGTGGCGGCGTAGACGTCGAGCGCGCCGCGCGCGAGGAACGCGTAGTCGTCGAGGTACCCCGGCCCGCGCACGTCGCCGTCGAGCCAGCGCCGGGCGAGCGCGCCGGCCGTCGCGTCGGCGTCGTAGAGCCGGTCGCGACAGAAGTCGAGCGCCTCGCTGGCGATCTCGGCGTACGGCCTTCCGAGGGTGTTTCCGGCCCTCGCGAACGCGGAGATGGCCCGACCGTTCCACGCCGCCAGCACCTTCTCGTCGCGGGCGGGCCGCGGGCGCGACTCTCTGGCGTCGAACAGCGCCGTGCGCGCTTCCGTCAGCAGCTCACGGACCTCGTCGTTCGAGCGGTCGCGGTCCGCGGCCAACTCCTCGACGGACGCGGCGACCGTCGGGACCGTCGTGCCGCGCTCGAAGTTGCCGCCGGACCGGATCCCGTACCGCTCCTTCGCCAGCGACGCCGCCGGCTCGTCGAGGACGGCGTCGACCTCCTCGGGGGTCCAGATGTAGAAGGCGCCCTCGACGTCACCTTCTTCGTCGCCCTCGACGTCACCTTCTTCGTCGCCCTCGTGTCCGTTGCGGCTCTCGGGCGGTCGGCTCCGCGCGTCGAGGGTGCTGAAGAACGCGCCGTCGTCGCGGCGCAGTTCGCGATCGAGGAACGCGAGCGACTCGCTCGCGACGCGGGCGTACGCGGGGTCGCCCGCGAACCGGTAGCCGTCGAGGTAGGCCATCGGCAGCTCGGCGTTGTCGTACAGCATCTTCTCGAAGTGGGGGACCGTCCACTGGCGGTCGACCGCGTAGCGGTGGAACCCGCCGCCGATCTGGTCGTACATTCCGCCGCGGGCCATTCCGTCGAGAGTGCCCGTCGCGGCCGACAGGAGCGCGTCGCGACCGCGGCCGGCGTACGCCCGCATGAGGAGGTCGATCCGGCCGGGCATCGGGAACTTCGCGCCGCCGCTCCCGAAGCCGCCGTACTCCTCGTCGTAGCCGCGCAGCGCGGCCGCTGCGGCCGTGTCGAGCAGTTCGTCTCCGGGCGGCGAGGCGGCGCCCTCCCCGCCCGCTCCGGCTCCGTCTCGGTCCGTCGCCTCCGGCGTCGGCACCGACTCCAGTTCGTCGCGCGCGCTCTCGGTCCACTGGTGGGCGCGCCGCTTCATCTCCTCGCGTTGCTCGGGGTCGCGCCACGAGTCGGCGACGCGTTCACAGAGGTCGCGGAAACCGGGCTGGTTCCGGCGTGGCTCGGGCGGGAAGTAGGTCCCGACGTAGAACGGCTTCCCATCGGGCGTACACCACGCAGAGAGCGGCCACCCGCCGCCGCCGGTGACCAGCTGGCAGACGGTCATGAACGTGCTATCGACGTCGGGGCGCTCCTCGCGGTCGACCTTGATCGGGACGAACGACTCGTTGACCGCGGCCGCGACCGACTCGTCCTCGAAGCTCTCCTCGGCCATGACGTGACACCAGTGACACGAGGAGTAGCCGATGGAGACGAACACCGGCACGTCGTGTTCGCGGGCGCGCTCGAACGCCTCGTCGCCCCACGGCTGCCAGTTGACGGGGTTATCGGCGTGTTGTTGGAGGTAGGGACTCGCCTCCTCGTCGAGGCGGTTCCGCTCGGTCGGCTGTGACATACGACCGATTCGGTCCGGCGAGGCAAAAGGCGTCCGGGCCGAGACGAGCGCCGCCCCCGGGACCGTAATACCCATGAACGCGCATATATCGAGTCGGACAGAGAGTAAGGTTTACACTACCGTGCGGGTATCCGTCGGACATGACGGAGACCGTACTCTTAGTGGGGGGCGGCGGCCGCGAACACGCGATCGCCCGCGCGGTGGCTGACGACAGCGCGCTGTACGCCTGCGCGAGCGTCCGGAACCCGGGGATCCGGCGGCTCGCCGACGGGTTCGAGGCGATAGACGAGACCGACGCGGACGCGGTCGCCGACTACGCGACCGAGATCGGCGCCGATCTGGCCGTCATCGGGCCGGAGTCGGCGCTGGAGGCCGGCGTCGCAGACGCGCTCGACGACGCCGGCGTCTACGCCTTCGGCCCGCGGGCCGAGGAGGCGCGCCTGGAG
>JBNJEE010000103.1:0-9025 GCA_051745525.1 Methanobacteriota archaeon | reverse complement strand
GCCGCCGAGCCGGTTCGCGCCGTGGACGCCGGCCATCGTCTCCCCGATGGCGAAGAGCCCGTCCACGTCGGTCTCGCCGCCGTCGTCGACGGCGACGCCACCCATCCCGTAGTGGGAGGTCGGCGCCACCTCGACGGGTTCCTCGGCCATGTCCACGCCGAGGTCGTCGAAGCGCTCGTACATCCGCGGGAGCCGCTCCCGGATGAAGTCGGCGTCGCGGTGAGAGATGTCGAGGTAGACGCCGCCGTTCTCCGTGCCGCGCCCCTCGGCGACTTCCTGCGCTATCGCCCGAGCGACCACGTCGCGGGCGTCCAGCTCCATCTGGTCCGGGGAGTAGCGCTCCATGAAGCGCTCGCCCTCACTGTTGAACAGCCGGCCGCCCTCACCGCGGACCGCCTCGGTCACGAGGCGGCCGCTCCACGGCGCCCACTTGGGGTCGCTCTCGTCGACGGCCATCCCGGTCGGATGGAACTGCATGAACTCCATGTCCATCAGCGACGCGCCGGCGTCGGACGCCAGCGCCGCCCCGTCGCCGTTGTTCTCGTCGTCTCTGGAGGTGTGGCGGTTGTAGATCGCCGCGTGTCCCCCGGCGGCGAGGACGACCGTGCCGGCGTTGAACAGCACGAACTCGCCGTCGTCCATGTCGAAGCCGACGGCGCCGTACACCGTCTCACCGTCGGAGACCAGCTTCGTGATCATCACGTTCTCGCGGTAGGGGACCGACAGCTCCTGTGCGCGGTCCACGAGGGTGTTCAAAAGCGACTCGCCCGTGTGGTCACCGGCGAAGGCAGTCCGGCGGAACGACTGCGCGCCGAAGAAGCGCTGGGCTATCTCGCCGTCCTCGGTGCGGGAGTACTCCATCCCCCACTCGTCAAGCTCGCGGAGGCGTTCCGGCATCTGCTCGGTCACCGTCTCGACCTTCGCCGGGTCGTTGAGATGGTGGCCCTCGTTGAGCGTGTCGGCGGCGTGGATGGCGGGCGAGTCCTCGGGGTCGTGCGTGCCGAGGGCGCCGTTGATCCCGCCGCGGGCCCACGTGGTGTGGGCGTCGCCGTGACCGCGCTTGCCGAGCACGAGCACGTCCTCGATGCCGCGCTCGGCCAGCTCGATGGCGGTGCGTGCGCCCGCGGCGCCGGCGCCGACGATGAGAACGGACACGTCCTCGCGTGCGTACTCGACCGGCTCGTCAGTCGGGGTCTGTTCGGCCATGTTAGAACAGTGGGCTCGCACACGGGTAAGGCCTGCGCGCGTGTGCGCACGCGCGAGAAACGGTTCAGTCGAACTTCTATCGCTCCGCGCCCCAGCCGGGTGTGCCGGGCGCGCCAGCGTCGTCTTCCACCTCGCTGACGAGCCGGTCGCGGGCGTCGGGGTCGAGCGCGACGCGGTCGCCGTCCGCGCCGGCGCGCTCGGTCCACTCGCTGATCGCCGTCCCGACCCACGAGTCGGCCTCGCGGGCGCGGTCCCGAGCCTCGGCCATGCGGTCGTGGGTCACCGACAGCGACCCGGGGCGCGAGCCGACCGCGGCGCCGGCGAAGCGGGCGCGATCGTCGGCGGTGGCCTCGCCGTCACGGAGTCGAGCGACGGTGCCGTCGAGCTCGGCCGGGTCGGGGTAGGCGAACACCGTCGCGCCCAGCGCCTGCGGGCCGAACGTCGGGGCCGGGAGGTCGTCGGGCGGCTCGTCGTCGAGGAGGCGGTCGCCGCCGCCGGCGGCCTCGACGCGCTCGCACTCCGTCTCGGCGCCGAGGTCGAGGTTGTGACCCGGGTACGTCGAACAGGTGCGCGGGTAGCGGTCGGTGTCGTGGATCCGGCACTGGAGCGTCGTCGGGTCGAGGAAGGCGCACGCGTCGAGCCAGCGCGGTTCGTCGGTCCCGATCGGCGCGACCGGCTTGGGAGGCTTCCGGAGGCCGACGACGAAGACGGGCCGGTCGTCGACGGCGGCGAGGTCGACCCCGTCGATCCGGACGCTGTCGTCGCGCTCGGCCGGCCTGAACAATCGGGGGGCCAGGGCGTCGCCGAGGCCATCGTCGACGAACCGGGCGACCTCGTCGCGGGTGAGCGGGACGAGGTCGTAGGCGTCGTCGAGCGGGGGACGCGGCCCGGTGCGGTCCGAGCCCGCCGCGGCCGGGTCGAGCGGGCGCCAGTCGACGCAGCAGCCGGCACAGCCCTCGCAGTCGAGGTCCATACGACCGTGCTAACGGTTCGTTCGGGGATAAGGGATCGGCGGGAGAAACGGTTCTGCTGGGAGGCCGCGGGGCCCGCTTAGAGCTCGCCCTTCGTGCTGGGCGTGTCGCTGCGGCGCTCGTCGAGGCGGGTGGCGTCGTCGAGCGCGCGCGCCAGCGCCTTGAACAGTGCTTCTACCTCGTGGTGAGCGTTGTCCCCTTTCTCGACCGTCGCGTGGAGGGTCAGCCCGGCGTTGTGGGCTAAAGAGAGCGCGAAGTGGTCGGCCATGACGCTGGTGAACTCCCCGACCGACTCCTGAGAGAACTCGCCCGAAAAATCGTAGTACGGGCGCCCGGCGACGTCGACGACGACGCTCGCGACCGCCTCGTCGAGGGGGACGCGTCGGTCGGCGTACCGCCGAATTGCACGCTTGTCGCCGAGCGCCTCGTCGAACGCCTCGCCGAGGCAGATCGCCACGTCCTCGACGGTGTGGTGGTCGTCGATCGCGAGGTCGCCGTCACAGCGGACCGTCAGGTCGAAGAGGCCGTGCTTGGCGAAGGATTCGAGCATGTGGTCGTAGAAGCCGATCCCCGTGTCGACCTCGCTGTCGCCGTCGCCGTCGACCGCGAGGGTGAGTTCGATCGTCGTCTCGCTCGTCTCGCGGGTGACGGCCGCGGTGCGGTCGTGATCGCTCATACCAGCCCGTCTCGGCGGATTCGTAAGTCGGTTGCGGGTGGGGCGGGGTTCCGAATCCGAGCGAACTGGACGTAATTCGGGAGTCAAGAGATTATTTATAAACCGGATGCGGCGGCGCGCGCCTCCGAGCGCCCGAAGGGCGCGAGGAGCGCGTGCGAGGGACGCGGCGACCGGAGCGAAGCGGAGGGAGCCGCGAGGCTGGGGAGGCGTGAGGCTGCGGTGCTGGGAGGGGTGAGACTCAAAGGGGCAGACGGGAGGGCGGCGCAGGCGACGCCCTCCCGGCTGGGGCTTTGGAGGTGTTCTCCGGCGATCCGAATGTCAGTTATAAATAAACAGCAACAGACCCGGAGTTCGGTATTTAAATCTCGTCCGCCGCGTCCTGCGCCTCTCGCAGCGTGAACTCGCCCTCGTACAGCGCGGTGCCGACGACGACCGCGGCCGCGCCGGCCTTTTTTAAGTCGACAACGTCCTCGACGCTCGCCACCCCGCCGGATGCGACGACCGGAATGTCCACGGCCTCGACGACGCTCGCGACCGCCTCGCGGTCGATCCCCGCCAGTTGCCCCTCCACGTCGACGTTGGTGAACAAGATTGCGCCCGCGCCCAGTTCCTCGTAGCGCGCCGCGGCCTCGGCGGGGTCCAGCCCGGTCCCCTCGGTCCACCCCGAGACGACGACCTCGCCGTCCTTCGCGTCGAGGCTGACGACGACGCTTCCCGGATGTGCCTCGTCGATCTCGGCGACGATCTCGGGCGTCTCGACCGCCGCAGTGCCGAGGATGACGCGGTCGAGGCCCAACTCGAGCAGGTCGCGCGCGCCATCCGCGGTGCGGATGCCGCCCCCGAGTTGGAGGCCGGTGTCGTCGGAGACGCTCTCGACGACCGACTCGATCGCCGCCGCGTTGACGCGCTCGCCCTCGAACGCGCCGTCGAGGTCGACGAGGTGGAGCGTGCGCGCGCCCGCCTCGATCCAGCGCTCGGCGGCCGCGACGGGGTCGCCGTAGCGCTTGCCCGTCCCGCGCTCGCCGCCGACCAACTGGACGACCTCGCCGTCCTGCACGTCGACAGCGGGGATCACCTCGAACTCGTGGAACTGGCTCATACGAGATGAGAGCCGACGACGGCGATTAAACTGGTCGGTTCGAGACGAAACGGGGAGGGCGGCACCGGTTGAGTTCTCGACGAGAGACGAACCGATCACCAACCGACAACGCGCTTTAGAACGAGAGATCGGCAGCCGACGAAGCGTCCGCTACCTGAACCGGGAGTAATACGCCGGTACTCCGAGCGCGACGACTCCAGTTATCAACATACGAGACCGGTTCACGGTGAGTACATCCCACATGTGGAGATACGGAACGGCAAGCGCGAAAATACCGATCAGTGCGGCGGCGACGACGTCCCGGGGAGCGAATCCGTTACCACCGGGGTTCGGGGGCCGAATCGCGTTATGAACGAGGACGCCCGAGACCAGCAACACCATCAGGGAACTGCTGAGCGTCAGCGGGATCCCCGACAGGTCCCACCCGTCTCCGTGCCCCAGCGCCCCCGTTTGAAGAACGTACGCTTCTCCCTCAGCTTCGACCACCGCGTACAGCTCGCTTTCATCGACGTTGTGCCCCACGGCGCCGTACTGGAACTCGTCGGGGACTTCGGACTCGTAATACTCGTCGCAGGTGAGCGCCCAATCGTGACAGAGGACTATCGTGAACGAGCGGCCCTCGTCGGATCGTGTTTCGTCGAACACTTCCTTGGCGACGGGAGAGAGTTCGCGATACTGGTAGACGCTCGTCTCGTCGGTAACTGCCGAGTGTTCGATCGATTCGACGTCGCTAGCCTGCTCGACGATCTGGTTGTCGTAGTATCCGGCGAGTCCCGTATCACTATACGGCGACGAGATGGCGCCCGGATACGAGAAGATGAGACCGATGAGAGCCAGCGCCACGGCGACCCGGAGCAGACCGCGGACGGTCAGGCGATCCGATTCCGTGATGGAGGGCGGAATGTTCATACAACTGCGTTTTCGCTTGATACTTGAAAATATGGTCGCTCCGTCTACGACCGCACAGGAAGGTAGCTGGGACGGAAAACGGCCGCAACGGTCGGCTCGCACGCTTCAGCGCGGCCCTGTCGGAGAACACATATAAAGAATCGGATTTCGACGAAGCAGGGGGGTCCGAACCGCCGACCGCTCACTCCACCGAGATGAGCAGCTGCGAGACGTCCTCGTCGAACGCGGCGGGATCGGTCGCAAGCGCCTCGGCGGTCTCGGCGTCGGCGAGCTGCGTCACCGCGCCCTCGGCGTCGACGGAGTCCGGGAGCGCCTCGTCGAAGACCTCGATCAGCGGGTCGGTCGGGTACGCGCCGCCGGCGACGATCACGTCGGTCCCGTCGTGCCAGACGCCGAGGCGGGCCTCGATCTCGAGGGGGCGGTCTATCTCCGCGGTGGTCCCGGTCGGAAGCGGGATCCCGCCGTCGATCGCGTACTCGCCGGTCAGCCGCCACGCGGTCGCGGTGTTGCCGGACCGGACGGTGGTTGTCATCTCCTCGACGACCTCGACGTCCTCGATGCCGGCGTTCCGGAGCTGCGCGCGGAACGCGTCGGTCGCGGCCGTCTCCACCTCGCTCATCACCCGGTCGCGGCCGACGCCGGCCGGGAGCTGGTCGATCGCGGGCCGGAGGTCGATCCGGGTCGCGAAGAAGACGACCGGCGACCCCGATGCGTCGACCGTCTCGGCGAGCGCGTCCGCGACGGGCGCGTACTCGAAGATTCGCGTGCGTTCGAGCGCCCGAACCGTGACGGGACCGTACGCCTCTTCGAACACCGTACTCTCGGACTCGTCGGTCTGTCGCCAGTCCTCGATCCGGTCGCTCGTCACCTCGGGGGCCGGGACCGGCCCGTCGCGGGCGCCGAGACAGCCGGCGAGGCCGACGGTTCCGATCGCCGCGCCGCCGGCGAGCAGCCGCCGCCGGGTCGTCCGCGTCGACCGACCTCCGGAGTGCTCGTCCATGGGTTCGGGTGGTCGCCGGGGTGTAAATGGGTGTCGGCGGCCGGACGGCGGTGGCGAAAAGGACCGCCGCTCGGAGCCGAAACCGAGGACGCGGACGGATCCCTTATGTAATCACCGAGTACAACAACCGAGTGATGACTACCGACGAGAGCGAGACGCGGTGGCGACGCGCCCGGCCACACACTCGACGACGGTTCCTGACGGCGGCCGGGACGGCGGGAGCCGTCGCGCTCGCCGGCTGTAGCGCCGAGCGGACCGGCGACGGGGACGACGGCGGCGACAGCGACGGGAGCGACGGTGACGGAAACGAGACGGCGGACGGCGGCGACGACGGCGACGACGGAAGCGACGGCGATAGCGACGAGACGCCGACGCTGACGGTGGCGACCTACACGAGTTTCATCGACGCGCCCTCGGTGAGCCCGGGAGAGTGGCTCAAAACGGAGTTCGAGAGCCGGTACGACGCCGATTTGGAGTGGGCGACCCCCGACAACGAGGTGAACTACTACGTCGAGCGCGCCGCCTCCGGCGCGGGCATCGACGCCGACCTCTACGTCGGACTCACCACGGAGGACCTCGTGCGCGTCGACGAGGAACTCGACGACGACCTCTTCGCCGAGGCGGGCGATATCGAGGGGCGCGACGCGGTCAAGGAGGGGCTCCGGTTCGACCCGTTCGATCGGGCGGTGCCGTTTGACACCGGGTACGTGAGCCTCGTGTACGACAGCACGACGGCGGAGGCGCCTGAGACGTTCGACGGCCTCCTCGACGACGAACACGCAGGGGCGCTCATCGCGCAGAACCCCGGCGCCTCCTCCACCGGGCGCGCGTTCCTTCTCCACACGATCAGCCGCTTCGGGGACGGCGGCGTCGCGAGCGACGGCGACGGGGAGGCGATCGAAGGCGCGGACGGCGACCCCGACTACGACTACCTCGACTACTGGGCGGACCTCCAAGAGAACGAGGTGCGCGTGCTGGGGAGCTGGGACGACGCGTACGCGGCCTGGAGCGAGGGCGAGGCGCCGATGGTCGTCTCCTACTCCACCGACCAGGTGTTCGCGGACATGGAGGATCAGGACCTCGAGAAACACCAGATCCGGTTCCTGAACGACCAGGCGTACGCGAACCCCGAGGGGATGGCCGTCTTCGCCGACGCCGACGAGCCCGACCTCGCCCGCGAGTTCATGTCGTTCGTGCTGGAGCCCGACGTACAGGGTCAGATCGCTCAGCGCAACGTCGCGTTCCCGGCCACCGACGGCGCCGAGCTGCCGAGCGACTACGCCGAGCTGGCGCAGGAACCGGCCGACCCGGTGACGTTCACCTACGACGAGCTTCAGGGCTCGGTCGACCCGTGGATCGAGGCCTGGGAGCGGCAGTTCGCCGGGAACTAAGCGCGTGCCCGACGAGGGACCGAGCGCGTGACGGGAAGCGGTACTCAGCAGCTGACCCGCCTCCGCGAGGGCGTCGAGTCGCACGCGCTGACCGCGCTCGCGGTCCTCACCAGCGCCGCGCTCGTCGTCGCCTTTTATTATCCGACCGCGACCGTCCTGGTCGAGGCGGTCGTCGTCGACGGCGCGGTCACCCTCGCGGTCTTCGCGGAGATCCTCACCGACCCGTTCTACTTCGGGGAGCTGGCGCGGCTGCTGTCCGGCGAGTCGCCCGCCGCGGTCGCGCGCTCGCTCGCCTCGCCGGACCGCCGGCTGGGGATCGTCGGCTTCACCGCGTACCAGGCCGTCCTCTCGACTATCGCGAGCGTCGCCCTCGGGCTCCCGGCCGCCTACCTGCTCGCGCGCTTCGAGTTCCCCGGCCGGCGGACGCTGCGCTCGCTCACCATCGTCCCGTTTGTCCTCCCGTCGATCATGGTCGCGGTGGGCTTCGTCGCCACGTTCGGCGAGAACGGCACGCTGAACGCCGCGCTGGCGGCCGTCGGACTCCCACCGGTCGATCTCCTCTTCACCCTCGAAGCGGTGGTGATCGCCCACGCGTTCTACAACGCGCCGCTCGTGGCGCGCGTGACGACCGCGGCGTGGGAGTCGGTGGACGCGAGCGCGGTCGAGACCGCACGGAGCCTCGGCGCCGGGCCGATCCGGGCGTTCGTCGACGTGGTGGCGCCGCAGGTGTACCCCGCCGTGCTGACGGGCGCGGCGCTCACCTTCGTGTTCACCTTCGGCACCTTCCCCATCGTCTTAGCGCTCGGCGGGTTCCAGCTGGCGACCGTCGAGGTGTTCGTCTACCGGCTAGTACGGGACCTGAACTACGCCGAGGCCGCCGCCCTAGCGATCGTCGAGCTCGTGATCACGCTCGGCGTCCTGCTCGCGTACCTCCGGTACGAGGCCCGCAACTCGACCAGCACCCGCGGGGCGCGGCCGCTCCCGCGGCGCTCGCTGGTCCCGTCCGCGCCGACCCTGCGCGAACTGCTGCCGCGGGCGGGGGTGACCGCCTACGTCGTCGTCGCCGGAGTGATCTTCCTCGCGCCCATCGCGTCGATGATCCTCGCGAGCGTCACGGGCGGCGACGGCGCGCTCACGCTCGACCACTACCGGTTCCTCGCCGAGCGCCAGCAGACGGGGGCGGCGTTTCAGGTGCGACCGTGGCCCGCGATCCGGAACTCGCTCGCGTTCGCGGCGGCGGCGACCCTGCTCGCGCTCCCGATGGGCGTCGTCGTCGCGGTGCTGACCACGCGCCGGTACCGCGGGCGGACGCTGGTCGACGCGGCCGCGATGGCGCCGCTTGCGGTGTCGGGGATCATCGTCGGGCTCGGGCTCCTCCGGGGGCTCGTCTTCGGCGTCGAGATCGCGGGGTGGCGGATCGCCGCGAGCGGCGCGGTCGCGATCGTCGTCGCGCACGCCGTGTCGGGGTACCCGTTCGTCGTGCGTACCGTCTCGCCCGGGCTCGCCGGGTTAGACCGCTCGCTCGTCGAGTCCGCTCGGGCGCTCGGCGCGTCGCGGGCGCGGGTGATCCGCGACGTGGAGCTCCCCCTCGTCTGGCCGGCGGTCGTCGCGGGCGCGGCGTTCGCGTTCGCCATCTCGATCGGCGAGTTCACCTCGACCGTCGTGTTGGCGACGGGCGCCGACGCGTACACGATGCCGGTCGCGATCGAACGCTTCATCGGGCGGCGGCTCGGACCCGCGACCGCCATGGGCGTCGTCCTCCTCGTCGTCACC
>JBNJEE010000224.1:0-2533 GCA_051745525.1 Methanobacteriota archaeon | reverse complement strand
CTCCTCGTACCCCCAGTCCTCCGCGACCCACTCGTCGCGGACCCCGGCGTACGGCGTGACGGGGAAGTACGCCTCGACGGCGGTTTCGCGGACGAGCTGCTCGGCCGGCCGCTGTGACTCGAAGACGCCGTTGGCGATGTATCGGATGTCGTTCTCGCGGATGACCCGGGTCGCCTCGCGGATGTCCGCGGGCTTGACGTCCCCGCTCGCCGCGAGGCTGGTCACCAGCGGGCGCATCCGGACGCCGTACCGCACCCCGATGTACTGGAAGGCGTTGTGCGCGGCCAGCTGAACCACGTCGCGGTCCGAGCGGTCGAAGATCGCCCGATAGTCCGCGTCGATGCGGTCGAGCACCTCGCTATTGTACCGGTCCGCGTTCTCGCGGAACCGGTCCGCGTGGTCCGGAGCCACCGCCGCGAACCCCTCGGCGATGTTGTCGACCGACCGCTTCGCGCGCCGCGGGTCCAGCCAGAAGTGCGGGTCCTTCCCGCGCTCGGCGCCGACGCCCTCCTCGTCGGGGTCGAGCGACGCGGCGAGGTCCACGAGTTCGACCCCTTCCCGGGCGTTTATCAGCGCGGTGTCCGCGCTGTCGGTCGCGAGCGTCTCAATCGCTCGGTCGGCCCACGGCTGGAAGTCCTCGCCGACGTGGACGAACGCGTCAGCCTCGACGATCTGGCGGGTGATGCTCGCGTTCGGCTCCCAGCCGTGGCCGTGGAGCCCCGTCGGAACGAGGTTCTCGACGGTCAGCGGGGTCCCCTCCGCGATCTGCCGCCCGAAGTCGTAGAAGCTGAAGAAAGAGGCCACGACGACCGGCCCCTCGTCGCCGCTCTCCGCCCGGCCGGATCCCACCGGCGCGCTGGGGAGCGACGTACACCCGGCCACGGCGGTCAGCGCGGTCGCCGCCCCGGCGCGCATCGCATCGCGTCGTGTCACCGCCCGATTGTCGTTCCGTTCAGGTGCCATAATCGGAATCACATCCAATTTTTAGACTCATCTAATCCTATCATTTGTCCACTCATATATGGCTTCCGCAACCGGCGTCGTCACTGGTCGGTGCTCGGTCCGCCGTGCCGCCGGCCGCCCGGCGCCTCAGTCGGTGAGGAAGGTCGCTCCGCGGCCGATCTGCGTCTGGTACGCACGCGCTTCGATGCCGGCGCCCGCGAAGGCGTCGAGCATCCCGGCGGCGACGTCGCGGCGGTCGCGCTCGTGGCAGGCGGCGATCACCGCCGGGCCGGCGCCGCTGACGGTGACGCCGGTCGCGCCGGCGTCAAAGGCGCGCTCGCGCACGTCGTCGTAGCCGGTTATCAGGCGGGCACGCTCGGGCGTGACCACGGGGTCGCTCATGCCGAGGCCGACGAGGTCCGGGTCCGAGCGGCACATCCCGATCGCGAGCGTCGCGGCGTTCCCGACGGTCTCGACCAACTCCTCCATCGAGGCGGTCTCGGGGACAACCCGGCGGGCGTCGCGGGTCGAGACCGCCACGTCGGGGAGACAGACGACGAGGGGGATGGCGGCGTCGACCGACCGGGTCCCCTCGGCGGTCGTCACGGTGAACCCACCGAGGATCGAGGGGGCGACGTTGTCGGCGTGCGCGACGCCGGAGACGACGGCCTCACCCTCCGCGGCGATCGGGACCAGTTCCTCGTAAGAGCGGCCGCGGTCGTACAGTCGGTTGAGCGCGACGGCGGCGCCGGCGGCGCTCGCGGCCGATGAGCCGAGCCCCGACGCCGGGCGTACGCCCTTGTCGATGTGGATATGCGCGGGCGCGTCGAGCGCCTCGACCACGGCGCCGACCGTGTTCTTCTCGGGGTCCTCCGGGATGTACTGCGCGCCGACGCCCGTGACCTCGATCGTCGTCTCGGCCGCCTTCTCGACGGTGACGACGTCCGCCGGGCGCGAGAGGGCCGCCCCGAACACGTCGAAGCCGCTCCCGAGGTTCGCGCTCGTCGCGGGTGCCCGTACCGTTACCATGGCGGTGAGTGTCTCCCGGGGGGCAAAAAGGAGCGGGATCGAACAGAACGACGGCGGCGGCGTCCGCGGTCTGCGAAAGAGAAAAGAGAGCGGACGTGTCGAGGGCGGTTCGGTCGGGCGCTCCGTTTGGTGTCGTTCGGACGCGTCAGCGGGCCATCGTCCACAGCAGGGCGCCGACGAGGATCAGCGGGATGCCGAGGAGGACGAAAGTCGGCGGCATCGTCGTGTACGGCGCCATCAGGAAGACGGCCCCGAAGACGGTGAGAATCGACGCGATGACCTTCTGGGACTTCAGCGGCGCAGCCCCCAGAAGCGAGACGACGAGCCCGAACAGTATGACGTGCCCGAGGTGGTAGTCGAGCAGGAACGTGTCGATGACCAGCGGCGAGATCATTCTTGGCTGGAGGTGCGAGCGATTCGCGCATTAAAGTTCCGTTTCTCGTGGCCCGCGGCCGCCGACTGCGTGCCGATCTTATAATAGCCGTCGGCGTGACCGGCGACCGTGCGACTCGTTCAGGTCATGATTCCGGCGGGCAAGCGGGCGGCGGTCGCTGCCAGAGGT
>JBNJEE010000102.1:0-9073 GCA_051745525.1 Methanobacteriota archaeon | reverse complement strand
CCACACTCAGACTGAACACCAGCGAGAGAGGCCCCAGCCCCGTCACTTTCAATACCTACGCGTCACCGAGCTCTCCGTCGGAGTTCGTCGCGACCGGCAGCGGTGTCAGCGTCGAATCGGTCACGGGACCCACCGGTCCGCTCTCGCCCGGGACGTACGACCTCACGCTGCGGTCGGAACATGGCACCGAAGTCGCGAACGATACCGCCACGGTCACCGTAGACCCTCGCTCGACAGACAACCTGACCGCGTACACGACGCGCGAGGTCTCGTCGGACGGGTTCGAAAACGCGACCGCGATCCGGGAGGCGATCGACGACGGCACGCTCACACCCGAACCGAACGCCACCGCGAACGAAACCGTCGTGTACGCCGTGAATGCGACCGGACTGACAGGTCTCCCGGCGACCGCGAACACGTCGCTGGACCGCGGCGAGGACCTCAACCGACTCGACGGCTTCTCTTTCGGAGTCGCGCCGACGGAGACGGGCGACGACAACGAGACCGTCGACGGTGACGCGCTCGGAGCGACACCCAACGAGTCCGCGGTCCACCTCGACCGCGAGGGGCTGTACCTCGTGGCCGACGGCGAGCGCGCGTTCGGCACCGAGACGGACCTCAATCCCGGCGAGACGTTCGAGGCCGCGTTTCGCGTCGACGACGACCGACTACGTCGGACCGCGGCGGACAGCCGCCACCGCGTGACGACAGAACTGGCCTACGCCGCACCGGATTCGATCGACGGGGGCACGGAAAACGAGACGACCGACGGGTCGACCGAGACGCCGACTGCCGACGGCAACACGACCGATACGGACGACTCTTCTGACTCCGAGATATCCGACTCGTCTGGGACATCGACCGGCGGTGGTTCGACCGGCGGTAGTGGTTCAGCTGGCAGCAGTGGTTCAGCCGGCGGCGGTGGTTCGACTGGCGGCTCCGCTGGGTCCGAGGGTGCCGCCGATTCCCCCGGCTCGGCCGGCGCCGACACCTCGACCGGCGCTGGCGGGCCGAGTTCGGTCGGCGGGCCGTCCGGATCGGACGCGAACCTCTCGGGGCCGCGTCCGGGGGTGGGGATCTCCATCGCTCCAGGTATGTCCGAGATTCTGCCGTCCGCGGGGCCGCCGGAGCTGTTCGATACCGATCGGTCCGAGCGCGGCGCGGGGGGCTCTGCGGTCGGGGAGTCCCGATCGGTCGGCGCGCAGTCCGACGACGCCGGAGGCGAAGGCGACGACGCGCCGTCGGACGAGTCGGCGGATTCATCCGCGACCTCCGAATCGGGCGATTCCTCCGCGCCGGATGATTCGTCCGCGCCGAGCGGTCAGTCCACGGACGAGGCCGACGTGAGCGACCTCGGATACGACAACGCGCCGATCCGATCGACGGCGTACGACCTCCCCGGATTCGGCCCGATCGCCTCGCTCGCGGCGGTTGCGGCCGCCTCACTGCTCGCTCGGCGCCGGGGACCCGGGTCGTGAAGTCGCGACGGCGCGAACGGTCCGGGTGCGCGTCGTCGGATCGGGTTCCCGCGGGCGGTCGACGTCGCCGATCGCCGGTATCCTTTTGCTCGCCGACGTCGTTCGTTCGCGTATGAGCGTGACCATCACACCGCCGAAGGAGCGCACGTGCGAACTGTGCGGGCGCGATGAGCGGTGGGACGACGAGGCCGGAGGGTGGCGGATCGCGGACGAACCCGGCAACATCTACTGTATCCACGAGTGGGACATCAACGGTTCGTTCGTCCCTCTTGAAGAGTAACTCCGATTGGACGTTCTAACACTCTGGCCGGAATACGCGAAACGTTCGCGGTGGAGAATTATCGATTCTGTCGTTCTATCGCTCGATATCGCGCAACTCCTGATCGATCAGCTTGTGTGTTATCTGGTCACTACCCGTGATGGATAATTACCTTATATACCCTAATGTGTGTACGATGGATCCTACTCCTATCAGGGTCATACCTTTAACTGTTCACTCGTATGCGAGTGTATGACCAAGTCACGTAGTACCACCCGGGGCGTACGCGACTCGGAGTCCTCGGGTCAGGAGGGGGGACTCGCGGCACCGACTGACGACCGGTCGAACTGCGGCATTGGCGGCGTCGTCGACCTCGATGGCGCGCCGTCGCACGAGGCCGTCGCGGACGCGGTCGAACTGCTCGAGAACCTCGAACACCGCGGCACGACGGGGGCCGAGGAGAACACCGGTGACGGCGCGGGGATCATGGTCGCGCGTCCGGACGCGTTCTTCCATGAGGTCGTCGACGCCGACCTCCCTGAAGAGTACGCGGTCGGCTCCGTGTTCATGCCGCCGGAGCCGGGCGTCCAGGCGGAGATCCACGACGTCATCGCCGAGGTGTGCGCCGTCTACGGGCTGGAGGTGCTCGCGTGGCGCTCCGTTCCCACCGACAACGCCGACCTCGGCGCGACGGCGCTCGACTCGGAGCCGGAGGTGTCGCAGGTGTTCCTCGCCCCCGTCGAGGGCGCGGGGCTCGCCCAGCGGTTCACCAGCGAGGAGAACCGCCCGGACGACGCCGACCCCGAACTGCTCGGGTTCGATCGCGCGCTGTACGCCGCTCGCCGCGAGATCGAGAACGCGGTGTCGGAGGTCGACGGGGCGGGCCGCTTCTACGTCTGCTCGCTCGACCGCCAGCGCGTCGTGTACAAGGGACTGCTGAAGGGCTCCCAGCTTGCCGACTACTACCCGGACCTGACCGACGAGCGATTCGCGAGCCACGTTGCCTTGGTCCACGCGCGCTTCTCGACGAACACGCTCGGCGCGTGGCACCTCGCGCACCCGTACCGCAACATCGTCCACAACGGCGAGTTCAACACGATCCGCGGCAACGTCAACTGGATGCGGGCCCGCGAGAACGACCTCGAACACCCGGCGTTTGGCGCCGAGCTCGACACCATCAAGCCGGTGATCGACGACCCGAACCAGTCCGACACCGCGAGTGTCGACAACGCGCTTGAACTGCTCCTCCAGACCGACCGCGACCTCCCGCACGCGCTCCGAATGCTGATCCCGGAGGCGTTCCGCGGCGACGACCTGATAGACGACGACCGCGCCGAGTTCTACGACTACCACGCCTCCCTCGTCGAGCCGTGGGACGGCCCCGCGCTCGTCATCGGCTTCGACGGCGAGCGCGTCGCCGGCGTCTTGGACCGCAACGGCCTCCGCCCGTGCCGCTACGAGGTGACGACCGACGACCGGCTCGTCGTCGGCAGCGAGGTGGGCGCGCTCCCGACCGAGCCGGCGGACGTGCGCCGCCGCGGTCGGCTCCAGCCCGGCGAGATCTTCGTCGCGGACCCCGAGGCGGGCCGGATCGTCCCCGACGACGAGGTGTTCGAGGAGCTCACTGATGAGAAGTACGGCGAGTGGGTCGACCGCGGACAGGTCGACCTCGACGACCTCACCGACGAGGACGGCGTCGCGGCCGGGATTGACGGCGACTCGATCGGCGAGGCTGCGGAGGCGGCCGAGGCGGATGAGACGGAACCGACCGTCCGCGCCCACCAGGCCGCGTTCGGGTACACGACCGACTCGCTGAACCACCTCGTCGAGCCGATGGCGAAAGAGGGGAAAGACCCGGTCGGCTCGATGGGCGACGACACGCCGCTGTCCGTGCTGGCCGACGTCGATCGCCCCCTGTTCACCTACTTCAAGCAGCTGTTCGCGCAGGTGTCGAACCCCCCGATCGACTACATCCGCGAGGAGCTCGTCACCTCCTTGGAGACCCGCATCGGGAACCAGCGCAACCTGCTCGCGGAGGCCCCTGAACACGCCGAGCAGATCGTCGCCGACACCCCGATCCTGACGGACGCCGAGACGGCGGCGCTCCGGGAGCTCCCCGGGCCGGGCGAACGGACCCCGGGCGAGCGTCGCGAAGGTGACGACGGAACCGCCGCCGGTCCCTCGTTCACCGCCGCGACCGTCGACGTCACCTACGACCGCGACGGCTCGCTCGTCGACGCCGTGAACCGCGTCCGCGAGGACGCGGCGGCTGCTATCGAGGACGGGGCCGACGTCGTCGTCCTCTCCGACCGTGCGGTCGGGCCCGACCGGCTCGCGGTGCCGAGCCTGCTCGCGACCGGCGCGGTCCACCACCACCTCGTGCGCAAGGGGCTCCGCAACCGCGCGGGCGTCGTCGTCGAGTCCGGCGAGCCCCACGAGGTCCACCACATCGCGACGCTCGTCGGCTACGGCGCGGACGCGATCGACCCGTACCTCGCGTACGCCTCTATCGCCGACGTGGTCGCCGGTCCGGACGGCGCCGACGAGGACGAGGCGCTCGCGGCGTACCGGCACGCGCTGGAGGACGGGCTCCTCAAGACGATGGCGAAGATGGGCATCTCGACGATGGAGTCGTACCAGGGCGCCCAGATCTTCGAGGCGGTCGGGCTCGACTCCGACTTCGTCGCCGAGTACTTCGAGGGGACGGAGATCCGCACCGAGGGGATCGGGGTCGAGCAGATCGAAGACGACCTCCGCACGCGCCACGCGATGGCGTTCGGCGCCGACCCCGAGCTGGAAACCATCGGCGAGTACGAGCACCGCTCGTCGGGCGTGAAACACGGCTGGAACCCCCAGACCGTCGGCACGCTCCAGCAGGCGGTCCGCGGCGGCGACTACGAGCAGTACCGGGAGTTCGCCGAGCTGGTGAACGACCAGACCGAGGAGCTGCAGTCGCTGCGCGGCCTCCTGGAGTTCGACTCCGACCGCGACCCGGTGCCGGTTGAGGCAGTCGAGCCGGTCGAGTCGATCGTCGAGCGCTTCTCGACGGCCGCGATGAGCCTCGGGAGCATCTCGCCAGAGGCCCACGAGAACAACGCCATCGCGATGAACCGACTCGGCGCGAAGTCGAACACCGGCGAGGGCGGCGAGCCCCCGGAGCGATTCGACACCGAGAAGGAGTGTACCGTCAAGCAGGTCGCCTCCGGGCGCTTCGGCGTCACCTCTGAGTACCTCGCGAGCGCCGACGAGCTCCAGATCAAGATGGCGCAGGGGTCAAAGCCCGGCGAAGGCGGCCACCTCCCCGGCAAGAAGGTCAACGAGATGATCGCGCACGTCCGGTGTTCGACTCCCGGCGTTGGGCTCATCTCGCCGCCGCCCCAACACGACATCTACTCGATCGAGGACCTCAAGCAGCTCATCTTCGACCTGAAGGCCGGGAGCCCCGACGCCGACGTCAACGTGAAGCTGGTCTCGGAGGCCGGGATCGGCACCATCGCGGCCGGCGTCGCGAAGGCGAACGCCGACGTCGTCCACGTCTCGGGCCACGACGGCGGGACCGGCGCGTCGCCGAAGACCTCGATCAAGAACGCCGGCCTCCCGTGGGAACTCGGGCTTGCGGAAGCGAACCAGATGCTGCGCGCGACCGGCCTGCGCGACCGCATCCGCGTCACCGCGGACGGCGGGCTCAAGACCGGTCGCGACGTCGCGGTCGCGGCCGCGCTCGGCGCCGAGGAGTACGTGTTCGGGACCGCGTCGCTCGTCACCGCGGGCTGCGTGATGGCCCGGCAGTGCCACGAGAACACCTGTCCGGTCGGTGTCGCCACCCAGCGCGAGGACCTCCGCCAGCGCTTCCCCGGTCAGCCCGACCACGTCATCAACTACATGACGTTCATCGCGCAGGAGCTACGCGAGATCATGGCCGACCTCGGCTACACCGAGGTCGAGGAGTTCATCGGTCGCCCCGAGCTCCTCGCCCAGCGGGAGACCGACCACGAGAAGGCGAAGCACCTCGACCTCTCGGCGGTCATCGCCGAGCCCGCGGGCGAGGCCCGCACGAAGGTCCGCGAGCAGGCCCACTCGGGCATCGACGACCTGCTCGATTGGGACCTCATCGACGAGGCCGCGCCCGCCATCGAGGACGGCGCGCCGGTCGCGCTCACCCGCGACGTGCGCAACGTCGACCGCGCGGTGGGCGCGACGCTCTCGAACCGCGTCGTCTCCGAACACGGCGGTGAGGGGCTCCCGGACGACACCATCTCCTGCCGGTTCGACGGCGAGGCAGGGCAGAGCTTCGGCGCGTTCCTCGCGCCAGGGATCACGTTGGAGTTATCGGGCGCCGCCAACGACTACGTCGGCAAGGGGCTCTCCGGCGGCCGAATCGTGATCGACACGCCCGCCGAGGCGGCGTACGACCCGACCGAGAACGTCGTCGCCGGCAACGTCTGTCTGTACGGTGCCACCGCCGGCGAGATGTACGTCAACGGCGTCGCCGGCGAGCGCTTCGGCGTCCGCAACTCCGGGGTCCGGGCGGTCGTCGAGGGCGTCGGAGACCACGGCTGCGAGTACATGACCGGGGGCGTCGTCGCCGTCCTCGGCGACACGGGCCGCAACTTCGCGGCCGGGATGTCCGGCGGCATCGCGTACGTGTACGACCCGGACGACCGGTTCGAGGAGCGCGTGAACCGCGGGATGGTGTCCGTCTCCGAGACGCTGGAGGAGTCCGACGAGCGGATGCTCCGCCGGCTCGTCGAGAACCACCGTGCGTACACCGAAAGCGAGCGCGCGGCCAACCTGATCGACGACTGGGAGGCCGCGATCGGCGACTTCGTCCGCGTCTTCCCCGACGCGTACGCCGAGGTCATCGCCGAGGGCAAGGGGGCCGACGTGCGCGAGGAGCCGCCCGCGCCCGCCGCCGCGGTGCCGGACGCCGACGCCGACGCGGCCGGACAGGTCTCGGGCGACGACTGAGTCAAGGAGCGCGCCGTCTGCTACTCGAGCGTCTCCGACTCGACTTCGCTCTCTGCTGTCGCCCGCTCGACCGCGCGGTCGACGTGGCGCTCGCGGGCGCGCTCGATAAACTCTTCCGGCAGTTCGTCTATCTCGCCGGCCTGAACGCCCCAGAGCTTCGCGTATAGGCCGTCCGCGGCGAGCAGCTCGTCGTGGGTGCCGCGCTCGACGACCGCGCCGTCCTCCAACACGAGCGCGGTGTCGGCGTCGGTCACCGTCGAGAGCCGGTGCGCGATGACAAACGTCGTCCGGTCGGCCGCGAGGCGGTCGAGCGAACGTTGGATCAGCATCTCGGTCTCCGTGTCGACCGCGGAGGTCGCCTCGTCCAAGATGAGAATCGCGGGGTCTTGGAGGACGACCCGGGCGATGGCGAGCCGCTGGCGCTGGCCACCGGAGAGCTTCACGCCGCGCTCGCCGATCCGCGTCTCGTAGCCGTTCGGCAGCGACGAGACGAACTCATGGGCCTCCGCGGCCTTCGCGGCCTCGATAACGCGCTCGCGGACCGCCTCCGCGTCGCCGACGTCCGCGCCGTCACCCTCGCCGTCGGCGTCCTCGTCGATCCGCGTGAACCGCCCGTACCGGATGTTCTCCGCGATGGTGCCGTCGAACAGCGTGGTGTCCTGCGCGACGTAGCCGACCGACGAGCGGAGGCTCTTGACGATCACGTCGCGGACGTCGTGGCCGTCGACGGAGACCGCGCCGTCGGTGACGTCGTACAGCCGCAGGAGGAGCTTGAGCAGCGTCGACTTCCCGGCGCCGGTCGGGCCGACGAGGGCGACGGTATCGCCCGGGTCTGCGGTGAAGGAGACGCCGCTGATGACCTCCTCGTCGGCGTCCTCAGGGTCGACGAGAGCGTTCTCGGGGTAGGCGAAGGAGACGTCGTCGTACTCGACGGCGCCAGCGACGCCGCCGCGGTCGGCGGTCCCGCTGCCGTCCTCGGGGCCGGTCGCGGTGGAGCCGCCGCCAGCGGTGCCGCCGTCGGCGGCCGTCCCGCCGCCGAGTTCGACCGCATCGTCGGCGTCCTCAATGCGGACTGGGATGTCGCGGAGGCCGAACACGCGCTCGCAGGAGGCCTTCGCGTTCTCGTACTGGTCGATGATGTTCGACACCTCCGCGAGAGGAGCGACGAACTGCTGGGTGAGGAGGACGAAGGTGACGAACGTCCCCACCGTCAGCTCAGTCGAGAACGGGCCCGGCGGGCCGTTGGCGAGCCAGAACCCCCCGACCGCGAAGGTGGCGGCGAACGCCAGCCCCGCGAGCAGCTCCATCCCGGGTCGGTAGACGTAGTTGAGTCGGAGGATCGACATGGTTCGCTTGAAATACGAGTAGGAGGCGTCCTCGACGCGCCTGCTCTCGTGGGCCTCCGTGTTCGAGGTCTTTACCAACTCGACCCCGGAGAGCGCGTTCTCGAGGGCCGTGTTGAGGTCGCCGACGACCGAGCGCTGCGCGACGTACCGCGGCTCCACGGCTCGCATGAACCAGAGCGTGAAGAGGAACATGAGCGGGACTGCGGCGAGGGTGACGACGGCGAGCTCGTAGTTGTAGTAGACGAGGACGGTCGCGATCCCGACCACCATCACGCCGAGGCGCGCGGAGTTCTGGAGGGCGTTGTCGAGGAAGACCTCAAGATTCGAGGCGTCGTTGTTGAGGACGGACATGACCTCGCCGGTCTGTTTGTCGTCGAAGAAGGTCATGTCGAGCCGCTGCATCTGGTCGAAGGAGTCGGTGCGGACCGCGTGCATCACGCGGTGCGCGAAGTTGTTCGCGGCGATGCCGTAGACGTACGTGAACACGCCCGTCACGATGAACGACCCAAAGATGAGCAGCACCGAGAGGCGGAACTGCGCGCCGTCTTCCGTGGGGAGCCACGCGTCGGGGACGACCGGGAGCGTGTACGGGCCGGTACCGGTGAAGACGGCGTCGATGGCGACGCCGAGGACGACCGGCGGGAGCAGCCCCGCGACCCGGGCGACGACGTTGGCGACCATCCCGACCACGAGCCAGTGGGCTTCCGAGGCCCCGTACTCGCGGAACAGCCGACTAAGGGGCCGATCGACCCGGTCGCGGTACACTTCGAAGGCGTTGCGCTCGTGGGCAGCCATGGACGTACGAGCGCGGCGGTCCCCATGTATCCGGCGGCTTCGGCGGCCCGTTCCGCGTTCCGCCGACCGCGGCTCTCAACCCCAAGACCACTTATAATGAACCGACCGAGTGCGGTGGCGCGCGCCTCCGAGCGCCCTGCTAAGGGCGCGAGGAGCGCCGCGCGAGGGAGTCGGCCGGCCGGAGCGAAGCGGAGGCCGGCCGACGAGGCTGGGGAGGCGTGAGGCTG
>JBNJEE010000014.1:0-27286 GCA_051745525.1 Methanobacteriota archaeon | reverse complement strand
TTCAGCTTCGCCATCTGCTTTTCGATCTGGTCGATGCCCGGGTCCGTCTCCTCGACGACCATCGTGATCCTCGAGTGGCCGTCGACGGTCGTCGGGCCGACGGTGAGGCTCTCGATGTTGAACTGCCGACGGGAGACGAGCCCGGAAACGCGCGCGAGCACCCCGGGCTCGTCCTCGACAAGCGCCGAGATGACCGCGCGCCGCGACTCGTGTTCCGCCTCGACGACGGGGTCGATCCGGATCCCTTCGAGGTTCCGTCGCCCCTCGGGGTGGTCGCGCTCGCCCGGACCGGGCTGTTCGCCGGGGAGCGGGCGGGAGTCGGTCTCGGGAGTCGCGCGCGACTCGCTGCCGGCGCCGGAGGCGTCACCGCTCATAGCTGTTCCTCCGCGGCCGCGAACTTCCCGTTCGCGCCGCCGCTCGGCACCATCGGCAGAACGTTCTCCTCGGGGTCGACGTGGAAGTCGACCACGGCCGGCCCCTCGTAGTCGAGCGCCTCCTCGACCGCGGGCGCGACCTCGTCGTAGTCGTCAACGCGAAGCCCTAAGGCGCCGAACGCTTCCGCGAGCTTGTCGAACTCGGGCATCCACGTGTAGTCGGAGGCCATGTGGCGGCCCTCATAAAAGGCGTCCTGCCACTGCCGGACCATACCAATGTACTCGTTGTTGAGCACCGCGATCGTAACGTCAAGCTCTTCGCGGACCGCGACCGACAGCTCCTGCATCGTCATTAAAAAGGAGCCGTCGCCGTCGAAACAGACCACGTCGCGGTCCTCATCGCCCATCGTGTCGGCGGCGACGCGCGCGCCGACCGCGGCAGGCACGCCGTACCCCATCGTGCCGAGGCCGTGCGAGGAGACCCACGTCCGGGGCTCCGAGTACGTCCAGAATTGCGAGGCCCACATCTGGTGTTGGCCGACGCCCGTGGTGACGATGGTGTCGTCGTCGGTCGCCTCGTCGAACGCCTCGACGATGAACTGCGGTTTCAGCGGCTCGTCGTCGGGGGTCGCGTACGTGAGCGGGTAGGTCTCCTTCCACTCGTCGCAGCGGTCGCGCCACGCCTCGGCGTCGGGCGCCTCGCGGACCGCGGCGGTCAGTTGGTCCAGAACCCGCCCCGCGTCGCCGATGAGCGGGTAGTCGGCGTACACGTTCTTACTTATCTCCGCCGGGTCGATGTCGACGTGGATCACCTCGGCCTCGGGCGCAAACGTGTCTATCCCGCCGGTGAGCCGGTCGTCGAACCGGGTTCCGACCGCGATCAGGCAGTCGGTGTGGGTGATAGCGAGGTTTGCGTAGCCGGTCCCGTGCATCCCGGCCCACGAGAGCGAGAGGTCGTCGTCCTCGGGGAACGAGCCGATGCCCGGCATCGTCGTCGTGACGGGGATGCCGTAGCTCCGGGCGAACGTCCGCGCCTCGGCGCTCGCGTCGGCCTTGATGACGCCGCCGCCGAACAGGCAGACGGGGCGCTCGGCGGCCTCGATGGCGCGCGCGGCCTCCTCGACCGCGTCCGGGTCGGCGTTCGGGTCGGGGTCCGTCCCGGCCGGCGGCGTCGCCGGACCGGGTGTCCGGGCGGTCTCGGCCTGCGTGACGTCCTTCGGGAGGTCGACCAGCGTCGGGCCGGGCCGCCCGGCCCGCGACAGCTCGAACGCCTCGCCGACGGTGTCGCCGACCGTGTCCGCCCCGCCCGCGAAGTAGTTGTGCTTCGTGATGGGACGGGTGACGCCGACCGTGTCGGTCTCCTGGAACGCGTCGTTGCCGACGAACTCCGTCGGGACCTGACCGGTTAACGCCAGCATGGCGTCCGAGTCCATGTCGGCGTCGGCGATGCCGGTGACGAGGTTCGTCGCGCCCGGCCCGGAGGTGGCCATACAGAGCCCCGGTTCGCCGGCGACGACGCCGTAGGCGTCTGCGGCGTGAGAGGCGCCCTGTTCGTGGGCCATCGTCACGTGCCGGATCGAGGAGTCGTACAGGGCGTCGTAGACGGGCATGATAGCGCCGCCCTGAACGCCGAAGGCGGTCTTCGCGCCCGCGGCTTCGAGGGCGGCGACGACCGACTCGGCGCCGGTCGAAACGGGGCCCGCGGCCTGTTCGTCGTCCGGGTCGGTCGGCTCCTCGGTCGCGGCCGCTTCCGAGGCGTCGTCTGACCCGTCTGCGTCGGATCGCGGCTGTGCTGCTGTGTCGCTCATTGTCGTGGTGGTGTGCGGTGTGCCATCTGGCAGGTTGTCGTGTCGGTCGCTGCGAACGCGGGGCGGGCCGGAGGGCTGTTCCCGTCTCGAGTGCGGAACCCTGAGCGTCGGAAACGGCCCGGCCGCCGGCGTTCGGCGGTGCGTCGCGTCGGTGAGGAAGGGATAGTGTAGGGGGTTATACCCCTACAATACTCGGCGCGACGGCTGCCGGAACGCCCGCGTGCGCCGCGGCCGTGGTGTGCCGTCGCATCTCGCCCTGAGCAACGCGGCCGGAGTATAAATCCCTGTCGGGAGCCCGGAACGGGACGGCGCGCGGGGCGCTCCCGCGACCCGCCTCGCGGTCGCTCGGGGGGCGCTTCGGTCGATGAGGGGGTCATCAGACCCGGACCTCCTCCTCTCGTGTGATGTCCGCCTCCTCGGCGAACCGCTCGACGTCGCCGGCGGTCACCTGCCGCTTGCCGGATCCGTACTCCTTGACCCGCTTGGTGATCGTCCGGACCTCGCTGTCCGTCGGGTCGAAGCCGGCCTCCACCAGGTGCTTGCGCACGCTGTGCGTGCCGGTGTGTTTGCCCAGCACGAACTCGCGTTCGGCGCCCACCATCTCCGGGGTCATCACGCCGGTCTCGAACGTGTCGCTGTTCTCGATGACGCCCGCGGCGTGGATGCCCGACTCGTGGGCGAACGCGTTCCGCCCGGTGACGGGCTTGTTCGCCGGCACCGGGATATCCGAGGCCTCCTCGACGATCCGGGCCAGCTTGGTGATCTGGGTCGTGTCGATGCCGGTGTCGACGCCGTACACCGACTCGACCGCCATCACGACCTCCTCGTAGGCGGCGTTGCCCGCGCGCTCGCCGATCCCGTTGACCGACACCTGCGCCTGCTCCGCGCCGTTCTCGAAGCCCATGATCGCGTTGGCCGCGGCCATGCCGAAGTCGTCGTGGGTGTGGACGTCGACGCGGGCGTCGGTCGCCTCCACGACGGCGCTGACCGTCTCGCCGAAGCTGGTCGGCATCCCGACGCCGCAGGTGTCGGGGATGTTGATCCAGTCGGTGCCGGCCTCGGAGACGGCCTCGACGATGTCCACCAGGTAGTCCGGGTCCGTCCGGGTGGCGTCCATCGGCGAGAACATGCACTCGACGCCGGCGTCTTTTACCTGCTCGACGGCGTCGACCGCGCGCCCCTTCGCCTCCTCGCGGGTCGCGTGCATCGAGTCCTCCAGCTGAACGTCGCTGGTGGACACGAACACGTGGACCATCTCGACGCCGGCGTCGATGGCGGCGTCGATGTCGCCCTCGACGACCCGCGCCAGCCCGCAGACAGTGGTGTCCGTCGCGGCTGCGATGTCGCTGACGGCCTCGAACTCCGCGTCCGAGTTGACCGGGAACCCCGCCTCGATGACGTGGGTGTTCATGTGGTCCAGCGTCGCCGCTATGTGGCGTTTCTCATCGTAACTGAACGACGTGCGTGGTGACTGTTCTCCGTCTCGCAGGGTCGTGTCGAAGATCCGTACCGGACCTATATCGACGTTAGAAGCTATCGTGCCCTGGAAGAACTCGATCCGCCGGGGTGTCCGACGAAGCCTCCGTGATGTCTGTCATCGGTTCACGACAAGACTGTTGGGTACTTAACGGTTTGGACGATCGCAAAATCGGAGTGGACCGGCAGTCGAGACCCTGCGGCAGCACAAACAAAAAACCGCATGACTGCGGCGGTGTAAATACACCTTAAGGAAGTTATACTCACACCGATGATCCAGCGTGTATTCCGATTCGGAAGTGGATTAATAAGCCGGATCGACGTTCGTTTCGTTCGGTGTGGGGCCGGCGCGCGGTCCGTGCTAGCCGTCCACACGGACGCGGCGGGGACCCCGCTACCGCCCGAGCGCCGCTGTCACCTCGCGCCGGAGCGCGACCAGGTCGCCGTCGGCCCGCTCGCGCGGGCGGTCGATGTCGACGTCGACGACCGACTCCACCGTGCCAGGTTGGCCGCCGAGGACGACGACGCGGTCCGCGAGGTAGACGGCCTCCTCGACGTCGTGGGTGACGAGGACGACGGTCGTCCCGCGCTCGTCCCACACGTCGAGGAGGTGGTCCTGCTGGTCCGCCTTCGTCAGCCGGTCGAGCGCCGAGAAGGGCTCGTCGAGCAGCAGCACGGCGGGGTCGTACGCCAGCCCGCGTGCGAGCGACACGCGCTGCGCCATCCCGCCGGAGAGCTCGTCCGGGCGGCTCTCGGCGAACCCGTCGAGTCCGACCGTCTCGATCAGGTCGTCGACGCGCTCGCGGGCCGCCTGACGGTCAGGGTCGACGTCGGCGGGGAGCCCGACGGCGACGTTCTCGCGCACGTCCGCCCAGTCGAGCAGCCGCGGCTCCTGGAACACCATGCCGACGGCGTCGCTGCCGCCGTCGCGGACGTCGGTCCCATCGACCGCGACGCGCCCGCAGAACTCCGGTTCGAGCCCCGAGAACACGCGGAGCAGCGTCGACTTGCCGCAGCCCGAAGGGCCGACGACGGCGACGAACTCCCCGTCCGCGACCGCGAGGTCGATGCCGTCGAGCGCGACCGTGTCGCCGTACTGCTTCCGGAGGCCGTCGACCGCGAGGGCGGGACCCGTGCCCGACGACGCCGACCTCGCGTCGTCGTCTCCCGGTACCGCCTCGGCGTCGGCGTCCGCCGGTCCCGCCTCGACGTCAGCGTCCGACGACATGGTCTCTCACCTCTCTCACCGCGACGTCCGAACAGTTGCCGAGGAACGCGAACAGCAGAATCGACCCCACGATGATGTCGGGCCGCGCGAGGGTCCGCCCGTCGCTCAGCAGGAACCCGATTCCCTGGCTCGCCGCGATCAGTTCGGCGGCGACGACGAACATCCACGCCAGCCCGACGCCGCCGCGGATCCCGACGAGCAGGCTCGGGAGCGCGGCCGGGAACACGACCCGGCGCAGCGACTCGGCGCGGTCGAGGTCATAGACCTCGGCGACCTCCAACAGCTCCTCGTCGACCGCCGCGATGCCGGTCGAGAGGTTGAGATACACCGGGAAGAACGCGCCGACCGCGATGAGCAGCACCTTCGCGGTCTCGCCGATACCGAACCAGAGGAGGAACAGCGGCACCCACGCCAGCGATGGGATGTTCTTCAGGCTCTGGAGGAGCGGGTCGAGCAGGTCGCTCGCCGCCCGCGAGAGCCCGGTGACGGTCCCGAACAGGATCCCGACGCTGATCCCGAGCCCCGAGCCCAGCGCCACGCGCCGAAGCGTGATAGCGACGTGGCCCCACAGCTCGCCGGACGCGGCCAGCCCGTAGAGCGTCTCCGCGACCCGCAGCGGCGCCGGGAGCTGGTGGGCCGCGAAGACGCCCGTCGCGACGGCAACGTGCCACGTAAGGACGAGGGCGACAGGGACGAGCAGTCCGAGGAACGGCCGGAACCGGCTCGCGGCGGGGAGCGGGACCGGGCCGAGCTCACGCGGCTCCGCGCCGGGAGCCGACCCGCCGGCCGCCGACCCGCGGCCGGCATCGGACTCTCGAGAGACGTCCGACTCCCGGCGGGTGTCCGCCGCCATCTCAGACGACCTCGCTCGCGAACTCGGCGTCGATCAGATCGTCGACGTGACCGGCGGGGTCGGCGTCGTCGCTCACCAGCCCCTCGCTTTCGAGGACCGGCGAGAGGTCGGATAGGATCTCGCGGTGCGGCTCGCCCGGAAGGGGCGCCGTGAGGTCGTTCCGTTGGGTGAACACCCGCTCCGCGACCGGCCCTGACATCTCGGAGGCGTCCGCGAGGATCGCCGCGGTCTCCTCGGGGTTCTTTACGGCCCAGTCGCGACCGCGGTCGTAGGCCTCGATCACGCGGCGGGCGTCCTCGGGGTGGTCCGCGAGGAACCCGTCGAGGAAGTTCAGGAAGCCGTAGGTGTTGTACCGCGGCTCGCGGAAGAACAGCTCCGCCCCGTCGTGTTCAAGCTCCAGCTCGGCCATGTGGGGGTCGAGGCCGGCCCACGCGTCGACGTCGCCGCGGACCAGGGCGGACTGCCCCTCCGGGTGCTGGAGGTTGACGACATCGACGTCCTCCTCGCTCAGCCCGGCGTCGTCGAGCGCCTGTAGCAGGAAGAAGTACGGGTCCGTCCCGCGCGTGGCGGCGACGCGGCTCCCCTCGAGGTCCGCGACCGACTCGATCCCAGTCTCCTCGAAGGTGACGAGCGCGGTCCACTCCGGCTCCGAGTAGACGTACGGCGTCGTGATCGGCACGCCGTTGGTACGGGCCATGAGCGCCGCGATGCCGGCGGTCGAGGAGACCTCGGCCTCGCCGCTCTGGGCGTACTCGTTCGCCTGGTTGCTCCCGAGGCTCAACACCCACTCCACGTCGGTGTCGGTGTCCGTGAACGCCTCCTCGACCCAGCCCTTCTCGCGCAACACGAGACTGACCGGGTTGTAGTACGCGTAGTCGACCGTCAGCGTCCCCAGTTCGCTCCCGCCGCCGCCCCCGACGCAGCCGGCGACGAGCGAGCCGCCGATCGCCGCGCCGGTACCGCGTAGGAATTGTCTTCGCTCCATCGTGACTCCGCCTACCGGTGCCACTCATAAGGATATATGGCTATGGGGAATATTCAACCACGGCTATGATGCCCTATAGTTATTTAATTCCGCCAATGTGAGTGGTTCGCACGGGCTTCGACCGTCGCGTCACCGCTCCTGCCGGCCCGTCGCGCCTCGTCGACCCCACCTCCCACATCGGCGAAGCGGTTCGGCTCGCGTTCCGGATTCCGGACTATGTTGCTGGTTGTGTGGATGGACGCGCCTTCGGCCGGGGGAGATACCCCGACCACGGCGTCCGATCGGGCGGCCCGGCCGCTCCGTTTTCCGTCCCGGCCGCTCTGTTTTCGTCTTGGCTGCTACGTTTCCATCTCTGCCGCTACATCCCCATGTCGGTCGCGGCGTCCGGCACCGGGAGGTCGGGGACCTCGACGCCGAGCAGCTCCGCGGCGTGGTCGAGCGCCATGTCGAACCCGTAGTACCGCTCAAGCTCGTCGCCGTCGGGGCCGGTCCGGACCTTCAGCATGGCGTATCCCTCGACGTTCTGCGCGACGGTCGCCTCGCGGCCGTTCTGCGAGAAGGTGAGCAGGCGCTCGCCGCCGGTCTCCTCGTACCGCGCCTCGATGCCGTTCGCCGACGCGGCCTCCGTGTCGGTCATAAGACCCTTAGGGACCGATCCCTGTCGAATCTGTCGGTCGCCGAGGACGGGTCGGCAGGTGGCCGACCCCCCCTCCGCTACCGCGGGTCCCAGCCGTGGAACTCCGTCCCCTCCTCCAGTTGGAGGTCGAACGCGTCGATCAACCCCCCGAGCGCGTCGTATCCTCGCGCGGCCGCGGCGATGCCGACGATCGTCTCGTCGTCGTACAGCGCCGCGATCTCGTCGTGTGCGACCGCGTCGACCTCGCCGCTGACGACCGCGAGCGCGTACTCGATTAGGGCCGTCTCCTCGTCGCCGAAGGGCGCGAGGCCTCCGCTCCCGAGCGCCGCGATCTCGTCGTCGTCGATCCCGACGCCGCGGGCGATGTTGACGTGCTGGTGCCACTCGTAGCGGTTCCCGATCTCGCTCGTCACCGCCAGGATGACGAGCTCCCGCTCCCGGTCGGTGAGGCCGCTGTCGGTCCACAGCGACCCGAGGAACGACCGGAGCCCCGCCAACACCTCGGGGTTGTTGCCGATCGACTGGTACACGTGGAGCGGCTTCCCCTGAAGCGACGACTCCAGGAGGTCTTCGTACTCGTCGGGCACGTCCGCCGTCTCGGCGTAGGGAACGCGGGCCATGGCGGGCGGTGGCGTTCGGGGGGCATAGGTGTACGCGACTCGGTATCGTTCGCCGCGACCGGCGTCCCGGCCGGTCGAGCGAAAACCGCGGGTCGGCCGCGACCGTCCGCGATGGCAAGCTTAAGGGACGCCACGCGCCAACTGACGCCAATGAGTACCGAGGTGACCCGCCGCCGGGCATGGGTGATCGCCGCCCGCCCGCAGACGCTCCCGGCCGCGGCCGCACCGGTGGTCGTCGGCGTCGGGCTGGCGCTCGCCGACGGCGTGTTCGCGCCGCTGCCCGCACTCGCGGCGCTCATCGGCGCTGCGCTGATTCAGGTCGGCACGAACTTCGCGAACGACTACTACGACGCGATCCAGGGCGCCGACACGGACGACCGCGAGGGGTTCACCCGCGTCGTCGCAAGCGGTCTCATCGAGCCCGCCGAGGTGAAGCGGGCGATGTGGCTCACGTTCGCGGCCGCGATCGGCGTCGGAACCTACCTCGTCGCCGTCGGCGGCGTCCCGATCCTCGTGATCGGCCTCGCCTCCGTCGCGGCCGGGATCGCCTACACCGGCGGGCCGTATCCCCTCGGCTACCACGGGCTCGGGGACCTCTTCGTGTTCGTCTTCTTCGGCGTAATCGCGGTGACCGGGACGTACTACGTCCAGGCCGCCGCGCTCCTCTCCGGGTGGTTCCCCGTGGGGGCCCCCGACGGGACCGTCGCGCTCGCGGCGGTCGTCGCGAGCCTCCCGATCGCCGCGCTCTCGACGAACATCCTCGTCGTCAACAACCTCCGCGACCGCGAGGAGGACGCCTCGACCGGCAAGCGCACGCTCGCCGTCCGGTTCGGCTACCGCTTCGCCCGCGCCGAGTACCTCGCGATGCTCGCCGTCGCGTACCTCGCCCCCGTGTGGTTCGTCGCTCGCGGCGACGGCCTCGCGCCGCTGCTCCCGCTCGTCACGCTCCCGCTGGCGGCGGCAGTCGCGCGGACGGTACTGACAGAGACCTCCGGCGATGCGCTCAACCCGGCGCTCGAATCGACCGGTAAACTGCTCGCGGCGTACGCCGTCGCGTTCGCCGTCGGCCTCGCGGTGTGACCGACGACGACCCCCGCGGCGGAAACCCGATCTGCGCGGTGCGCCGCCACCCGTTCGCGCTCGATTTGACCCGACCGCTCGGAACGGCCGCCGGAGAGATACGTCGCCGAGAGGGGTTTCTGATCGCGGTCAAGCGCAGGGGCGACGGTGATCACAGCGCGGACGGCACGGACAGCGCGGGCGGCCTCGGCGAGGCGACCCCGCTGCCGGGATGGACGGAGTCGCGCGAGGCGTGCGCGGCGGCGCTCGACGGACTCGACGGACGGGCCGAAGCCCGACCGCCGCTTGCGGCGCTCGACGCGGCGTCGACCCCGGCCGCCCGACACGGCGTGTCTCTCGCGCTCGCGGACGCCGCAGCCCGAAACGCGGGTGAGCGACTCGCCGACCGGCTCGCGGACGGGGCCGGCGTCGACGCGGCACCCGCCGACGCCGTTCCGGTCAACGCGACCGTCGGGGACGGGTCCCCCGAGGCGACCGCCGACGAGGCGGAGCGGGCGGTCGAGGCGGGGTTCGACTGCCTCAAGCTGAAGGTCGGCGCCCGGGCCGTCGACGCCGACGTCGAGCGCGTCCGCGCGGTCCGCGAGGCGGTCGGCGACGCTGTCGCGCTCCGCGCCGACGCGAACGGCGCGTGGGACCGGGAGACCGCGCGCCGCGCCCTCGACGCGCTGGCCGCGTTCGGCCTCGCGTACGTCGAGCAGCCGCTCCCGGCCGACGACCTCGACGGGCTGGCGGCGCTTCGCGAGAGCGGCCGTGCCGAGAGACCGAATGACCGGGTCCCGATCGCGGTCGACGAGTCGGTCGCCGCGCGGGGGATCGACGCGGTGCTGGACGCGGGCGCCGCCGACGCGGTCGTCCTCAAGCCGATGGCGCTCGGCGGGCCCGACCGCGCGCTGGCGGCCGCGCTCCGGGCGCGGTCGGCGGGCGTCGACCCCGTTGTCACCACCACGATCGACGCGGTCATCGCGCGGACGGCCGCGGTCCACGTCGCGGCCGCGATCCCCGACGTCTCCCCGTGCGGGCTCGCGACCGGGTCGCTGCTCGACGAGGACTTGGCGCCCGACCCTTGTCCGATCGCCGACGGGCGGATCGCCGTTCCGGCGGGGCCGGGGCTCGCGGGCGACGCCTTCGACGACCTGCGACGCCGGTGAGTTCGGGGCCCCGTCGAATCCGCGGCGCGGCGCGGGGGGACGGACTTTTCACCGCGACCGGCGAACGGACGCGTATGAGTGAGTGGACCGACGCCATCGTCGGCGAGCGCATGACCGTCGACAACCAGTTCAACGAGCGCGTCGCGGCGTCGCGCTTCTCCAGCCAGGAGTGGGGACTGATCATGACGGCCACGGAGTTCGAGATCGAGAACGCCGACGACCCCGAGGCGGCGCGCGTCGTCGCGGACACGTCGAGCCTCCCCGCGATCATGCCCGAACTGGAGAACCTCAGGTCGCAGATGGCGGGGATGGGCGGCGCCCCCGGCGGCGACGCTGGGGGATCGGGCGGTGGCGGCCTCGTCGACTCGATCAAGGGCGCGCTCGGACTCGGCGGGGGCTCGGACGGCCCCTCGGACGAGGAACTGGAGGCCGCCGAACGGCTGGGACAGGAGTACGCCGACGAGCTACAGGCCCACTTAGAGGAGGTCGGGAAGTGGGAGCAGGTCCGCGTCGCGTACCAGGAGTAAAGTCAGCTCGCGGGGGCAGCGGCATCGAGCGATCGCCCGACCGACGTCACTCCACGTCGCTGCCGCGGAACAGCGTCAGCTCCTCCGCCTCGTAGATGCTGATGAGCTCGCTGACGATCTCGTCGTACTCCTCGTCGTCGACCCGGAGCGCGTCCAGCCGCTCGACCGTCTCCTCGTCGAGGTGTATCAGGGGCATGTGCGGCGGTTCGTCGTCCGGGAAATAAAAAATGTCGGCGGAGAGTATCGGACGAGACCGCCACAGACGCAAACCGGTCGTCGGTCGGCAGCACAGAGTCAGTCGTGACATTCGGCTTCGTCGTGTAGATCGGTCGGGCCATCGGCGCTCGAATCGTCGGCCGTAAGGGCTCGCCGAGCTGAATGCTTGACGTCTTTGATCATGAGATCGACGGTCGGAGACACGAACTGACCGTTGAGGAACAGCGCGGTGTCCGGTTCGGTCGACGAGTCTGCCACCACCTCAGAGGAGAGTATCGGCCGCTCCGCCGGGTCACGACCGACGAGCCGGGCCTTGTCATCGAAACAGTCGTAAACGATCTGATGCTCCGCTCCGAACCACGAAGCGGGAGAAAGCACCGTTCTCCAAGTGATACGGTGGTTCGACTCAGTCATCGACTTGACGAAGACGAGTCTAGGCATGGGGGGGTTCGGAGGCATCACGTTCGTAGCGGGATTGCCCGCGAACCGGACAGGGGGCCGAGGGAGTAGCTGTAGCGTAGCGAGAGACGTGTCGAGGGGAAGACCTACCGAAGCCAGTAACTCAACCACAGTTCGCGTCTGGTCGTCCGGAAGCCGGCCATCGATCACAGCGGATCCGGTGCCACCGCGCCGGACCACGTCGATTGCGACAGCGACGCGTCGGCTCCCTTCGAAGACGCTGACTGCCGGGGCCGACCGACCGTCTGTCGACACACGGTGAGAGGGATTGACGAGGTCTCCATCCACAGCCAAAGTACCCTCGTCGAAGGGGATATCACAGTACAGCAGGTCAATCGTGGGATCCGACAGCGCGTCCTTGACGGCGCCCGCGGTCGGCGCTTCGAGGACCGAGAGCGACCCGACACCAGCGGGGAGCGACGGGCTCGCGAGCGTGTCCCGCAGTCGCTGCGCCCGCTCGGCGGAACCGATGAGGAGCGTGACGTTCGCTTCTCCGGGATCGGGAGAGTTACGACGAAGTTCGTGTTCGTGTGCTGCCGGGAGCGCCGCCGCGGTCCACGCCGGTATCGGAGCCGAATCCGGGTCCGGTACAGAGTCACCCTCGCGTGAGGCGAGTTGGTGATTGTTAGTCAGCCGGTCCGCCGTCGTGAGTCCAACAGCAGCCCCCGAAAGTACCTCCGCGATCGAACCCCGGACTCGGACCGGTGCGAGGACGTGCGCGAGGTGCGGCAGGAGCTCTGTGCCCGCGGGGCCGGGCCGAAGCACCGCTTCCGTCGACCACTCGGGAGCATAGGGCGCGACTTTCCCCGGATCGACCTCTAGGTACTCCATCAGCTGTTCGCTCAACGAACGCTCGCTTAGGTTCGGCGGGTAAAACGGGAGTTGTGGGCCGACCTGCTCGTATTCTTCTCTGTCGGAGAGCGTGTAGCCATCGGTCCGGACGAGCGTGTCGAGGAAGAACCACGTCCGAAGCAGTTCTTCGACCCGTTCTTCCAGTTCGCGACCGTCTGCGGGAAGCCGCTCCGTGTATCCGGTGTCGAGCCGGATGGCCGGTTCCTCGCCGATCGTCATCCGCGCGCCGAGGTAGTAAGCCAGCGTCGAGAGTCGGTACACGTCTGCGTACGTCGGTCGGACGACGACCTCGACGCCCGTGTCGGGGACGGTCAACGGGCTCGGAACATCGAGCGACTCGCCGCGCCGTATTCGGGGCGGGTACCCCCGCAGTGTCGGCCAGGACCGCTCCGCAGAGAACTCTTTTATCGACGACCCCAGTACCGACACCGCTTCCGCGAGCGCCTCCGGGTTGTCGGGGACGGTAATCGTCGCCTCCGGACGGGTGTGGAGCGACCGCGCGCCGAGGCTGGCGGTCGTCCGACGAGCGGGTGCGATCTCGACCGGATTTGGGCCTTCGATCCCGCTGACAGAGAGTTGCGCGTCTTCGAGCCTGACGAACACCTTCGTCACGCCCGTGATTTCGATACAGTACGACCCCGGCGGGAGCTCCGTCGCTTCTTTGGGGCGGCCGACAAACTCGCCCTCATCGTCTCGGACGACGATCGACGTGTACTCCGGGACGGTAATCGACTCCGCCTCGAAACTGACCGCGCGGTCCACCGGAGACGGGAAGAGTTCCGGGAACGCCGGCGAGAGAGCCGGCTCGCGGTCGACGCGGAGCTGCATCCGATTACCCTCGATCGCGTCGTGGACGGTGAGCGTCGTCCCGTCGACCTCGAACCCGATACGTCCGCCGGCTGACCCGTCTTTCACTGGATTTTCTTGATTCTCCAACACGTATGAGGATGTCGGTGGGTGCTGCGATATGATACTGTGACGCGTGTGCGTCGAGTTCTCGTGACACGGCCCCGACCGTCGACAAAATATTATCACCCCTCGGACCGGAGCGAATCGCATGGACGGCGCCGCATCTGAGCCGATCGAGCGAGCGCTCGCCGCCGCGTTTCCGGGTCGGACCGTGGACCGGGTGACGGGCGTCGGCCCCTCCTGGAACGGCGCCAACGAGACGGTCGGCGTCGGCTTCGCCGACGGCAGCCAAGCGTTCCTCAAGGTCGCCCTCGCGGACGAGAGCCACCGGCTCGCCCGCGAGTACGCCGTGCTTCGGTACGTGGGCGCGTACGGCCCGCTCCCGGTCCCCGAGGTGTTGGCAGCCGAGCCCGACGGCGACCCGGCGTACCTCGCGACGGCGCCGGCGCCGGGCCGCGGGCTGCTGGAGGTCTACGAGGCCGCGAGCGACCGTGAACGCGAGCAGCTGCTCCGCCGCGTCGGGCGCGCGCTCGCCGCGCTCCACGCCGACCGCTTCGCGAGCCACGGAGAGATCGTCGGCGCGGGGACGGAGAGAGGGACCGGTGCGGACGCGGAAGCCGCGGACTGCGATCCGACCCGGTCGGCCGGCCTCGCGATCGAGTTCGCGTCCTGGACGGACGTGCTGCTCGCGACGATCGACCGGACGCGAGAGATCGGGACCTCGGAGCGGCTCGCCGACCACTACGACGCCGTCGTCGACTGCGTCCGCGCGAACCGAGAAGCGCTCGACGGCGCGCCGGCAGCGCTGGTCCACGGCGACGTCGCCAAGCCGAACCTCTTCGTCGACGGCGACGCCGTGGCGGCGATCGACTGGGAGCTGTCACACGTCGGCGACCCGGCACGGGACCTGGTGCGCGCCGAGGACCAACTGCTCAACGGGTTCGACTCGACCGGCCCGGAGCGGTTCGCCGCGGCCCTCCGCGCCGGGTACCGCGAGCGCGCCGGCGGGCTCCCGAGGGGGTTCGAGCGCCGGAGCCCGGTGTACGAGGTCGTCAGGATGCTCGGGCGCTCGGGGTTCGTCGACCAGTGGACGACGTACCTCGACGAGCCGCTCGACGCCCTGGTCGAGCGCGCGGACGCCGAGCTGCGGGCGCGGCTCGACGCGGTCTGATCGCGGTGTCAGCCGGGCCGCACTCGTCAGCGGTTCCACGCGGCGTCGTCGGGATCGATTTGCCGCTCACCGGGGTCGAGTGCGTCGATTTCCTCGAGGTCTGCGTCGGGCAGGTCGACGTTGACCGCGCCGAGATTCTCTCGCACGTGGTCGCCGCGCGACTTCGGGATCGGCACGATCCCGCGGTCGGCCGCCCACGCGAGCGCGACGACCGCGGGCGAGCAGTCGTTGCGCTCGGCGATCTCGGCGATCGCCGGGTCGTCGAGTATCTCGCCGCGGCCGAGCGGCGAGTAGCCGACGAGGCGGTGGTCGAACTCCTCGGCGAGGCCGCGGAGATCGGGCTGTTGAAACCGCGGGTGACACTCGACCTGGTGGGCCGCGATCGGCGCGTCGAGGACCTCGCAGGCCTCGCGCAACAGGTCGGGCGTGAAGTTCGAGACGCCGACGTGGTCCGTCACGCCGGCGTCGCGGAGGTCGTCGAACTCGGGCAGCGTCGCCTCGGCGTCGTACGCCCGGATCGGCCAGTGGACGTAGAGGAGGTCGACGCGGTCGAGCCCGAGCCGGTCGAGGCTCTCGCGGGCCGTCTCGCGGACGTCCTCGGGCGCGAGGTTCTCGGGGTGGACCTTCGTGGCGACGACCACGTCGTCGCGGTCGACGTCGCTCTCGGCGATCCCCGCGCCGACCGCGGCCTCGTTGTCGTACATCTGCGCGGTGTCGACGTGGCGGTAGCCGGCGTCCAGCGCCGCGGCGACGGTGTCGGTACAGGTATCGGGGTCGTCGAGCCCGGAGGTTCCGAGCCCGATCGACAGGTCCAGCGGTGGCACGCGAGACGGTTCCGCCCGCGGGGTGAAAAAGGCGCGCGAGCCGGCACGCCGCGACTCGAGCGTTCAGCGATCCGGCGGTCCGGCGGCGTCCCGCGGCTCGGGCGCCTCCCGGTGGCAGCACCCTTAATCCGTCGCGTTCGTAGGATCGCTCGATGGCCACCAGCCTCGCGCTGTCCTCGACCCCGGAGCCGCTCCCGCTCGGGGGGCTCTCGGACCCGATCCTCGTCGATCCCGGACTGAGACTGCTTCGCGCCGTCGTCGAGGCGTACCGCGAAGTCGCCCCCTCGCTCGTCGCCCCGAGCGTCGCGGAGCTGGCGGGGGAAGCGGGGGAGGAGGGAAGCCCCAAAGCCGCCGACCTCCCGCCGCTGAAGCTGTTCGCGGGCGAGGCCGCGGTCGACGCCGCGACGGCGGGGTTTCGACCGGCGAGCCGGCTCGCGGCGCTGCTCGACGCCGACGCGGTCGACCTCCGCGTCCTCGACGCGCCGCAGCCGAATCCGGTGCTCGCGGGCGCCGAGACCGGGTTCGCGCTGATCGGGAGCGAGGCAGACGAGGGAGGCGAGGAGGCGGCCGAGGGGACGGGTCGGTGGCACCGCGTCGGCGACGACGCATCGCTCCGCGATCGGTACGCCGCCGGGTTCGCGGACGCCGAGGCGTACGGAATTCGAACCCCGAGCCGGCGACGCGCCTATGAGGGGTTCGCGGCGCGGTGCGACGAGTCGGTCGCGGCCGCGGTGCTCCGCGCGCTCGACGTGGAGCAGGCGGCGAGCGAAGGTCCCGACCCCGAAGAGACCCGCGTCCGCGCCTACGCGGTCGGCGCCCGCGAGGGCGTCCTCGACCGCACCCTCCGGCGGGCCTGCGAGGACGCGGGGCTCGGGAGCCCCTCCACGTTCACACGGGTGAAGCGACTCCTGCGCGAGGCCGACCTGATAGAGACGGTGTCGGAGCCGCAGCCGGTCGGGCGGCCGCGGGAGCGGCTCGCGGCCCGCGGCGCGCTCGCGGCGGCCGAAACGCCGGCAGAGCTGGTCGGAGCGGTTCGAAATGTGACGGAGTGATCGAAGTGCGGGGACCGCGGACTCGGGCGTCGGCCCGGACGTATTAGTCGTCCTTCGTTTTGATGTCCGCCGAGAGCCCCTGCGCCATCTCGATCTCCTTCGAGTTGTTCAGGGTCCACGCGGTGCGGTCGGTGACGGCCTCGATCGCCTCCCGGGCGGAGGGGTAACCGTTGCCGGACTTCTTCACGCCGCCGAAGGGCAGCTGGACCTCGGCGCCGATGCACGGGAGGTTCCCGTACGCCAGCCCCAGCTCGGCGCGGTCGCGGTAGTAGTTGATCTGCCGGTAGTCCTCGGAGATGATCGCGCCCGCCAGCCCGTAGTCGGTGTCGTTCTGGATCTCCACGGCCTCCTCGATGTCGCCGTCGTACTCAAGCAGGGCGACGTGGGGGCCGAACACCTCCTCGTGGGTACACGTCAGGTCGGCGTGGGCGTCGGCCTCGTAGACGAACGGGCCGACCCAGTAGCCGTCCTCGTGGCCGTCCGGGATCTCCTCGTCGTCGAGCTCGGTCCGGTCGACGAGCACGTTCACGCCCTCCTCGCGGGCCTCCTCGTTGTTCCGGGTGACCTTCTCCAGATGGTCCTCTTCGATGAGCGGCCCCATGAAGGTGTCCTCGTCGAGGGGGTCGCCGACCGCAACCGACTCCGCGACCTCGACGAACCGCTCTTTGAACTCGTCGTACACGTCGGTGTGGACGATCAGGCGCTCGGAGGAGACGCAGCGCTGGCCCGTCGTCTTAAATGAGGACATCACCGCGGAGTGGACCGCGACGTCGAGGTCCGCTTCCTCGGTGATCACGATAGCGTTCTTGCCGCCCATCTCGCAGGCGGCGCGCTTGCCGGCGACGCCGCCCAGCTTGTCTTGGATCAGGTGACCGACCTCGGCCGAGCCCGTGAAGATGACCGTCTCGACGTCGTCGTTCTCGACGATCGCGTTGCCCGCGTCGCCGAACCCTTGGACCATGTTGAACACGCCGTCGGGGATCCCGGCGTGGTCGAACATCTCCGCGATGATCTGCGCGCACCACGGCGTCTGCTCGGCGGGCTTGAACACCACGGTGTTCCCCTCGACCAGCGCGATGGCCATGTGCCAGTAGGGGATCGCGACCGGGAAGTTCCACGGCGTGATACAGCCGGTGACCCCGCGCGGCTTCCGGCGCATGTACGCGTCCTTCGAGGGGATCTCCGAGGGGACGATGTCGCCTTTGGGGTGCCGGGCGTCGCCCGCGGCCCACTCGACCATGTGCGCGGCCTCGACCACGTCGGCTTTTCCCTCGCTTATCTCCTTGCCGCACTCCTTGGTGACGACCTCGCCGAGCTCGTCTGTCCGGTCGCGGAGCTCGTGGTACACGTCCCAGAGGTACTCTGCGCGCTGGACTCGCGAGAGCTCGCGCCACTCCTCGAACGCCGCGTCCGCGGCGTCGACCGCGTGGTCGACGTCGTCGGGCGTCCCGCGTCGGAACTGTCCTAAGGACTCCCCGGTCGCGGGGTTCTCGCTCTCGAAGGTCTCGGACCCGTCGCCGTCGACCCACTCGCCGTCGATGTAGTGCTGGTAGGGCTGCGCCATGGACGCAATATTTGCTGGACTCGGTAAAAAGTCACCTCTCCGTCGGCGCGAGCGCGCGCCGCTATCTCGACGACTGCCCGTCCCCGGGTCTGGGTCCGCCGGCCCGCTTGTCGAGCTCGCCGCGCAGCTCCGCGGCGTCGAACTCGTGGTCCGGTCGGATCGCGACGAAGTCCATGAACCGCTCGGCGGCGAGCAGGTCCTCGACGTCGTAGCTCGCGAGCGCGGCCTCGATCGCGTCGGCCGCGCCGATCAGCGGCTCCAGCGCCGCGAGCGCACTCGCGAGGTCGTAGGCGCGCGCCGCCTCGCGCCCGTCGTCGCTCACACGGGTCGCGTCGATGACGTACAGCTCGCCGTCCGCGACGAGGACGTTCTCGGCGCGGAGGTCGCCGTGCGCGAGCCCGGCGTCGTGGACCGTTCGCAGCGTCGCGAACAGGTCTGGCGCGAGCCCGGCGACCGCCTCGGCGTCGAGCTCGCCGAGCGTGCGGAACTCGGGGAGGTACTCCAACACGAGGACGCCGAGGTCGCCGACCTCAAACGCCTCGACCGGTTCGGGCGCGTTGACGCCGAGCTCCCGGACCCGTCGGGTCGCCTCAAGCTCGTGGCACGCCATCTCATAAGGCGTCTCGTGGCGCTCGAAGAACCCCTTCGTGCCGGCCGAGAACGCGCCGAGGTTCCGCCCCGTGGTGAACAGCGCGTGGACGATCGTGTTCTGTCGGGTGATCACCTTCACGAAGAGGTCGTCGTCGACGACCATCGGGGTCGACAGCCAGTTGTCCGCGTTGAGGAACCGCACGCGCATCTCGTCGCGGTCGTACCGGTCCACCAGCTCGCGCGCGACCCGCTCGACGTCGGGCCAGTCGACGCGACCGCGGACGAGCTCCCGGAACTCCATATCGACGGAACGCGGCGGCGCCTCATAAGTCGTCGCCTCGCGGACGGACGCGCTCACCGAAGCGGCCGAATCCAGTGTCCCCGTCTCGGCCGAGTTACGCGCTCGCGTTTGCCCACGTGCGCTCCGGGCCGTCGCCGTCGAGGAACCGGGCGCACTCGGTCTCGAGAGAGCCCTCGGCGACCCCGGAACAGCCAGCGTACTCACCGTTCTCCAGCCAGAGGACGCGCGTCCCCTCGTCGCCGAACAAGAGCGGCCCGGACGAGCGCGGCTCGTACGAGAGGCGCACCCGATACTGGATCCCGACGCGGCAACCCTCGCTCCTGTTCGCTGTCCGGTCCGGATCGGCGCGCTCGCCGGCGGCGGCCGAGTCGACGTACACGCGGAACGTGCTCAGGCGGGCGCCGCGCGGTGAGGTTCGCTCGGTGGCGACTGAGAGGTTCGCCGCCGCGTTGCCTGTCTCGACGAACGCGACCCGGTCGACGGACCCGCCGCCGGTCCGGCTCGACGCGTACGTCGCCACGTCGTCGGCGCAGCCGACGTCAAGCCGCTCGACGGAGTCCACGGACAGCCGCGGCGGTTCCGGTTCGGCGCCGACACCGGCGACCCCGTCGGCGCCGGCGAGGTCGGTTATCGCGACTGCGCCGAGCGCGGCGGCCGCGACGAGAGCGACCGCGAGGACTACCTGCGGAGGGCGGAGGGCCATACGCGCCGCGTTGGCTCCCGTTCGGGAAAAGGACGGGGTTGTTCACGGTCGTTCGCATCGTTTATGCCCGCGGGTCGCAATTCTTGCCCATGGACTTCGAGGTACCCGCCGAACACCGGATGATACGCGACACCGTCCGGGAGTTCTGCGAGGAGGAGATAGCGCCCGTCGCTCAGGAGATCGAGGACGAACACCGCTTCCCCGAGGAGGTGTTCGAGTCGCTCGCGGACCTGGACATGATGGGCGTCCCGGTCTCCGAGGAGTACGGCGGCCTCGGCGGCGATCAGCTGATGTACGCCTTGGTCACGGAGGAGCTCGGGCGCGTCTCCGGGGGGATCGGGCTCTCGTACGCCGCGCACACCTCGCTGGGCGCGAAGCCGATCGAGCTGTTCGGCACCGACGAGCAGAAGGCGGAGTGGCTCCGTCCACTCGCGGAGGGCGAGGGGCTCGGCGCGTGGGCGCTCACGGAGCCGGGCAGCGGCTCCGACGCCTCCGACATGGACACGACGGCCGAGTACGACGCCGACACGGGCGAGTACGTGCTCAACGGCACCAAGCAGTTCATCACGAACGCGAACGTCGCCAACTCGATCCTCGTGAAGGCGGTGACGGACCCCGAGGCCGGCTACGACGGCATCTCGACGTTCATCGTCGACCCCGACGCGGACGACGGGTTCGAGGTGACGACCGTCTGGGAGAAGATGGGGCTCAACAGCTCGCCCACCTGCGAGATCGCCTTCGACGAGGTCCGGATCCCCGAAGACCGGCTGCTCGGCGAGGAGGGCGAGGGGTGGAAACAGACGATGAAGACGCTCGACGGCGGCCGGATCTCCATCGCCGCGCTCTCGGTCGGGCTCGCGCAGGGCGCCTACGAGGCGGCGAAGTCGTACGCGGGCGAGCGCAAGCAGTTCGGCAAGCCGATCGCGAAGTTCGACGCGGTCCGCGACAAGGTGGTCCACATGCACCGCCAGATCGAGCGCGCCCGGCTCCTTACGCACCGAGCGGCGACGAAGTACGACGCCGGCGAGTCTGTCACCCGCGAGTCGGCGCTCGCGAAGCTCGACGCCAGCGAGGCGGCCCGCGAGGTGGCCGAGGAGGCGGTCCAGACGCTCGGGGGGTACGGCTACACCACCGACTTCCCGCCGCAGCGCTTCTACCGCGACGCGAAGCTGATGGAGATCGGCGAGGGGACGAGCGAGATCCAACACGTCGTCATCGGCCGCGAGCTGGGTTTGTAGGCGGCCTCAACGCCCGGCGCGGCCCCGGTCGTCCGCCTCCTCAGCATTTTCGAGGTGGAGCCCCCGACCTCAAGGAGCGAACTGAGTGAGCGAGTAGGTCGGGGAGGAAACCGACGTGGGAAGACACAACCGCCACACTGCGACCGACCGACTCCCAAGAGTGTAAGTACCGTCGGGTACCCTCTGAATCTATGGGCGTGCGTCGAACCGCCGTCGTGAAACTCGCCGTTTCCGATGAGCAACGCGACGCACTCCACCGAACCGCCGATCAATACCTGTACTGCGCGAACCGAACCGCCGACTACTGTTGGTCCGACACCTCCTACACTGAGTGTAAGACCACCAAGCGAGAGGTTCGTGACGCGCTCTACGCCGACCTTCGAGAGGAGACAGACCTACAGGCCCAACTTGTCCAAGCCGCTATCAAACGCGCTGTCGAAGCCGTCAAAGCGTGTGTCGAACGGTGGAAAAAGGGACAGCGCGTCTCTCAACCGACGTTCACCGCTGAAACGATGGACTACGACACGCGGAGCGCGACCTTCTACCGGAACAAGGTGTCGCTGGCAACTGTTGAGGGCCGAGTCGAACCGTCGTTCGTTCTCCCGGCAGACAGTCCGACGCCCTACGAGCGGTACGTACTCTCGGAGGACTACGAGTTCCGCGAGAGTACACTTCGGTACGACGCGACTACCGACGAATTCTACCTCAACATTTCGACGCGGCGGATACACAGTGACGATGGGGTTTCGGAAGATACCGGGCACTCCGACCAAACGGTCCTCGGTATCGACCTCGGCGTTCGCAAGAGCGAAGCTCTTGCGCAGCCCATCAGAAATCTTCGATTTCTGAGGACGTCAACAGCCTTGCTGTGCCCTCAACCGGCACGTTTTGGCAAGGGGACGACTACGACCACTGGTGTCGTGAGTTCGAGAAGCGACGTGGCGAGATACAACGACGCGGTACGCAGGCCGCACACAAGGCTCTGCTTCGCCTCGGAAAGCGTGAAGAAGCGTGGCGCAAATAGTACATCCACACGATCGCCAACGAACTCGTTTCGGAAGCCGTCGAACACGACTGCGACGTAATCGCGTTCGAGGACTTGAGCAACATTCGAGAGCGGCTTCCACACGCGAAGTGGCACCACGTCTGGGCGTTCCGACGCCTGTTTGAATACGTCTCCTACAAAGCCCCTGAACAGGGGGTCTCCGTGGAGCAGGTCGAGCCGAACCACACATCACAACGCTGTTCTCGGACGGAATGTGGCTTTACGCACGACGGCAACCGCCACGGCGAACACTTCGAGTGCCAGAAGTGTGGGTATGAAGTGAACGCGGATTACAACGCCGCAAAGAATATTCGCGTGCGGTACGCTCGGAAGCGACGACACAAACTCCGCTCCTCGCCCAAGTCGGGGAGCGGAGACGCACAAGTAGACGTGCGTGTGAATGGTGGGACATTGAACGGTGAGAGTCACCAGCGTATTGCTGGCGACTGATTGCCGGGAGTCCACATCAAAGCCCTACCCTCAACGAGCGAACCCCGTATGGGGTGAGCGAAGTAGGGTAGGGTAGTTTACGGGAACTCGATCAGGTCGTCGTCGACGGCGCGCAGGCTCTCGGCGAGCCGCGACCCCCCCGGCACTGCCTGCCGGAACGGCTCCGAGCCGAACTTCGCCTCGCCGTTGACGGAGATCAGGCCGAGGTCGGCGGGGTCGCCGTCGAGGCCCGTCAGGAACGCGACGGTGCGGACCGCCGGCACGTCGCCCGCCCGCGCGTCCGGGTCGACGGAGCCGTACAGCGTGCGGTTCATCGCGACGTGGTGGACGCAGGTCGGCGTCGGCGCGAAACACAGCAGGTAGCGGGCGCCCGACTCGGTGCGACCGAGCTTGGGGCGGAGCGCGTGTCTCTCGTCGGCGTGGAAGTACCGCTCCATGCGGCGGTACTGTCGGAGGACCTCGTTCGCACCGGTGGCGCGACGGACCGCGGCGTCCGCCTTGAGCTCGATCACGCGGTCGACCGCCTCGGGCGTCCGCGTCCGGACGAACAGGTCGACGACCCCCTCCCGCCCGTCGGCGTCGTACGGCTCTTCGAGCCGGATCGCCGGCGACTCGGCCGTCGCCTCGTAGTGTTCGACGAGGCGGGTCGCCAGCGCGTCTTCGCGCATGCGTCCCGGGACGTCGCGGAAGGCGATAAACCCGGCTCTCGACGCCGGGGCGGGGCGACCGTCAGGGCGACAGATAGCGGCGCGGGACGTTCCTGCGAACCGAAAGCTATCACTGGGTTTGTAAGGCCTCGGCCCCTACATTAGCTGATGTCTGATAAACTGTCCAGACGGCGGTACCTCGCCGGAACCGGCGCCGCGCTCACCATCGGCACGCTCGCCGGTTGTTCCGGCGGCGGCGACGGAGGCGACGGTGGCGACGGATCCGACGGCGGTGATGGCGGGAGCGCCGTCGACGACGTGCCCAGCGAGATCGACGAGTTCCTCTCGGACGCCCGCATGTACGAGGGAACGATCATGGACCTCACTGGGGAGGACGAGGTGACCGTCGAGGTCGGTACCGGTGACGTCGGATACGCCTTCTCACCGGCGGCGATCCGTATCGACGCAGGCACGACTGTCGTCTGGGAGTGGACGGGAGAGGGCGGCGGACACAACGTCGAATCGGTCGAAGGCTCCGAGTCTGACTTCGACAACGGAGAGACCATCGCCGAGGAGGGGTACACCTTCGAGCAGTCGTTCGACAACGCGGGGATTCAGCTGTACCAGTGTACGCCCCACCAGGCGAACGGGATGCTCGGTGCGATCGAAGTCGTCGAAGCCTAGACGTCCCACGGCGGAGCGTTTCGACGCGGAATCAGATTTTTCGGCCGCGAGGCGGAGTTCACGAGAGGAACGACCACCGGACGTCGACGATCCGGTCGTGTTCGCTGGTGACCGTCGGCCGCTCGAGGTGATCGTTGGCGTTGGCGCCGATCTCGGCGAGCCGCGACAGCGCCTCCTCAAGCGTGCGGTCCGAGCGTTTCACGGCGGAATCGCGTTCGTAGGGGGCGTCGATCGGGTTTGCCCGCGAGTTCGAGATCGCGATCTCGTCGGTGAGCTCACCGCCGATCGCGTGCGGCGGCTGGTGGAAGTGCCAGTCGCCGACCGTGAGGAACAGCCACACGTCGCCGTTGATAGCGTGGTACTCGCCGGTGACGCGGTCGGCGTCGTACGCGACGACCCGCGAGAGGACGGCGGTCTTGAGCCGGTAGAGGGCGTCCTTCCGCGCCGAGCGGACGTTGCTCTCGGTGACGTCGCCGCGCTCGTAGGCGGCGGTGGCCTCGTCGGCGAACTGCTTTGCGACCTTGTTGACGACGTACAGCGATTCGAGCAGGTCGTCCGTCGGTTCGAGCGGTGTCACGGAAGGTGCCGGTCGCGTACTGCGACTAGCGGGGACTGCGGCCGTCGCGCGGATAGGCGTTTCGGGATCCGAGACCCCATCGCGGGCCCGCTCAGCGTCGGCGCGCGCGATCCCCGATGGTTAATTCTTTAAGCGCTGGGACGAAGTGAGGGGTAAGATGGCGCACGACTCTGTGAAGCTGTATACGGCGATATACGTCGCCCTTCTCGCGGCGGCGACGCTGAACTTCCTCCTCTTCGAGTCGAGTATCGTCGAGTTCACCTACGCGCAGGCGCTCGGCGGCACGCTGGTGATCGCGACGGTCAAGACGCTGCTCATCGTCGCGTACTTCCAGCACCTCCGGTGGGAGAACCGCTCTTTGACCTACCTGATGGGGCTCGCGCTCGCGCTCACCATGCTGCTGATGGCAGCCGCGACGTACTCCATCTCGTAGCGACCTGCGTTCCTCCGAGCGGTTTTTCTCCAGGGCGGCCCGTCCGTTGACTTCGCTTCGTCCCGTTCGAGGTTCGTCTCATGGGACCGCCGGCTCGCCGCCGGTGTATTACCCCGGGAGACGTGGGAGGTTTGAGGAGGGGAGAGACGAACCCGAGTCGACGCCCGCCGCGAGCGGTGGAAATCCCGACCGAGTTTTTAGTAGTCGGAGTGGTATCTACCCGCATGGATCTACGTGCCGCAACCGCCGAAGACGTCAACGCGGTCCGGTCGGTCGCCCGCGAATCGCTCGTGGCGTCGTACGGACACGCCGTCGACGAGGAGCTGTTGGACGAGGCCGTCGAGGAGTGGTACGACGCCGGCGACCTCGGCGACGACGTCGTCGACGACGACGCGGTGTTCCCGGTCGCTGCCGTCGACGGCGTCGTCGTCGGCTTCGCCGAGAGCTACGTCGTCGGTCGCCGTGAGCGCGTCGGCGAGATCGACTGGCTCCACGTCCACCCTGACCACCGAGAGTCGGGCATCGGCTCCGCCCTTCTCGAACGCGTCGAGTCCGCGCTCCGCTCGGCCGATGTCGACCGCATCGCGGCGCGCGTACTCGCCGACAACGAGGCGGGCACGGAGTTCTACGAGCGCGAGGGATACGAGCTCGCCGGCGAGCGCGACGTCGAAATCGGCGGCCAGACGTTCGCGGAACGCGAGTATCGGAAGCAAGTCGGCCGGCTCACAGGCATCTCCGAGGCGATCTACGAGACCGAAGAGGGTGAGACGGTCCACGTCGCGTTCGACGAGAGCGACCGCGGCTCGCAGGCCCCGTTCTACGTCGCGTACGCTGACCCGGACCACGAGCGACGCTACGGCTACCTCTGTGGCAACTGCGAAGGAACTGACATCGCGATCGACACGATGGACCGGATGGAGTGTCGCGACTGCGGGAACCGCCGGAAACCGACGCGGTGGGACGCGGCCTACTGACGGGAGGCGCCCCCGTCGTCGCCGCGATCTCCGTTCTCAGAGCGTCTCCTTCACGCCGATGACGCGCTCCTCGGCCTCGCGGCCGGGGTCCCACTCGCTCCCGTCGCGGTCCGACTCGCGGTGTTCCTCAACGGTCCGTTCCATCGCCTCGTCGACCGGCGTCGACTCCCACCCGAGGTCGGCGAGCGCGCAGGTGTCGAGCAGGTGCGGGTACTCGCGGTAGAGGGTGAAGTCGTCGGGTTCGAGCCCGCCGGCCGCCAGCGCGTCCGCGCTCGCCGTGACGAGGTCGCAGTCGACCCCCGCGGCGTCGGCGATCGTCTCCAGCGTCTCCCGTAGGGTGAGCGCGCGCCGGTCGCCGACGTTGTACGCCGCGCCCGGCTCGCCGCGCTCGGCGACGACCCGCAGTGCGCTCGCGACGTCCGCGACGTACGCCCGGTGCCAGAGGTTCCGTCCGTCTCCGGGGACGACCACGCGGTCGTGCGTGAGGACGCGGTCGATCCAGTAGTCGAGCCGTTCCGTGTAGTCGTGGGGGCCGTAGACGATACACGGGCGGACGGCCATCGCCGCGACGCCCTCCTTGGCGGCCGCGAACACCGCGCGATCGCCCTCGGCCTTCCGGTTGCCGTACGTCTCGCCGGAGTCGTCGGTCGCCTGCGCGTCGGTACACGCCTCCAGCGACGTCTCCCCCTCGCGTTTGGGGATCTCCTCAGCGGCGTAGCTGGAGCCGGACGAAATGTACACGTAGCCGTCGACGTCGGCGAATATCTCGGTCGCGGTCTCCACGTCGGCCGGCTGGTAGGCGACGCAGTCGATGACGATATCAGGGTCGACCGACAGCTTCGCGGCACGCAACGCCGTCCCGTCTTTCCGGTCGCCCTCGACGTGGGTCACGCGGTCGTCGTCCGCGAAGGGGTTCTCGTGGTTCCCGCGGTTGAATATCGCGACCTCATACTCGTGTGCCAGCAGTTCCTCGACCGTGTGTCGGCCGATGAAACGCGTCCCGCCGACGACGAGCGCCGTGTCTGTCATACTCGGGATCGGTCGAGCGAGGTGAAAAGCGTGGCCGAACCGGAAGGCGGGTGACCCGACCTGTCGCCAGCGTTCGCGGTGCTGTGGACGTCCGGCTCAGTCACCGTCGCGCGGGCCGTCACCGCGCCACCGACGGTACAGGAGGTACGCGATCCCGAGCCCGATCCCCCAGGTACCGACGCCGAATACCGCGAACGCGGCCCCGGAGAAGAACTCGCTCAGGGGGACGCCGAACATACCCAAACTCGGTGCGTCCACCACATAAACGCTCCGAGAGAGATAGGTTCTCGGGGCGGGAGGTCCTATTATCGGCCATGAGGGACTACACTCGCCGGCGACCCTGGCTCGCCGCCCTGCTCGCGCTCGTCATCTCCGGTCTCGGTCACGCCTACCTCCGCCGGTGGGCCCGCGCGTTCGGTTGGTACTCGGCGGTCACCGCGACGGTGTTCCTGTTCGTCCCCGAGTCGGCGCTCTCCGCAGCGTTCGCCGGCGATCCGCCGGCGGTCAGCGAGATCGCGCCGGCCGCCGCAGTCGTCGGCGCCAGCGTCATCGACGCGTACGTGGTGGCACATCGGAACAACCAAGCGTACGAGCGGGAGCGCGACGCGGCCCGCACGGCCTCCTACTCGAACCCGGCCGGCGACGAGGCGACGACCGGCACGGACACGTCGCCCGCGGAGCCAGCGGCCGGCGACGAAACGGTGCGCTGCCCGGAGTGCGAGAAGGAGACGGACTCCACGGTCGACTTCTGTCAGTGGTGCGCGGAGCCGCTCGTTGACGCCGGTGCGTGACAGCAAAAGTCGCCCGCGGACCGCCTCAGAAGAGGTAGAA
>JBNJEE010000223.1:0-2560 GCA_051745525.1 Methanobacteriota archaeon | reverse complement strand
CGCGTGCTGATTCGCGGCCGCCGGGGGCGGCCACTCGCAGGCACGCGCCACCGCGGTTCTATTTATAACTAGGTCGTCGTTATCGGCCGCGCTCGACGGCGACCCGCATATCTTGGGCGAGCCGCTCGGCGCGCTCTGCGTCGGCGGACTCGGCGTAGATCCGGATCTTCGGCTCGGTGCCGGAGAGACGGACGAGCACCCACGCGTCGCCGTAGTCGAGCCGGTAGCCGTCGGTCGTGTTCGGCTCGGCGTCGGCGGTCTCGACGTAGGCGCGCGCGGCCGAGAGCATCTCGTCGCGCTCGTCGTCGCCCTCGTACTCCACGTTCACCCGCACGAAGTGGTAGTCGCTGTACGGCGCCACGATCTCGCTGACGGGCGCGCCGTCCGCGGCCGCGAGCAGTTCGAGGAACCGCGCGCCGATGTACGCGCCGTCCCGGGAGAGCCGGTACGGCGGGAAGAAGACGCCGCCGTTTCCCTCGCCGGCGATGGGGACGTTGACCCCCTCCTCGTGGAGGTCGCGCGTCCGGGTGATGATGTTCGTGGCGCCGATTGGCGTCAGTTCGAGGTCGGCGTCGTTGGCGGCGCAGACGTCGACGAGCCGCTGGGAGACGTTGACCGCGCTGACGACCGCGTCGTCCGGTTCGAGACAGGCGTCGGCCATCGCGGCGAAGGAGGTGTCGCCGTCGACAAACCCTCCTTCCTCGTCGACAAAGACAGCCCGGTCCGCGTCGCCGTCGTGTGCGATCCCCACGTCGGCGTCGGAGGTCGCGACCAGCCGCGAGAGCGCTTCCAGGTTCTCCGGGATCGGCTCAGAGTCGCGCCCGGGGAAGTGCCCGTCCGGCGTCGCGTTCACGGTCAGCACCTCGCAGCCGAGTTCGCGGTAGATCCGGGGAGACGCCACAGAGGCGGCGCCGTGACCGGGGTCGACCGCGACAGTGAGGTCGGCGTCCGCGACCGCCTCGCGGTCGACCGCGGCGATCAGCTGGTCGACGTAGTCGTCGACGGCGCCCTCGATCGGCGTCGTCGCGCCCGCGGACCGCCATTCCGCGTGGTCGTACTCGTCGTCGAGGACGCGCCGCTCGATCCGCTCTAACACGTCGACGGAGAGCTCGACGCCGTCGTCGCCCACGAGCTTGATCCCGTTGAACTCCGGCGGGTTGTGCGAGGCGGTGACGAGGACGGCGGGGACTCCCGCCGACTCGCAGTAGTTGCCGACCGCGGGCGTGGGGACGACCCCGAGGCGGTCGACGTCGCAGCCGACGGCAGCGAGCCCGCTCGCGGCCGCGTTCGCGAACAGCTCGCCGGTGGTCCGCGTGTCGCGCGCCACGGCGACGCGCTCGGCGTCCCACACCGTCCCGGCCGCTTTCGCGATGTCGAGGACGAGCGCGGGCGTGAGGTACCGCAGCGCGACCCCGCGGATTCCGCTCGATCCGAACAGCTCCATGCGGACCAGTCCGCCGGCCGACGGGAAAGCGGTTCCGAACCGCTCGGAGACGTGTCGGACGCAGGACACTCTCGCGCCGGGCTCGCGACGACGCGTGCGGTTCATGCCGGTGGCGCCCGTTCGTCCCGTATGGACCACACGCGACGCGAGGCGCTCGCCGGGAGCGCGCTCGCCCTGTCCGTCGCGACGGCGGGCTGTCTTGACTTCGCCGCGGGCGACGGGCCGCAGGGCCCCGAGGGGACGCCGGCGACGCTGACCTGCGAGGACGACGGGTTCGTCCGCCTCGATCAGCTGTTCGAGGGGTCGGTCGCGGAGACCCGCGTCGAGACCGACGAGACGACCGTGGAGCTCTCCACCGAGGGGACGGCCGAGACGTACGGCCAGTCGCTCCGGCTCGTCCTCCGGAACGCCGGCGACGCCCCCGCCGCCACGCGCGGCGAGGCCGCCTACTCGCTCCAGCGCGAGACGGGCGAGGGATGGCTCGACGTCCGCGGGTCGACGACCGGCGAGGCGGCCGAACTCCCCAGGACCGAGGCCTCGCTCGACACGAGCTCGGCGTACTCATGGGACCTCACGCTAACGGAGTCGGGGATCGCCGACGCGGTCGACGGCGTCGACCTCGCGGTCTGTCCACCGCTCGGCGCCGGGACCTACCGGTTCGTCTACTGGGGGCTCGTCGACGCGCCGCCGATCGGCGCGGAGTTCGAACTGGTGGGATAAGCCCCCGTCTCGTGCCGCCCATGTCGACTCAGAACGACTGCCAGTCAGAGGGTCGGCCGACGCGGCCGCGGACGCGGAACTCCCGCGCGTCGTCGTCGACGCGCGTCTCGACGACGGTCTCGAACGGCTCGTGGAGGGTGTGGACGACCTGTTCGTCGTGGGCGGTCGAGCCGACGACGCCGACGAACGGCCACCCCTCGCCCGAGGTCTGGGAGGTCATCACCCGGGTGAAGCGGTAGATCCGCTCGGGGTCCCAGTACATCAACAGCTGCGAGAGCGAGTAGACGCCGACCGCGCGGTCGCGCCCGGCCGAGGACTCGACGACGTCGGTGAACCAAATCTTTTTTAATTCTGTTATTGTCCTCGATTCTCTGTGTGTCGGTACATTGACTCCGG
>JBNJEE010000101.1:0-9198 GCA_051745525.1 Methanobacteriota archaeon | reverse complement strand
GCCAGCGTCGAGCAGGCGCGCGGTGAGCGCCGTCGCGTAGATGCCGCGGACGCGGACTCGCAGCATCGTCACAGCGCCTCGCGCTCGCGCGCGAACCGCACCCGGTCGTTCACCGTGTCGCCGAGCGAGAGCTCGACGACGACTGGGTCGGCCTCGTCGGCCTCGCGGAGGATCCGCCCGCCCTCGACCGGGACGCCCCACCCGTCGAGCGAGAGGTAGCCGCGGAGGTCGCTCCCGTGGGTGAACAGGTCGACATCGGCGGACGCGTGTTCCTGGATCGACTCCGCGCTGTGTGCCATCTCCATGTCCGAGTAGTAGGGGCCGTCCGCGTCGAAGAACGCTCGGAGGCGGTCTGCGTCTCTCTCGATGAGTTCGGCGACTCGGTCCGAGGCGTCGGCGACGGCGTCCGCGTCCAGCCCGACCTCCCGGAGGGCGCGCTGGACCCGTGGATCGAAGTGCATACCCCGCCTTCGGGCGCCGCCGTTTCAACGCTGTCGGCCGCGCCGCGAGCGAGCGCGCCGCCCCACTCGATCCGCCGGACGGCGCCAATCGGTTAAGTCGCCGGGGGGCGAAACGAGGGCCATGCCATCCGACGAGGACCCGATCGCCTCCCGGGCGGACGACGACCGCGACCTCTACGACGTCGCGACGTGGGAGGAGCGCACCTCCCTCGACGGGCTGTCGGTCGCGCTGTACTGGCTGCTCACGCGCTCGGCGAAGGCGGGGGTCGTCTTCGTCGCCTTCGTCGGCCTCCTCGCCATCCTCGGCTCGTTCGGGCTAGGGCTCCTCTTCGACCCGGCCATCGCGGTCCTCCTCGGCCTCTCCGTAATCCCCGCACTCGGCTTAGCCGCGTACGTGTACGTCTCCGACGTGACGACCGCCGAACCGCTGTCGCTGCTCGTGGCGACGTTCCTGCTTTCGATCCTCACCGCGACGTTCGCGGCGATACTGAACAGCGTGCTCCAGCCGTACTTCCGGCCGTTCGGCTTCCTCGGGCTCGTCGTGTTCTTCTTCGTCGTCGTCGGCCCGATAGAGGAGTCGGTGAAGCTGCTCGCGGTCCGGCTGTACGCGTACACCGACGACCGCTTCGACGCCGTCATCGACGGCGCCGTCTACGGCGCCATCGCCGGGCTCGGCTTCGTCGTCATCGAGAACTTCGTGTACATCGCCCAGAACGTCGATATGTCCGAGTTGACGGTCGGGGTCGCGGCGCTCGGCGCCGGCGACGGCATCGCCGCGCTCCGGGCGCTCGCGGGCCCGGGCCACGTCGTCTACTCGGCGTTCGCCGGCTACTACCTCGGGCTCGCGAAGTTCAACCCCGAGAACCGCGGCCCGATCATCGTCAAAGGGCTCGTCCTCGCCGCGGCGATCCACGCGCTGTACAACACGCTCGTCGGTCCGGTGACCGGGATCGCCTCGCAGCTACTCGGCCTCCCGCAGGTCCTCGCGCTGTTCGGCTTCGTCGTGGTCTTTCAGGGCGCGTTCGGCTACGTCCTCCTCCGGAAGATCCGGCGGTACCGCGACGTGTTCCTCGACACGCGCGACGCGGTGGGCGAGGATGTGGCGCCGGAGCTCGACGAGTTCGAGCAGTAGGGGAGACCGCCCTCGCTCCCGCCTTCGGCGGTCAGGGCGCGTTCTCGACGCGCGAGCGATCGCCGGTCCCGCCCGTCAGCGCGCTCGCGAGGGCGCCTTTCACCACGACGTCGTCGCCGAGGTCGGTGAGCCGCACCTCGGGGACGTTGATGAACACCATCTCCGGGAGCTTCTCGCGGATCGGGTCGAGGACGCGGTCGGGGTTGTTGAGCGCGACCGCGCCGCCGACGCTTACGACGAGCGGGGCATACGCGTGGATGACGTTGGCGATCCCCATGGCGTTCCAGTGGGCGAGCTGGTCGATCACGTGGTCGGCGAAGGTGTCCTCGCCCGCCGCCTCGAACACGTCGACCGCAGAGAAGTCTGGGTCCTCGATGGGAAGCGCCGTGTCGACCGGGTCCTCCGCGTGGAGCTCGCGGGCGTACTTCGGGATGTTGTTGCCGGAGCAGTACCCCTCCCAGTGGCCGTCGAGCCCGCACCCGCAGGTCATGAAGCCGTGCGGGTCGACGGTCATGTGGCCGACTTCCCCGGCGTTGCCGTCCCACCCCGAGAGGACGTTGCCATCGACGGCGACACCGGCGCCGATCCCCGAGGAGATGGTGAGGTACACCATGTCGTCGGGGTTGCGCTCGGAGTGGAACCGCTCCCCGATGACGCCCGCGATGGTGTCGTTGTGGAGGTACACCTCATCGGTGTCGAGCAGCCGCCCGACCGGGCCGACGAGCGGGATGCGCTCGACGGTGTCCGGGAGGTTCGCGGGCCCCTGGACGACCCCCTCAGCCAGGTCGAGCGGGCCGATAGAGCCGATCCCGGCCGCGATAGCTTCGCTCGGTGCGATCCCCGCGTCGGCACAGGCCCCCCGAACCACCTCGAGGACGGCCTCCGTGACGGCGATACCGTTCGGCCCTCGAGGGGTGCCTCGCGACGCGGCGCCGAGGGCCGCCGCGGTCTCGTCGCCGACGACCGCTCGGACGTTCGTCGCCCCGAGATCGACGCCCACGTAGTGCATCGGGTGTAAGCGCGGACCCGTCTCACTTAAGCGGGACGCTTCGCGCGGTCGAGCGGTGATAAAGAACGAGGGTGTCTCGGCGAAATCGCGTTACGAGGCGGTCTCGCGGACGAACGTCACCGGGCACGGCGCCGAGAGCATGACCTCCTGCGCCGCGCTGCCGAAGACGGCCTTCCCGGTCGGCGAGCGGCGCCGGCCGCCGACGACGACGCGGTCGGCTTCGAGCCCCTCGGCGGTCTGAACCACCTCGTCCGCGAGGTCGCCGACCGCGCCGCGGATCGAGTGTCGCACGCCGGCCGCCGACAGCGCCTTCGAGAGCTCCCGGGTGGTCCGGTGTCGCTCCGCGACCGCGTCGGACGTCGAGTTCTCGCCGTCCGGGTCGAAGCCGAGTTTCGCGCGGGTCTCGTCGAACTCCTCCTCGGCGAACACGTGGGTCAACACGACCTCGGCGTCCGCCGGCCCCGCGAGCGCGATGATCTCCTCCGCGAGCCGCTCGGTGCGTTTCTCGTCTTCCGTGCCGACCGCCAGTACGACCGTTTCGATGCTCATACGCGTCGTTGGGCTCCGACCGAGTTAAGCGTAGCAAAGTTTTAACTCGAATTCGAATAAATATTTAACCGATCGATCCTGACACTCTCGCGGCCGCGAGGCTCCCGTCCCGACCGGACTCGGTCGGGCGAACGGGACGCTACGAGTCAGGCGAACGGGGCGCTACGGGTACGACGAACGGAACGCTTCCGATACCACGAGCGGGGCGCTACCGGCGCTCCCAACGGCTGTCGACGAGAACAGAGCGGCTTCGACGGCGGGGGAATCCGCTCAGTAGTCGGGCGCGTCGTCCTCGACCTCCCGCTTCAGCGAGTCGCGGCGGGACTTCGCGTCGCGACCGGTCGCCTCCAGGAGGAACTCGTTTTTCGCGTCGACGGCGTCCGCGGCGGCGTCGGCGTTCCCTTCCGCGATGACGTCCTCGGCGGGCCGCTCCTCGAAGTGGACCGCCAGCTTGTCCTTCTTGCTCCCGTACTCGGCGGCGCCCGCGACGATCCGGTCGAACACCGGGTTGTCCGGGTCCTCGACGACGTACAGCTCATGGCCCTTCCACTCCTCGGTGTCCGTGACCTCGCCGAAGTACTCCTCGATGGAGCCCTTCAGGTCCGGCATGCGGTCGTCCAGATGCTCGCCGCGGCGCATCTTGTACTCCTTCATGCCGCGACCGTTCGACAGGCCGGCGTAAACCAGTTTCGTCACGGTCGCTCGGCGCGTTCGGCCGCCGACGCGGTCCGTTTTCGGTCCGTCCGGCTACCGGGGCCGCTCGTCGACGTAGCCGCGCTTGCACTCCGGACAGATGTCGCCCGCGCGCATCGAACTCCCGTCCGCGGCCCGGACCATCCCGCACTCGGGACAGTAGTACTCCGTCGGCTCGTCGTCCCCTATCGTCTCCAGTTCGGGGCTCTCGCTGCGGGTGATCCCCGTACCGTCCTCGCCGCCGGCGTCGAACTCGACGGCCTCGGCGTCGTCCGGGGCCTCGACGTACTCCGTCTCCGATCTCTCCTCCCGCTGTTCCGCGGCTTCGGGGGTGAGTCCGCCGCCGAACTCGACGCCGGCGTCGCCGCCCTCGCCAATCTCCGCGCTGAACCCCTCATCCTCCTCGCCGTGGTCGGGCCAGGCGGTCGGGCCATCCGCGTCGTCGTCCGCCTCGTCGACCGACGGCCACGCCCCTCGATTCCTCTCGTCGGCGTCCGCCGTCTCCTCGTCGAGGATCACGCCGTCGTCGCCCTCCGCGTCCGTCTCGTCGCTTGATGCGGACTCCGGCGCCGCGTCGGCCGCGGGCGACGACGCGGACGCCGACTCCGCACCGGCGTCCAGCACCTCTGCGTCCTCGTCCGTCGTGTCCGGCCGGTCCGCCGCGTCCGGCGACGTGCCGATATCGTCCGCGGACGGTCCGGTGCCGGCGGTTTCGGGCTCCGCGTCGCCCGCGGGTCCGTCGTCGATTATCACCGCGTCGTCGCTCCCGGCGCCGGGCTCCTCGTCGAGGGTCACCCCCTCGTCCGCGCTCGCGCCGTCACCCGCCTCGGCGCGTCCCGCCGCCGCGTCGGGGCCGGCGGTCCCCTCGGCGGTGCCCGAAGCGGGGCCGCCCTCCGGCGTCGCGCCCGCGCCCGCGTCGCCCCCGCCGGCCGCCTTCGCGGCGGCCTCGTCGGCGAGTTGCTCCATCGTCGTCACCTCGGTGTTTTCGCTGACGATCTGCGTCTCGCCGCAGCGAGCGCAGGTCTTCACCTCCTTGACGGTCGTGACGACCTCGTCGCCCTCCTCCTCGCGCTCGCGCTGGAGTTCGGGTTCGCCGAAGTCGTGTCCGAGCAGACACCTGAGTCCCATTGTGCCACCCTGCGGTGCCGAGGGTAAAAAACGCCCCGTCGGCGTCCGACGCTCGGCACACGACCGTTTCGCGTGCGACGCGGTCGCCGCACCCGGTTTCGGTCGCCGCGCCGCGCGGACACAGACTCTTTGTGGATCGGTCGCGTACCGTACCTCGACATGCCTACCGTATCCTACAAGGGCGAGGAAATCGAGTGCGAGAAGGGCGCCAACCTCCGCGACGTGCTCAAAGAGGCCGGTCTCTCCGTCTACAACGGCAAGATGGAACAGCTCAACTGCCGCGGCGCCGGGTCGTGCGGATCCTGTGCGGTCCAAGTCGAGGGCGAGGTCAGCGAGCCGGCGAAAAAGGAGCGCGCCCGCCTCTGGTTCCCGCCCCACCATCCGAGCCACGACGTCCGCCTCGCGTGTCAGACGAAAGTCGAGGGCGACGTCGAGGTGACCAAGGGCCGCGGGCTCTTCGGCCAACACATCTAAACGCGGCCGCACCGTCGCTTTCGCCTCTTTTGAACTGGTCCGAACGGCGCGCACGCGCCGAGCGGCGCGCTCGTCGGGAATAAAATACGGCCGCGACGAGCGTGAGCCCGTGACGCGGACGAAAACGTTTGGTACCGTGTGTCAGAGTCGCGTTCGGCGTCAGCCGGACCGACCCACCTTTCGGATCGGCTTACTGCCGAACGACGTTGGTCGCGCGGGGGCCCTTCTCGGAGGACTCGATGTCGAACTCGAGCTCCTGGCCCTCTTCGAGGTCCGGGCCGCCGACGTCTTCCATGTGGAAGAACACGTCGTCGTCCGCGTCGTCAGTCTCAATAAATCCGTAGCCGCCAGTGTCGTTGAAGAAATCAACCTTTCCGGTCGCCATTGCGTTCATAGGGAGCCCCCGGCCGGGCATAAGGATTGCGAGTGTACAGTTACCACGACGCTCGCTGGACGTCCGTTTTCGGAAAGGCCCACATATCTGGCCGCACGGTGACCGCGCGACGGATTCGTGGCGTGGAATCCGCCTGTCCGTCGACTTCCCGTGCCTCCCGTCCGACGCCGACGTTTATAGTTCCGGCCGCGAAACCCGCGTGTGTGTCTCACGCGCACCGAGCGGACGGCCCCGGCCTGACGCTCCGCGAGAACGGTCCCGCACTGCTGGTCCCGGCGGCGTGGGGCGTCGCCGCAGGGGCGGTCCTCGGCGTCGTCTCCGCGCACGCGCTGTTCGTCGCGCACGTCGTCATGAGCGTCCTGCTCGTCGCCTTCGTCGTCGCCTCGTGGCGCGACATGTCGACGGGCGTCCTCCGCGCGTGGAAGCTGACCATCCTCGCGGGCACGCCGGTCACGCTCGCGGGCGTCGCCGGATTCCTCGCGCGCGACGGCGCCGTGCCGACGCTCGCGGGCGCGGTCCCGGCCGACGCGCTCCTCGGCGTCGCCCTCTACGGCTGGATGCTGCTGCCCGCGCCGGCGTTCGTCTACACGGGCCTGCGCGACCCGTCGGTCCCGCGCTCGACCGTCCATCACGTCGCCGCCGCGTGCTCGGTTGCGGGCGCCGCCGTCGCGGCGCTCGGGGGCACCGCGACGGGGACGGTCGTGGGAATCGCGCTCGTCGGCCTCGGGCAGACCGCCGGTATCCTCGCGGCGACGGCGCTGTACTGACCGCCCGCCTGCGCCGGTTCGCGCCCGCCCGTCACTCGCTCGTCCCGCCGAGCGCCCGGCGGAGCGCTCGCCGGTGGAACTCGACCGCCGCGTCGCGGTCGACCGGCGGGTACCGCGGGTTCGTCACCGCTCCCTCGCCGTCGACGACCGCGCTCGCGACGGCCGCCGCGCGGTGCGCGCGCTTGACCCTCGGGAGCGGGGCGACCGACTCGTAGCCCTCGCGGAACGCCTGTCGGAGCCGGTCGGCCTCGGACGCCGGCACGTACCAGTCGGCGACGAGGTGCTCCGCCTTGGCGACGGAGACTCCCCGCGGGGCGGCCAGCGGTGCCTCCCAGTCGAGGATGGCCGTCACCGCGCTGTCCACGACGAGGGCGTTCCCCGGCCGGAAGTCCCACGGGAACAGCCGCGGATCGGTCTCGGACCCAGTCGGCTCCCGGAGCGCCTCACAGAGGCGGCCGCGGAGGTCGTCGAAGTCGTCCGGGAGTCGGGCCGCGTGCCGCTCGCCGAACCGGCGGAGCCAGGTCTCGGCGTCGGCCGGGTCCCGGACGGAGAGCGCGGGGTCGCGCCCGAGGACCGATTCCGCGCCCGTCGCCCCGTCGACCGCGAGCCGCCCGCACCCCGGGAACCGGAACGCCTCGTGGAGCGACGCGAGGTATCGCCCGAACGCCCCCGTCACCGCCCGCCGGTCCGTCGGACCGAGGTCGACGAACGCCTCGTGGAGGTTGCGTCCCTCGACCAGGGGCGTGACCAACCACCCCGTCCCGTCGACGACCCCCTCCCCGAGCGGACGCGGAACGGGGACGTCCGTCAGTTCGCTGACCGCGAGTAACACCGCCGCCTCGGTCCGGGTCGCGGTCGGCGTTCGGGAGCACTGGACAACGACCGGAGAGGCGGCTTCGAACCGTACCGCCTCCGTCTGCTTGCGGTTCCCCCGTCCCAGCGGCTCAACGCTCACCGGCGTCGCCCCTGGCCGCGTCTCGGCGAGGGCGCGGTCCCGGACCCGGTCGCTCACCGGGGCCCCTCCGTTTCGGCTGCGCCCCCGTCCGTCTCGGCTCCGGGTCCCCCGGCCAGCAGCGCCGCCACATCGGCGAGCGAGTCGCAGACGTAGTCCGGGCGGTACGGGGCCGGCGTGTCGTCGGGGTCGGGCCGCAGCCACGCCGACCGGACCCCCGCGTTGTGCGCGCCGGCGACGTCGTGTCCCAGCGAGTTCCCGACGTACAACATCTCGCTCGGCTCGACCGACAGCGCGGCGGCCATCCGTTCGAACGGCTCCGCGTGGGGCTTTCGGCGGGGCAGGTCGCCGGCGTACACGACCGCGTCGACGCGGTCGCCGAGACCGAGCGCATCGACCTTCGCCCGCTGCCGGTGCTCGGGTCCGTTCGTGAGGACGCCGACCGGTCCCGCCGCGGCGGCGGCCGCCAGCGCGTCGGTTGCGGCCGGGAGGTATGCCACCTGCGAGCCGTCCGCGACAGCCTCGAACGCCGCCGCGAGAGCGAGCGGGTCGACGTCCCTGTCGTGTTGGGCCGCCAGCCGCGCGAACCCCGCCCCGAGGTAGCCGACCCGGTCGTCCGGGTCCGGCGGGCCGTCGAGCACGGCCCACAGCTCGTCCGGTTCGCCGAACGGCTCGACGCTCGCCCGCTCGAACGCTCGTCGGTAGAGGACGTCCACGTCGCCGTCGTGGCGGCACAGCGTGTCGTCGAGGTCGAACGCGACCGCCGCGAACCGGCTCATGGGAAGTGGATGGCGCCGCGCGGCGAAGTCGGTTTCGGCGCCGGGCCCGTACCCCCCGATGATGCCCGCCCCCGAGGACACCTACGACTGCGAGACGTGCGGCGCGAGCGTCGCCGTCGCGGACGCCCACCGCTCGGAACCGTTCGGCGACCTCGACCCTGACACGTGGCAGACGCTGAACTGCTCGCACTGCGGCGATCGGCTCGCGACCGTGTTCGTCGGCGACGAGTGACTGCTGTCCGTCCGCCGGGAGCCGTGTTGCCACCCCACAGTATCTACCTCTCCGGCCCGTAGTCCACCCATGCTCGACGTCGGCACGGTCTACCTCGTCGCGACCGGCGCCCTGTTGCTCGTCGCGCTGGGAGTCGGAGTTCGGGCCCTCGTCGCGATCTTCAGAGAGGGTCGCGATCGAAGCCGCAAGCGGCGCAAGGGCGAGATCGAGCGGTACACCGAGGACCCCGTCTACGACCGGGAGCCGCCGGACCCGGACGCCGCCGAGACGGCCCCGTCGACCTGCCCGCAGTGCGGCGCGGAGAACGACGGCGAGTTCTCCTTCTGTCGCGAGTGCGCGGCGCCGCTTGGTCCGAACGGGTGACCGGCTCCTCCGGCCGTCGCTCGCGGGTTCAGAACATGCCGCCTCCCCGATTTGAACTCGCGGAGACGCTCGCCCTCGCTCCGCTCGGACTCGCGACTCGTCTGCTCGAATCGCCTCGGGTCATTTTCGCTGCTCACAACTCGGTCGCTGCGCTCCCTCGTAGGTTCGCAGGAAAATGCCGCCTCCCCGATTTGAACGGGGGACAGCTCGATCTTCAGTCGAGTGCTCTCCCAGTCTGAGCTAAGGCGGCTCGCACTCGGACCAA
>JBNJEE010000100.1:0-9204 GCA_051745525.1 Methanobacteriota archaeon | reverse complement strand
GGATGACGACGAGGAGGACCGCGGCTTCACCGTCGTCGAACTCGACGGCGCGACGGTCGATCTCACGCAGGTGATCGACCAGGACGCCATCGCGGTGTTCGACGGCGAGGTCCCGGCGGGGAGCTACGAGAAGATCGAACTCGAGGTTTCGAACGTCGAGGGGGTCGTCGACGGCGAGACTGTCGACGTGAAGCTCCCGAGCGAGAAGCTCCAGATCACGAACGAGTTCGAGGTCACGCCCGACGAGTCGGTGAGCTTCGTCTTCGACATCAACGTCGTCAAGCGAGGGAAGAACAACGGCTACATCCTCAAGCCCGTGATCTCGGGTAGCGGAGTCGCGGGCCGCGACGTCGACGTCAACGAGATCGACGAGAACGACGAGAACGACGAGGAGTCCGAGGGCGACGACTCGGAAGCGGACGTGGAGGGCTCCGACGAGGAGGACGACGATACGGAGACGCCCGACGACGACACCGAGGGAGGCGACGCTATCGGCGGCAACGAGACGGACGACGCGGAGAACGGGACTGGGACGGGAAGCCAACTACGAGGACGTCCCGACCGACGAGGCGGCCGCGGACGGGCTCTTCGCCCACCGCAGCGCGGCGTCGTCGTCGTTGAACGCCTCGGTGTCGACCCCCTCGACGTCGATAGTCCGCTTGAGGTACCGACGCTTCGAGCGCTCACCCACGACGGCGAAGCGGTCGACGCCGCGGGCGACTGCGATCTGTGCGGACTCGCGGAGCGCCCGGCGGCCAGCGTCAGAACACGGCCGGCTCGTCCGCACCACGATCACGACGGCGTTGATGATGTCGGGATCCGTCGTGCTCCGCCACCGATCGAGCAGCGCCTCGCCGTCCGCGGGGCTCAGTCCAGTCCCGTGAGGGAACTCGACGACGAGGACGTCGTCCTCGACCCGCAGCAGCCAGCGCTCGCTCGGTTCCATGGCACAGTATCGCACGTAGTGGGGTATAAGTCACGCCCTCCGAATATCGAACGTGATACTACGGCTCGCGTCGGCTGAGAGAACCGTCCGGCGGCCGTTCCGTTCGAGCCCGTAGACCGGACGGTCGTCGCAGTCGCGAGAGTTGCCAATTATCGGAGAAAGAGGCTTGATCCGCGCGTGACGGTTCGCAGCGCGCGTCGCTCGCGCCCCCGGTCAGCGGCGTCAGTCGCCTCGATCGGGTGCCGCGTCGAGCGCGTCGACGATCGCCGTCGCGAGTGCCTCGAACGACGCCTCGTCGGGGACGACGTCGACGGCAACGCCGCGGTCCGCGGCCGTCTCCGCGGTGGGCGGTCCGATGGCGCCGACGACCGCGTCCGCCAGTCCGGCGCGCGCCGCCTCCTCGACGCCGCGGTCGGCGGCCGCCGCGAGGAAGTTCTCGACGGTCAGCGAGGAGGTGAACGCGGCCGCGTCGAGGTCGCCGGCTGCGGCCAGCTCTGCGGCGTCGCCCGCCCCTGTGGGACGAGCGAGCCGGTACAGTACGGTTTCGGTCACCTCGGCGCTCGCATCCCGGAGCCCGTCGAGGAGGACGTCGCTGCCGTGGTCCGAGCGCGCGACGACGACGCGCTCGCCCGCGACGCGCGGTTCGAGCACCGCGACGAGGCCGGCCGAGGTGTACTCCTCGGGGACGACGTCGACGGTCCAGCCCGCCTTGCGGGCGGCTGCGGCGGTGGCGGGACCGATGGCAGCGAGGCCGGAATCCCCGGGCTCCCAGCCCGCCTCGGCGGCCAGCTCGACGCCGGTCTTGCTCGTGAGGACGACGAGGGGCGCGTCGGCCGGCACAGCGCCCGTCGGCTCGACTTCGAGCATCGGGTCGGCGACCGGCTCCGCGCCGAGCGACCGGAGCAGCTCGACTGCGGACTCGATCCGCTCGTCGTCGGGGCGGAAGACGGCCACGCGCGGCCTGCGGTCCCCGTCTCTGCTCACGCCCCGTCACCCCCGTCGCTCCGGGTATCGTCGCCGTCTCCCCGCGCCTTCTCCCCCTCGCTCGCAGACCGAACCGGCGCCGAGCCGGCGTTCTCGAGGAAGGTCACGACGCGGTCGCGGGTCGCGGCCACGTCGCCGATCACGGTGATCGCGGGCGGCTCGATCCCAGCCTCGTCGCGGACATCGACGATGGTGTCGAGTGTGCCGGTCGCGACGCGCATCTCCGGCCACGTCGCGCGCTCTACGAGCGCGACGGGCGTGTCGCCGTCGAGCCCCGCGTCGCGGAGCGCGGCGGTGTACGCCGGCAGCTTCCCGACGCCCATCAGCACGACGACGGTCCCGCCGGTCGCCGCGAGCGCGTCCCACTCGACCGCCGACTCGCCTTTCGTCGGGTCCTCGTGGCCCGTGACGAAGGAGACGGAGGAGGCGTGGTCGCGGTGGGTCACCGGGATGCCGGCGACCGCGGGCCCGGCGATGGCCGAGGTGACGCCGGGGACGACCTCGAAGGGGACCCCCGCCTCGGCGAGGTGTTCGGCCTCCTCGCCGCCGCGGCCGAAGACGAACGGGTCGCCGCCCTTGAGCCGGACGACGCGGTTCCCCTCGCGGGCCAGCTCGACCATGCGCCGGTTGGTGTACTCCTGCGGCGTCCACTCCCCGCCGGCGCGCTTCCCGACGTCCTCCCGTTTCGCCTCGGGGATCTCGCCGAGGATCTCCGGGCCCGGGAGCTTGTCGTGGAGGACCACGTCGGCCGACTCGATCAGGCGCTTCGCCTTGACGGTGAGCAGATCCGGGTCGCCCGGCCCGGAGCCGACGAGGAACACGGTGCCGACGGCGTCGTCGCGGCTTCGGGTCGGTGGCTCGTCCGTGTTCGATCCGGGGACCGCGCCGGTACCGGCCCCGCTCTCACTCATCGTCCTCCCCGGTCTCCGCCGCCTCGCGCGCCTCGGCGATCAGGTCGTCGGCGCCGCGGTCCGCGAGCTCGGAGGCGAACTCCGCCGCGGCCGTCGCGTGCGACCGGACCGGCAGGTCGCGGGTGTCGGCCACCTCCTCGGTGCCGTCCGCCGACAGCACCCGCGCCCGGACGTGGACATGTTCGCCCTGGACCATCGCGGAGACGCCGATCGGCGCGACGCAGCCGCCGTTGAGCTCGCCGAGGACCGTCCGCTCGACGGTGACCGCGACGCGGGTCCGCGGGTGGTCGACCGCGTCCCGGACCGTCTCGATCACGTCCGGGTCGCTCGCGGTGACCGCGATGGCGCCCTGCCCGGCCGCGGGGACGTACTCCTCGCGCGGGAGGCGGGTCGTCTCCACCTTGTAGAAGAGGTTCGAGCGGCGCAGGCCGGCCTCGGCGAGGACGACCGCGTCGTACTCGGTCTCGACCCGCCGCTCCATCGCCGCGCGTTCGAGGTCCGACAGCGAGTCGAACCACTCCTCGACGGTGCGGTCGAACTCCTCGTCGACCTCGTCGCCCGCGTCGGATTCGTCGCCGTCTTCCGGGTCACTCTCGTCGGCCGCCTCGTCACCCTCCGCGGTCAGGGCGCGGTCCTCGCCCGACGCGACCAGGCGCCGCTCGTGTTCCGCCTGGAGCCCGGGTGCGAGCAGCTTCTCCAGCCGTGTGTCGACGTTGCCGCGGATCGGCTCGACGGTGAGGTCGGGCCGGGTCGCACGGATCTGCGCGCCGCGGCGGAGCGAGCCGGTGCCGACGACGGCGCCCGGCGGGAGGTCCTCGATGCCGAGCCCGTCCGGGTGGACGACCACGTCGCCGGAGGGGGCGCGCTCGGGGATGCCCGCGACGACGAGGTCGTCCATCTCCTCGGTCGGGAGGTCCTTCAGCGAGTGGACCGCGAGGTCGGCGTCGCCGCCGAGCACCTCCTCGTCTAAGGCGCGCACGAACGCGCCCGTCTTCCCGAGGCGGTGGATCAGTTCGTCGGGGATCTGGTCGCCGCGCGTCTCCACCTGCCGGAGTTCGACGTCGCGGCGCCGGCTCGACAGCGCGTCGCGGACGGTCTCGGCCTGCCGGAGGGCCAGGTCCGACCCGCGGGTCGCGAGCCTGAGCGTTTCGGTCATACGCGGACGGAGGTCCCCCGCGTTCAAAAGCGCACCAGTTCGGTCGCCTCGGCGCCCGCGACAGTCCAAGCCGGGCTCGCGGGGATCTGGCCCCCTTTGTCGATCCGAGGCAACTCCCGCCACGGTCACCGGCCCTTTATTAATCGACCGCCAAGCCGGAGGCGAGATGGCACGCGCGAGCGCCGGGGCCCGGCTCCATTTCGGTTTCTGTAACCTCAGCCTCTCCCACGAGCGGCTGTACGGCGCCCTCGGCGTCGGGCTCACTGCCCCCCGCATCGTCGTCGACGCGGAGCCGGCCGCGTCGGTGAGCGTGACGGTAGACGGTGCGGCGGGGAACTCTCCGGAGCCGACCGACGTCGCCACGGGCGTGCGCGACGACGTCCGGGGGTACGCGGCCGTGGCCGTCGACCTGCTCGGCGTCGACGGCGCCCGGGTCGCGGTCCGCGAGTCGCTCCCGCGGCACGCCGGGCTCGGCAGCGGGACGCAGCTGGCGGCGGCGACGCTCGCGGCGGTCGCCTCCGCGCACGGCGAGCCGGTGCGGGTTCGCGAGCGCGCCCCGGCGCTCGGCCGCGGCGGGCGCTCCGGGGTCGGAGTCGCGACGTTCGAGGCCGGTGGCTTCGTCCTCGACGCCGGCCACCCGACCGCGCGCTTCACGACGGACCGCCCCGCGGACGGCGAGTGGACGGTCCCGCCGGTCGCCGCGCGCCACGCCGTCCCGGACGACTGGCGGTTTCTACTCGTCGAGCCCGAGGCGGACGCCGGGCGGAGCGGGGCGGCCGAGGACGACGCAATGCGCACCGCGGTCGAGCGCGCGGAGCCGGGGCTCGCCGACCGCATCGGGGGGATCGTCACCCGTCGCGTGCTCCCCGCGGTCGCAACGGGAAACGCGGAGGCGTTCGGCGCTGCCGTCGCGGAGATCGGCCGGCTCAACGGGGCGTGGTACGCCGACGAGCAGGGCGGCGTCTACCGGCCGCCCGTCGGCGGGGTCGTGGACTCGCTGTCGGGCGCCGCGCCGGTGTTCGGCGCCGGGCAGTCCTCGTGGGGGCCGGTCGTCTACGGCGTCACCGACGCGGCGCACGCGGACGCGGCGCGCGACGCCGGCGAACGCGCGCTCGACGCGGCCGGCGTCGGCGGCGAGGTGTCGGTCGTTCGGGCGTCGAACGAGGGGGCGCTGATCGACGCGGGGAATGGGGCGGAACCGCCGTCGGCCGACCCGGAGAGGGGTAACACTAAGCCCTGCGGCGACGGGGCGTAACCCATGTCCAGTCTTCCGTTCGGGGTCGCGCGCCTCGACTCGATCCTCGGCGGCGGCGCGCCGGCCGGCAGCGTCGTGCTGCTCGCGGGCGAGTCCGGTGCGGGCGCCCGGGAGTTCTGTTACACCAGCGCGGCGATGAACGCGCTGGCGGGCGCCGACGAGGAGCTGTTCGACCTCTACTACGGTGACCTCCACGACGGCGCCTCGCTGCCCGAGTCGGTCCACTACATCTCCTTTACCGCTGACACCGACGCGATCACCCGCGAGATGGGGTTCACCATGGCCGACGAAATCGTCGACGCGGCAGTCGACGAAATCTCGTTCCGCGACCTCTCGCCGGAGTACTTCCAGCTGTCGCCGGTGCCGCGCGACTGGTACGAGGCGGAGACGGCCTCGATCACCGAACTCGGCGAGCGCGGTGAGTACGAGGACGTGCTCACCGCGTTCGGCGATTACCTCTCGGAGCACGGCGAGGGGAGCCTCGTCTGTATCGACTCCGTCACCGACCTCGTCTCGATGGTCTCCGACGACACCGACTGGAGCGACGTCGCCATGGTGATGAAGGGGTTAAAGAAGGCCGCCTACGAGTGGGACGCCGTAGTCCTCGTGTTGGTGAACACCGAGGCGCTCCGCGAGCGCGAGTTCGGCACGCTGATGGACGCCGCGGGCGGGACGCTCCAGTTCTCCTGGGAGAGCGGCGGCTCCCAGCGCGCCCGGACCATGTTCGTCCGCGAGTTCCGCGGCGTGCTCTCGCGGCTGGAGGCCGAGAACATCGTCCGCTTCGAGACCGAGATCCACGAGGGCGGGTTCGACATCAGCGACGTGCGGAAGATACGGTAGCCGGTGCCCGACGCCGGATCCGGTAGCCGACGCCTCGAGGCCGGACGGTCACCGAGTATCGATCCGGAGAACCGCGCGACAGATTACTTAAGCCTCGCCGCTCAACGGCAGGTAGATGACGGAGGACCCGCGATGAGCGACCTCGACCCGGCGGCGGCCGCGCTCGATGCCGCCGCCGAGGACGCCGGCGTGAGCCGCGAGGAGCTCCTCAAGCGCGCACTCGTCGCGCTCGCGGAGTCCGAGGGGATCGATGTCCCCGACGCAGAGGAGGTGGCGGCGGTCGAGGCGCGCCTCGACGACCTTGACGCGGCGCTGGACGAGAAGGTCGCGGACCTCCGCGAGCGGTTCGTCGACCTTTACCGCGAGGTGGAGTCGCTCGACGCCGCTGACGGCGGAGCCGGCGGGGTCGGCGACGCGGCGGCCGCGGCGCGGGTCGACGACCTCGCCGCCGAACTGGAGGAGACCGCCGCCCGGCTGGATCGCCTCGACGCGGCCGCCGCCGACGCGCCCTCCTCGGATCGAGTCGACGACCTCGCTGACCGGCTTGACGCGCTGGACGCCCGCCTGGGCGAGTTAGACGGCGTCCGCGACCGGCTGGACGCCTTCGAGGAGCGCTTCGACGAGGCCGACGACCGCATCGAAGAGGTCGACGGCCGCCTCGACGGCGTCGATGACCGCCTCGGCGACGTCGAGTCCGACCTCGCCGGGATCTCCGCGGACGACCTGGCCGAGATCGACGACAAGCTCTCGCGGGTCGCGAACGCGGTGGTCAAGGTCCGCAGACGGCTCGACGCGGCCGAGCGCGACCGCGCCGACCGCGAGCGCGTCGACGCGCTGACGCGGACGGCGAACCGACACGGAGTGCGGACTGCTGACTGCGACCACTGCGGCGGCGGCGTCGAACTCGGCCTGCTGTCGGCGCCGGAGTGCCCCCACTGCGGGCGCCGGTTCGAGGACCTAGAGCCGAACACCGGCTTCCTCGGCACGTCCAAGCTCCTCGTCGGGGACCGGCCCGCCATCGACGGCGACGTCGCCGACGGCGACCGCGACGAGATGAGCCGGACCACTGACCGAACGAGCACCGCGGCGAGCGACGGCGGACCGGACGGGGACCGCCGATGACAGACGGCGATCGGTCCGACGGCGACGACGAAGCGGACTCCTTCGACGACCCCGGCGCGGACGAGAGCGACGACCCCTTCGCGGCGCTCGGTGAGGGGGTCGACGACGGCGGCGAGGCGTCGTCTCGGGTGGAGCCGGAACCGGACCCGGCCGCGGACCCCGAACCGAGCGCCCCGCCGGACGACCCGTTCGCCGAGCTGGATGGGGACGCCGCCGGCGCGCCGACCGATGAGGACCCCTTCGAGTCGATGGGGAGCGGCGACGTCGGCGAGGAGGACGTGTGGGAGGCGCTCGACGAGGGGACGTCGATCGGCGCCGACGCGACCGAGTTCGACGACGGCGACGGCGGTGCGGTCGGCGACGTCGGAAAACCCGGATCCGGAGTCGGGGGGCCGACGCCGGGCGCCGGCCCGACCGGCGACGAGCGCGTGATCGACAAGCGGAGCTACTGCCAGCGCTGCCCGCATTTCACGGCGCCGCCGGAGACGGCGTGTTCCCACGAGGGGACGGAGATCGTCGAGTCGGTCGACTTCTCGCGGTTCCGAGTTCGAAACTGTCCGATGGTCGACGCGGAGGACCCCTCGTTCGACCGAGAGTAACCACAAGGAGTTTCACTTGGTCGGTAGGGTGTCCGTCGAAGGTTTCTGAACACGTTCAACCCCTGTCGGCAGGTAATGCGCGTGTATCGTGAGAATATACGGTTCGAATAATCGGCGGTCTGTCGAGTTCAGGTCGGGAGCCGTCACTGGCGCGATAGGGGATTCGATTACTGTCATCCCGCTCGTCGTCGCGCTGGCGCTGCTGACCGGCGTCTCGCTGCCGCACGTGCTCGTCGCCTTCGGGGCGTTCCAGATCGTCTGGGGGGTCCGGTACGGGCTGCCGGTGTCCGTCGAGCCGATGAAGGCGCTGGCCGCGCTCGCGATCGCGGGCGCGCTCACCTACGCCGAACTCGCGCTCGCGGGGGTGATCCTCGGCGTCCTCCTCCTCGCGATCGGGCTCACGGGGACCCTCGCGTACGTGGAGCGGTGGATCGGCGAGCCCGTCATCCGTGGCGTTCAGTTCGCCGTGGGGCTCGTGCTCTTGGAGACGGGGATCGGGCTCGCGGTCGACGACCCGCTCGTCGCGCTCGTCGGCGTCGCGCTCGCGGCCGCGTTCGCGCTCGCGGGCCACGGGAAGGCGAGCGCGCTGGCGGTCGCCCTCGTCGGCGTCGCGACCGCGCTCGTCGTCGCCGGAATCCCGGCCCCCCGACTGCCCGGCGCTCCGCCGACGCCGGCGTTCGGCGCGGCGCTCACGCGTGCGACGCTCGACGGCGTGGTCGCGCAGCTGGCGATGACGATCGGGAACGCCGCGCTGGCGACGTCGCTCCTCTTCTCGGACCTGCTCGACGCGGAGGTCGCGCCCGACGAGCTGTCGACGACGATGGGCGTGACGAACCTGATCGCGGTGCCGCTCGGCGGGATCCCGATGTGTCACGGCTGTGACGGAGTGGCCGGCAAGTACGCGTTCGGCGCGCGCACCGGCGGCGCGAACGTCGTCCTCGGCGTCGGGTACCTCGTCGCCGCGCTCTTCGCCACGCCCGCGCTGATCGCGGCGTTCCCGCTGGCGATGCTCGGCGCGCTCCTCGCGATCGTCGCCGTCTCACTCGCGCGCAACGTCACCGACTCGGGGAACCGCGCGCTCTCGGTCGGCATCGGCCTCCTCGCGCTGGCGACGAACCTCGGTGTCGCGTTCCTCGCCGGGATCGTCGTCCACCTCGCGTGGGAGCGGTTCGGTGCGAGTAACTAGGCTTCTGGGACGTGGAGAGTTAAAAGTGGAACCGCGGTGGCGCGTGCCGACGAGCGCCCGATAGGGCGCGACGTCGCACGCGCGAGGGAGCGGTGAGTGCTCGGAGAGCGCGAACCGCGAGGCTGGGGAGGTGTGAGGGGCGGTGCTGTGCAGGGCTGGATTCAAAGGGGCAGTAGGGGGGGAGAGGCAAAAAACATAAGGAACA
>JBNJEE010000013.1:0-27501 GCA_051745525.1 Methanobacteriota archaeon | reverse complement strand
GCGCCGGCGCCGGCCCGACGCGCCGGTGCCGGCGCGGAGGCCCGGTCGCTCAAATTCCAAAGGTTGCGCGGTCGCTCAAACTGCAAAACCCTCGCGGTCGCTCAGACTCCGAACGTCGCGCGGAGCATGTCGCGCGTCCCCGGCCCGAGCCCGACGGCGAGGACGGTGATGAGGAGCAGCAGCGTGTACCGCGGCGACTCGTCGAACATCTCGCCGTTGAACACCCAGACGACGAACGTCGCGGCCGCGAGCTTCACGAGGAGGAACGGCCACGCGTCGCCGGTGACGGAGACTATCGACTCCGGCAACAGCCGCGCGGTCCAGTCGACGATCAGCGCGTTGACGACGTGCTTCGGGACGAGGTTCGCGGTGCCGGTCAGCGCGGGCATCCAGTTGAGCCCGATCACGTTCGCGACCCCGTCGATCGCGTGGCCCCAGATGATCACGATTCCGGCCGCGCCGGTCCCCTGTCGGAGCGTCGGGATCCGACGGGTCGCCAGCGCCCACGTGCCCGCGGTCGCGGCCGTCGCGATGGCGAGCGTCGGGACGAGCACCTGCGGGTAGAAGGTCACGTAGTCGGTCGAGACGGCGAGATACGAGAGGTAGCCGATCGCGAGCGCGAGCCCCGCAGCGCCCGACGCAAACAGCGGGCGCGCGTAGTCGTCGACGGCGCCGCGGCGTTCGAGCGCGTACGCCGCGACGACGCACGCGAGCGTGAACAGGAACACGGTGAAGTAGATGAACGGGCTGATCAGCACCGCGCTCGCCGGGAAGGGGATCAGCGGCTCGACGCCCGCGTCGGTCGCGGCGACGCCCGCGTCCTCGACCGTCCGCATCGCCCCGCCGAGCAGCATGAACGGAAACAGCGCGTAGAAGAAGCGGAGCTCCGTCGCGATGTCGAGCCGGCGGAGCAGGAAGACGACGCCGATCAGCATCGCCAGGAGGATCACCACGTAGCTCACGGTCGAGAAGGTGGTGTACCCGGGGGTTGCGACGACCTCGCCGGCGCTCCTCGCCGACTGACACGCCGCGCTGCTCCCGAGCAGCTCGGTGGTGCCGCCGGCCTCGCGGACCGCGCACTGCGCGCCCTCGCCGTCCGCGACGACCGGCCCCCAGAAGTACCGCCAGAGGAAGCCGTCGTAGACGACGCGCGGGAAGACGACCGATCCGACCGCCAGCACCGCCGTGACGCCGCCGACGACCGCCGCCCACGCGCGCTCCGGCGACGGGTCGAAGCCGTCGGCCACACCTGTGCTCATGCTCACCGTTCGGGGAGGTCCCGAGTTGAGCGTTCCGGTCCCGCGTGAGCGCGGCGCGGCGGCGCCACGCGCTCCGCTACAGCGGCGGCCCGGGCTGCTCGTAGTCAGTACCCAAGATGACCATCGTCTGCGAGCGCGAGAACCCCTCGGTCTCCGCGATCCGCTCGAACATCAGCTCGCGGAGCCGGTCGGTGTCGGCGGCGACGACCCGGAGGATCACGTCCCACTCGCCAGTGGTGAGGTGGATCTCGCGGACGCCGTCGATGCCGCGCAGGCGTTCGAGGGCGTCCTCCTCGCGGCCCTGCTCGACGCGCAGGCCGACGAACGCGCCGACGCCGTAGCCGACCGCCTTCGGGTCGATGTCGGCGTGGTACCCCCGGATGACGCCGGCCTCTTCGAGACGACTGACCCGGTCGTGGACGGTCGCGCTGGACATGTCGATCCGGCGCGCGACCTCCGAGAACGGGGTCCGCGCGTCCTCCTGTAAGATCCGCAGGATCGCCCGGTCCGTCTCGTCGAGTTCCATGGTAACACTACGGTCGGCGCACGCTTTTGCCTTCCGGCGAAGCGGCCGCCGGGGGCCCGGGGTCCGCTACGCGCCGTCCTCGTCCGCGAACGACCCCTCGCGGATCGCGGTCTCGGCCGCGTCGAGCGCGGCGTCGGCGTCGAACTCCTCAGCGATTCGCTCCAGTTCCGCGGGCGCCGCGTCCGCGAGGTCCTTCGCGTGAGCCGTCACGATCGGGACCGCGCGCAGCAGGTTGTCGATGATCGGCACGTCCGCGGTCCGCGGCGACCGGCTCCCGGGGTTGAGGTCGATCACGATCTCCGTCTTCCCCATCGCGTCGAGCGCGGCGGCGCGGTCGCCGTCCTCTAAAGGCACCACGACGACGTCGGCCGACTCGATCCCGTCGGCGTCGACGACGCCGCGCGCGTGGTCGAGGCCGGGGATCTCGCCGTCGCCGGCGAGCCCCTTCACCTCGTCGGCGCCGTGCTCGCGGAGGTGGTCGGCGATCCGCCGGACGCGCTCGTCGGTGTGGTTGAAGAGGTTCACCTCGAGGTCGGCGCCGACCGCGTCCGCGAGGTCGACCGTCTCCGCCGGCGCGAGCGCCGCGACGTTGCCGTTGACCGAGATCACGGGGCGCTCGGCGAGCAGGAGCGTCGCGGCCGCGGCGCGCGCGGCCGCGTCGGCGCTCGGGAGCGTGCGCTCGCCGAGGAGGTAGTCGAACGCCTCGCCGCGCCCCTGCGCGATCAGTCCCTGTTTCGAGGTGATCCCCCGCTCGACGCCCGCCTCGATCCGGTGGCGCGTCACGAGCGACGCGTACCGCGGGTGGTCCTCGGGGACCTCCGTCTCCGTCATACATCCGAGCGAGGCGGCGCCCCAATTAAAATGGACCGTTCGCGGGCGGGTACGGGCCGGCTTGTGTCGGGTAAGTGTCTTATTGCGTCCGGGTAGGCGCCGGCTTGCGTCGGGGTCCGCTCGCGGTCAACCCCCGACTCCGTCCCGCCGGCGAGAAACACTGACGCCGCCGTACGCGGCCGTAGGGATTGCATAACTATGCTTCCGGAACTCGAAACGTAGACCGTGATGAACCGGACCGGCACGTACACTATCGTCAAAGCGTGTAACGACCACGGGGCGATCACGCTCCGCGAGTTCCCGCGCAACGGGACGCTGTACGTCGTCGAGTACGACGACCCGGACGTGCGGGCCGAGCTGTCGTCGCTCGACGCCGGCGAGGTCGTCGAACTCGACCTCCGGCGGGCGGGCCGCCGGGGCAACGCGTGGTGCGCGGAGTCAGCTCGTCCGGTCGAGACGGCGTGAAACAGGGGGATCCGTCGCGTTTCTGCGTTCCTCCGTTTTCGATCTCTACTCCGTCGAAATCGGCGACCTCTGACCAATTCGGCCGGTTGCGATCAGTATCGGCACAACGATGATCGATAGCGGGAGTGAATTGAACAGGGTAGCAGTGCTATCGCATTTGAACATAACATCCGATGCGGTGGCGCGTGCCTGCGAGCGGCCGACAGACCGCGAGCCAGCACGCGCGAGGGACGCGGCGAACGCGAGCGGCGAAGCCGCGAGCCGTGAGCCGCGAGGCTGGGGAGGTGTGAGGCTGCGGTGCCGTGCGGTCGGGGTGGGGCTCAAAGGGGCAGTCGCCGGCGGCTTTGCCGCCGGCTGCCCGTGGCGCTACGCGCCACGCTGCCGCGAGGGCGACGCTTGGCGACGCAAGCACCGCAGGGAGCGAACGGAGTGAGCGACTGAGGAACACAGCGAGCCACGCGAGCCGTCGCGGCTGGGGCTTTGGAAGCGTTCACTGTCGATCCGTCGGCAGCCATTTATAAGCGAGCGGCTGGGGCTTTGGAGGTCCTCACCGCGGCGTGGCCGGTCATTTATAACCAGCCGCCAGCAACAGCCCAGTTCGTCTTATAAACGTTCGATCAGCCGAATCGATCAACGCATTCCCGTCATCGATCGACGAACGGTGCGCATCAACCGGCCGTTTCAGACTGACCGACGCCTGAGAAAGAGCCGTTCAACGGAGCTTCGCTCAGTTACGCCACGCCGATCCGCTCGCGGTACGTGCCGTACTCCGCCTCGAACACGCCCATGATCTCGCCCATCGTCGCGTACGCCTTCACCGCCGTCACGATCGCGGGCATCACGTTCTCGTCGGCGTCGATGACATCCTGAAGGCCGTCGAGCGCGGCGTCGACCGCGTCGTCGTCGCGGTCGGCTTTCACCGACTCCAGGCGGTCGAGCTGCCGCTCGCGGGTGGTCTCGTCGACCTTCAGCAGGTCTGGCCGCGTGTCCTCGTCGATTTCGTAGGCGTTGACGCCGACGACGGTCTCCTCGCCCGAATCGACGCGCTCCTGGTACTCGTAGGCCGACTCCTGGATCTCCCGGTGGAAGTACCCCTGTTCGATGCCGCGCAGGACGCCGTCGCGCACGGAGCCGTCGCCCATCTCTTTGATCTCCTCGATGTACGCCATGGCGTCCGCCTCCGTCTCGTCGGTGAGGCTCTCGACGGCGAAGGAGCCGCCGAGGGGGTCGACGATGTCGGCCGCGCCCGACTCCTCGGCGATGATCTGCTGGGTCCGGAGCGCGACGCGGACCGCCTGCTCGGAGGGCAGCGCGAGCGCCTCGTCGAAGGAGTTGGTGTGGAGGCTCTGGGTGCCGCCCAGCACGCCCGCCAGCGCCTGGATCGTGACGCGCGCGACGTTGTTCAGCGGCTGCTGGGCCGTCAGCGACTGGCCGGCGGTCTGGGTGTGGAACTTCAGCTGCTTCGACGCCTCGGCCTCGGCGCCGTACCACTCGGCCATGACCCGGGCGTAGATCCGGCGGGCGGCGCGGAACTTCGCGACCTCCTCGAACAGCGAGTTGTGGGAGTTGAAAAAAAAGGAGAGCTGGGGGGCGAACGCGTCGACATCGAGCCCGCGGTCGAGACACGCCTCGACGTATGCGAAGCCGTCGGCGAGCGTGAAGGCGAGCTCTTGGACCGCCGTCGAGCCCGCCTCGCGGATGTGGTAGCCCGACACCGAGATGGGCTTGAACTTGGGCGTCTCGTCGACCGCGAACTCGATCGTGTCCGTCACCAGATCGAGGGAGGGCTCCGGCGGGATCACCCACTCCTTCTGCGCGATGAACTCCTTGAGCATGTCGTTTTGGAGGGTCCCTCTGAGCTCCTCGCGCGGGATCCCGCGCTGGTCCGCGAGCGCGACGTACATCGCGTAGATCACCGGCGCGCTCGGGTTGATCGTGAAGGAGGTCGACACCGCCGCGAGGTCGATGCCGTCGAACAGCACCTCCATGTCCCGTAACGTGTCGACCGCGACGCCCTCCTTCCCCACCTCGCCGAGAGACATCTTGTCGTCGGAGTCGATCCCCATCAGCGAGGGCATGTCGAACGCCGTCGAGAGCCCGGTCTGCCCCTCGTCGATGAGGTAGCGGAACCGCTCGTTGGTCTCCTCGGCGGTGCCGAACCCCGCGAACTGCCGCATCGTCCACGTGCGACCGCGGTACATCGTCGGGTAGACGCCGCGGGTGTACGGCTCCTCGCCCGGGAAGCCCAGATCCTCCTCGTAGTCGAGGTCGGCGACGTCCTCGGGGGTATATAAGCAGTCGACCTCGCGGTTCGACACCGTCGCGAATCGGTCTCGCCGCTCACCGTGGCGGTCGAGGATCGGGTCGAGCGTCTCCGACTCCCACGACGCCTTCGCCTCGCGGATCGCGGAGAGTTCCTCGTCGTCGTACATGCCCCACGGTACCCGCCGGTCGCGTATAAATATTCATTATATTTTAAAAGGGACACGCTGGCCGTTCGGCGCGGTCGCCGCCCCCGCCGCGGATCGGTTATAAGGGGTCAGACGCAACTCCCGCGCATGAGCGATCCCGCAGACCGTCCGACGCCGCCGGAAGGGCTCCCGACGAGCGTCGTCGAGGCGCTGAGCGACTGCTCGCCCGAGGAACTCCGCAAGGCGATCGTCCACGCGCAGGAGCTGCTCCACTACCACGGCGAGGCGGAGCTGCCGGTCGATGCGGAGGACCGCGAAGACATCCTCCGGGTCACCGAACACGAGGGGTACACGGCGGTTATCAAGCAGTTCCGCTGCGCGGAGGGCTGCGACGACTGCCCGCACGGCCCCTACCTCTACCACGTCACGGAGGAGCCACAGCCCGACGGGAGCCAGAAGGTCCACTGGTCGTTTATGGGGACGGTACAAAAAGAGGAGTGAGCGAGCCCACCGGCCGTGAGCGACGCCGCGACGCCCGCCGTTAGGGGTTCAGTCCCCAGATCCCGGCACGCAGGAACACCAACACCGGGATGATCTCCAGCCGGCCGATCCACATGTTGAAGAGGAACATCGCCTCCGCCAGCGGCGGCATCGAGGGGCCGGTGATCCCCGACGAGAGGCCGACGTTCCCCTGAGCGCTGGCGACCTCGAACAGCGCGTCGGCGTAGGTGAACTCGGGGCCGGCGACGTTGACGAGGACGAGGCTGCCGGCCGCGAGCGCGAGGAGCCACAGCAGGGTGACGATGGCGGCCTCGCCGAACTCCCGTTCCATCGTCTCGCGGTCCAGCGTGCGGTCGCCCAGACGAGCGGTGACGACGGCGTTCTTCGGCAGGAACACCCGGGAGAACTGCCAGACGATGCCGCGGGCGACCGTGTACGCCCGGACGATCTTGATTCCCCCCACGGTTGACCCGGCCGCGCCGCCGAGCACCATCGCGCCGACGACCAGCACCTTCGCGCCGGCGACCCAGTTCCCGATGGGGGCCGACTGGAACCCCGTGGCGGTCATCGCGCTGATCCACTGGAACGTCGAGTCGCGGACCGCGTCGAGACCCCCCCCGTCGAGCAGCGGGACCGAAAAGGAGAGGAACGACTCCGTCGCGAACGCCCCGGTTGCCACCGGGACCGACGCGAGGTTCTGTACGGAGAGGACGGCGACCCCGGCGGCGAGCAGGGCGAACAGCCACCGCGTCTGGAGGTCCCCCGCCAGCCGGCGCAGGCTCCGGTCGCGCAACACGACGTAGTGGACGGGGAACGCGATGGCGCCGAGAATCATGATCGGCAGCAGCGCGGCCTCGACGAGCGGAGAGCCGTACGTCGCGATCGAGTTGTCCGTGACGGAGAACCCGCCGGTCGTCAGGCCAGTCATGGCGTGGTTGAGCGCCTGCCAGGCGGTCTCGCCGAGCGAGAGCGACTCGGCGTACGCGCTCTCGCTCGCGCGGATCGCGGCGAACAGGACCGCGACGGACAACAGCGTGTAGCCGACGACGAGCTTCCAGACGGTCCGGACCGTCGAGACGACGCTCGGGTGGATCTTCTGCTCGCGGGCCTCGCTCCGGTAGAGGGCGTAGCTCCCGCTGCCCGGCCGCGAGAGGATGGAGACGGTGAGGACGATGACGCCGACGCCACCGACCCACTGGATGAACGACCGCCACCACTGCACCGTCCGCGGCAGCGACGGCTCGTGGACCGCCATCGTCAGCCCGCTTCCGGTCCACCCGCTCATGCTCTCGAAGACCGCGTGGAGCGGGTCCCGGAAGTACGCGAGACTGGAGAGGGTCGTCGACCCGCCGACCGCGACCGGCTCCCACGAGGACGTGTCTGCCGCGGCCGGGACGAAGGCGTCCATGACCGCCGGCGGCGTCAGCCACGCCGTGAGGAACAGCGGGAGGGCGCCGAAGAGGGCGACGGTGAGCCACCCGCCAGCGGCGATCACCATCCCGTGTTTCATCTTCGGCTCCGGGGCGTCGGCGAACCGCCGATTTGCGGCCCCGCCGATCAGGGCCGTCACGCCGCCGGCGATGAGGAACCCGAGCGCGGCGCGGAGCTCGCCGAAGGCGAGCGCGACGGCCACGGAGAGGGTCATCAGTCCGGCCTCCATCAGGAGGAGCGAGCCGACGTCGCGCGCGATGGTCCCCAGGTCGGCAGGGAGCGGCCCGTCGGAGCGGGCGGTCATCTCACTCGCCGTCCCCGGAGCCGCCGAACACGTCCGTCACCTCGGGGGTCACGCCGCTCCCCGAGTACACCGTGAGCAGGTCACCCGCCTCGATGCGGGTGTCCCCGCGCGGCGTTATCGGCGACCCCTCGCCGTTCCGCTCGATCGCGACGATCAGCGTCTGCCCGCCGATGAGGTCCTCTTCGTCCGCCTCTCGCAGCGTCCTGCCGGCGATCGGCGCGTCCGGCCCGACGGTGATCTCGAACACCTCCGCCTCCTCGCCGATGTGCATGAAGTCGACGACCGACGGGCGACTCACGGCCCGGTAGAGGTACTCGGCGATCAGGCTCTGGGGGTTTTGCATCGTGTTGACGCCGATCTGCTCGAACACGCTCATGTGTTCGGGGTTGTGGACGACCGAGACGATGTTCGGGATCGACAGCTCCTGAGCCAGCAGGCACACCATGATGTTCGTCGCGTCCTGGTCCGTCGTCGAGATGAGCGCGTCGGCGCGCTCGCCGCCCGCGTCGCGCAGCGTCTCCTTCGACGTCGCGTCGTCGTTGATGACGAGACAGTCGTACTGTCTCGACGCCCGTTCCGCCCGTTCCTCGTCACGCTCGATGACGACGACCTCGTTGCCGCCGTCGGTGGCGAGGTCGACGAGCGGGGTGCCGATGTCGCCGACGCCCACGACGATCAGATACATGCGGCAACCGTTCAAAACCGATCACCGAAAGCCTACCGCTTAGCGGGCCGGCGAACCGCGGCCCCGGTCAGCGCCCGCCGAACAGCCGCTTCCACAGCGACCGCGCGGACGGCCGCTCCGAGAGCAGCACCGGCGTGTCGAGGTTCTCGATGGTCTCGAACGCGAGCGACCCGCGGACGATCCGCGAGAGGAGGCCGCGCTCGGTCGCGCCGACGATCACGAGGTCGTACCCCTCGCCGACGCGGCCGATCGTGTCCTCGACGCTGCCCGCCTCGATACGGAGGTCGGCGTCGCCGAGGCCATGCCCGTCGGCCCAGCCCGCGAGGAACTCGCGGCCCGACTCCTCGTCGCCCTCGTCGACGACGTACAGGAGCGAGACGTCCACGCCGACCGTCTCCCGGAGCGCGCGGGCGACCTCGGCGGAGAGGTCCGAGGACGGACCGCCCGCGGTCGGCACGAGCACGTCCGAGAGGTCGAGCCGCTGTCCGTCCAACACGAGGAAGTCGCAGGGGAGGTCGTGGGTGAGCTCGTCGAGCGACCCCTCGACGCGCCCGCCCGCGAACCGCGTCCCGCCGTATCCCATCACGACGGTGTCCGCGTCGTTCGAGCGCGCCGCGTCGAACACCTCCTCGATACCGCGGTGCGAGAGGATCGTCTTCGTCTCGATGGGGACGTCGAACGCCTCGGCGTCGGCGGCCGCGTCGGCCAGCAGCGCCTCCGACGACTGGTCGAGGCCGGTCCGGTTCTCGGCGGCCGTCTCCAGCGAGGTCTGGTCGGGGACCGTGACGACGTGCGTCGCGAGCACGCGGCCCCCCTCGTGTTGCGCGATGGCGCCGGCGAGCGTGATGAGCGCGCTCTCGGTCCGCGGGTTCGACACGGCGACCATGATCGTCGGCCCGTCGCTCCCGGTCGGCGCGACCGCGTCCGCGGCGTCGACGACCTGATCCGGGAGATCGCTCTCTCGGCTTCGGATGAACTCCGAGAGGACGCCCTGCTGGTCGGTCTTGTCTCGGGCATAGATGAAGTACCACGCCACGGCCGCGACGACGAACGCGCCCGACAGCGCGATCTCGATCCCGTCCATGAACGCGACGAGCCCGAGCGATAAGACCGCGCCCAGGATCGGCGTGATCGGGTAGAACGGGACGGTGAAATCCGGGTCGTACTCCGGCGTGTCGGCCTCGCGGAAGACGATGAGCCCGACGTTCATCAGCGCGTACACGATGAGGTGGAGCACGCTGGCGGCCTTCGAGAGGATCTCGATGTCCTGGCCCAACAGGGCGATGAACACCACGATGAGCCCGCCCGTGACGAGGATCGACCGGTACGGCGTCGCGTAGTTGGGGTGGATCTCGTTGAGCCAGTTGGTGACGATCTTGTCGCGCCCCATCGCGAAGTTGATCCGGGCGGACGCGAGGATCGAGGCGTTCGCCGACGAGGCGGTCGCCAGCAGCGCGCCGACGGTCATCACCGCGGCCGCGCCGCCCGCGACGCCGGTGACCGGGCCGATCGACTCGGGGAAGGCCACCCGGGCCGCCTGCGCGACCGGCGCGTCCTGGCTGAGCTCCGGCCACGGGACGACACCGAGCATCGTCGTCACGAGGACCGCGTAGATCACGGTGACGATCGCGACGCTCCCGATGATCGCGATCGGGAGGTTCCGACCGGGATTTTTCAGCTCCTCGGCGACCGTCGCGATCTTCGCGTAGCCGAGGAAGGAGACGAACACGAGCGCGGTGCCGGGGAGGATCGCCCCGTAGCCGCCCGGCGCGAGGCCGCCCTCGTTGCCCGCGAGCGTCGCGTAGTCGAACGAGAAGAAGCCGGCGACGGAGAAGACAGCGAGGATCGAAAGCAAGAGGCCGACGATCACCGTCTGGATCCCGCCGGTCTCCTTCGCACCGATGTAGTTTACGCCGATGAATATCGCGCCGGCGACGAGCGCGCCCACCTGGATGGCATTGAGCCCCGGGACCGTCGGGAGCCCGACGAACACCGCGAGGTACTGACCGAACCCGATGCAGTAGAACGCGGAGGCGAACGCGAGCCCCATCCAGTCGCCCATCCCCGCTATCGACCCGAACAGCGGCCCGAGCGACTTGTTGATGTAGTAGTAGCCGCCGCCGGCCTTCGGCATCGCGGTGCCGAGCTCCGAGACAGAGAGCGCGTTCACCATCGCGATCACGCCGCCGACGACGAACGACACGACGACGATCGGACCGGCGCCCCCATCAGCGTTGACGGCGACGCCCGGGAGGACGAAGATCCCCGCGCCGATCATGGTGCCGATGCCGATCGTCATCGCCGACACCAGCCCGAGGTCCTTCGCGAGCTCCTCCTCGCTCATGCGCCGTCGTCGGCTCGCGGGAGCGCGATCACCGGGAGCGTCGCGTTCGTCACCAGCTTCAGCGAGATGTCCCCCGAGAGGAACTGCATGAGCCGGTTCCCGCCGCGCGAGCGGTAGGCGACCGCGCTCGCGTCGACCTCGCCGGCCGCGTCGAAGATCGCGCCGACCACGTCGCGGGCGTAGGCGGTGTGCTCGTCGGCGTCCGGGAACACCGTCCGGACCGCGGCGTACGACTCGGCGGCCAGCTCCTCGGACTGCTCGACCGGCGTCTTGTCCGGGACGCCCTCGCCCTTCTCGACGACGTGGAGCGCCGTCACGCGGTTAGGGTCGTACGGTTCGAGCGCCCGCGCCGTCGCCAGGGCGTCCTCCTCGTGTGCGACCGGGAGGAGAACGTGGTCGAGCAGGCCCTGCCCGTCGGGGTCGTTGGGACTCGTCATACGGACACCACGATCCTCGGTAGGTAAGAAGATACGCTCTCGGCGTTCAGCGCGACTGCGGCGGGGAGAGCCCCCATCCGGCGGTCTGTCGCCCGCGTCCGCGACGAACCGAAGGGAGGATCACCGACCGTCGACGGCCGAGATGAACACCGCCAGCACGGGGACGATCTCCAGCCGGCCGATCCACATCAGGAACACCATCAGCAGCTTCGACGTGTCGGGGAAGAACAGGTAGCTCCCGAACGGGCCGAGCCGGCCGAACCCCGGGCCGATGTTCCCGATCGTCGCGAGCGACGCGCTCGTCGACTCCAGCAGCGTCAGCTGGGTCCCGATCCGCGCGGCGTCGAGCGAGAGGAACACCGCCGAGACGCCGAACAGGACGACGTACAGCAGCGTGAACGCCATGATGCCCCGGATGGCGTCCTCGTCGACGACCTTCCCGCTGAGGCGGATCGGCTGGACGACGTCCGGGTGCGCAGAGGTGAAGAGCTCTCGCCGGATCGCCTTCCCGACGATGAGCCACCGGACGATCTTGACGCCGCCGCCGGTCGACCCGGCGGAGCCGCCGATGAACATCGCGAACATCAGGAGGATCTGGACGTCCGTGTCCCACTGCGCGAAGTCCGCGGTCGCGTACCCCGTGGAGTTCAAAAGCGACCCGATCTGGAACGCCGCCTGCCGGAGCGAGTTCTCGGCGACCCCCTGCGTCGCCCCGCCGAGTTCGATCGGCGGCGCCGCGCCGCGGAACAGCAGCACCGCGAGGACGGCGGTGACGACCGCGAGCGCGCCGGCGTACGCGCGGAACTCGGCGTTCTCTAACATTACCTCGGCCTCGCCCCGCAACACGTGCCAAAACAGCGCGAAGTTGACGCCGGCGATCACCATGAACGGGATGACGACCCACTGGACGACCGCGGAGAAGGCCGCGATGCTGTCGGCCTGCGGCGAGAATCCGCCGGTCGGCAGGGTGGTGAACCCGTGGGCGATCGCGTTGAACAGGTTCATCTTCGGCGCCATCTCGGCGAGGTGGAGCCCGTAGAGGATCGCGATGTAGACGACGGTGAAGCCGAAGTAGATGAGCCAGAGCGCGCGTGCCGTCTCCGCGATCTTCGGCGTGAGCTTCTGGAGCTCCGGGCCGGGCGCCTCCGACTCCATCAGCTGGGCGCCGTTGACGGCGACCTCGGGCAGGATGGCGATCATCAGGACGATGATCCCCATCCCGCCCAGCCACTGGGTGAGCTGTCGCCACATCAGCACGGCGTGGGAGTGTTGATCCGTGCTGATCTCGCCGAGGACGGTCGCGCCCGTGGTGGTGAACCCGCTCATCGACTCGAACAGCGCGTTGACGATCGACCCCGTGAGCGCGCCGACGGACCCCGTCTGGAGGCCCACGGTCGACGCCGTGCCGTACCCGGCCAGCAGGTACGGGATGGTACCGATGACCGCCGCCGCGAGCCACGCGAGCGAGACGAAGAGCAGCGCCTCCCGGGGGCCAAGGTCCGGGTCGGGGTCGACCCGCTCGACCGCCAGTCCGAGCGCCGCGACGAGCGCCAGCGAGACGAGGAACACCCAGATGTCCTCGCCGTACACGACCGCGACGATCAGCGGGACCAACATCGTGAGCGCGAGATACTTGATCCCGACCCCGAGAAGCCCGACGCTCGCCTTCCAGTTGACGCCCCACGACATAGTTACTCGATCGATACGAGGGTCGCCCGTTCGCTGTATTAAACTGTCGAAGGGGGGACGGAGCCCGGAGCGCCGGGGCGACCCCGTTGCGACCCCTCGCGGGCGGTCACGACGTCCAGAACGCCTTCGTGAACAGCACGAGGACGGGGATGATCTCGATCCGCCCGATCCACATTAAGACGATCATCACGGCCCGGGTGCTCATCGGGAACGTCGCGAACGTCCCGTACGGCCCCGCGTCGCCGAACGCGGGACCGATGTTGAGGAACGTCGTCGCCGCGGCGCCGAGCGCCTCGAACTCGTCCACCCGGATATTCGCTCGTTCGGCGTCGACGACGATGACCACGGCGAGCAGGAAGAAGATCACGATACTGAGGAGGAGGTACGCGTAGATGTCACGGATCGCGCCCTCGTCGACCGACTTCCCCGAGATCCGGACCGGTCGCACCGCCTCCGGGTGGATCGACGTGTAGAGGTTCCGCTTGAACGACTTCAGCGCGACCAGCCACCGGAGCGACTTGATCGAGCAGGTGGTGGAGCCGACCATTCCCCCGATGAACATCCCCATGAACAGCATGTGCTTCGCCGCGGGCGCCCACTGCACGTAGTCGGTGCTGGCGTACCCCGTCGTCGTCACGATCGAGGCGACGTTGAAGACGGCGTGGCGGATCGTCCCCTCGGCGCCGAACGTGGTGCTGGGATCGAGGAACAGCCCGAGGGCGACGACCGACGCGAGCGTCCCCATCGCGCCGAGGTAGAAGTGGAACTCCTCGTTTTTCAACAGGCGCATCGGCTCGCCGTTGATGGCGAAGTAGATGAGGACGAAGCTCGTCGAGCCGATCACCATGAACGGGACGACGGCCCACTGGATGAGCGGGTGGAACGCGCCGACGGAGTCCGGCTCCGGCGAGAACCCGGCGGTCGCCACCGACGTGAACGCGTGCGCGACCGCGTTGTACAGGTCCATCTGGGGGTCGAACGCGAGTCCGAGGAGGAAGTAGACGGCGACCGCGAGCCCCGTGAGTCCGAAGTAGATCCCCCAGATGAGCCGTGCCGTCTGCGAAATCTTCGGCGTGAGCTTGTTGACGTCCTGCGTCTGTGACTCCGTCTCCATGAGCTGTGCCCCACCGACGCCGAGCTCGGAGAGGACCGCCGTCGCCAGGATGAGGATTCCGAGCCCGCCGAGCCACTGGATCACCTGCCGCCACATCAGCACGGATTTCGAGTGGACGGAGAAGTCGCGCAACACGGTTGCGCCGGTCGTCGTCAGCCCGCTCATCGACTCGAACATGGCGTTCACCGGGTTCGCAACCGTTCCTACGCCCGCGACCGCGAACGGGATCGCGCCGACCGCGGCGACGAGGAACCAGATCATCGCCACCGCGAGGAACGCCTCGCGGGGCCCGAGGTTCGCCTCCGGGTCCTTCACCGACCGGAACGCCCCCCCGAGCGCGAGCGAGACCGCGATCGCCGCGATGAAGGGCAGCGGCGACTCCCCGTAGTAGAGCGCGATGAGGAGCGGGAAGGTCAGCGGGATCGGGAGGGCGGCGAGGACGTCGCCGGTGAGTCCGACGCTCGCCCGCCAGTCGACCCGGATCTTGGTGTTCACGGGCCCCTCACGCCATCGAGGTGATCTCGCTCACGGAGTCGGACTCCACGAGGAGGATCACGTGGTCGCCCGCCTGGAGCACGGTGTCCCCGCGAGGCGTGACGAGCTCCCGGTTCCGCGTGATCGCCCCGATGACGAACCGCACGTCGCTCTCGTCGACGATCTCCGAGATCGGTCGGCCGACGAGGCCGCACCCCTCGGTGAGTTCGAGTTCGAGGACCTCCGCCTGGTCGTTCTCCAGCACCGCGATGTTCTCGGCGACGCTCTCGTAGGTGAACCGCGTGATCTCCTCGGCGGTCACCGTGCGTGGGTTGATCGCGATATCGATGCCGATCTCCTCGAAGACGGTGACGTAGTCCGGGCTGTCGACGACGGCGATCACGCGGTCGACGCCGAGGCGCTTGGCGAGCACGGAGATGAGCAGGTTCTTCTCGTCCGAGCGAAGCGCGGTGACGACGATGTCTGCCTCGTCGACGTGTTCGCGCGTGAGGAACTCCGTGTCGGTGGCGTCGTGTTCCATCACGACGGTGTTCGGGAGGTTCTCCGCGAGCCACCGCGCGCGGTCGGCGTCCCGCTCGATCAGCCGCGGCCTGAAGTCGCGCTCCTCGAGCAGCCGGGCAGTCTGGTAGCCGATCTCAGTGCCGCCGACGACCACGATCTCGTCGGCGCGGTCCGGGGTCGCCTCCGGCGCCACGTCGGTCGCGAACGACTGGACGCTCTCGGGACTCCCGATCACCACGGCGCGGTCCCCGACGGCGATGTCGGTGTCCCCGCGGGGGATGATCATCTCGCCGTCGCGGAACAGCCCGACAAACGTGAGCGACTCGAACCGGTCCGCCTCCGAGACGGTCTGTCCGGCGACGGGACTGTCTTCCGCGATCTCGAACTCCGCCATCTGGACGAGCCCGCCGGCGAAGGGGTCGACGTCGACCGCCGCCGGGAGCCCGATGACGCGGACGATGTTCTCCGCGGTCAACAGGTCGGTACACACCATGAAGTCGACGCCGAAGGCACCCTCATTGCCCTGCCAGGTGCGGAGGAAGTCCGTGCTCTTCACGCGGGCGATAGTGAACCCGCCGCCGAGCGTCTTCGCGGTGCCGCAGGCGACGAGATTCGTCTGGTCGTCGTCGGTACAGGCGATGACCATGTCCGCACGGTCGACCTCGGCGGCCGTCTGGATCTCCGAGGACGTGCCGTCGCCGGCGATGGTGAGAACGTCGAGTTCGTACTTGAGCTGTTCCGCCCGGTCCGGGTCGACGTCGACGACGACGACCTCGTGGTCCGACGCGAGACTCGCGGCGATGCTTGTCCCGACCTCGCCGGCCCCGATGACGACCACGTGCATGGGGACACCCAGTTACCGGACCCTCAAGTTCGTTACTATCGACCCCGCCAGGTGCGGCCGCCCTGTCAGTCGCCCCCGCCGAACGACGAGGGGTCAGTCCACTCGTTGCGCCCCGAGACGGTCCGCTGCGGGAACGGGATCGAGATGCCCTCGTCGTCGAACCGCGCCTTGACTGCCTTCACGTAGTCGGCGCGCGCCTTCACGAAGTCCGCCCGCGACGGGTCGTCGATCCAGATCCGCGACTGGAGGCCGACGTAGGAGTCGGCCAGTTCGGTCAGCCTGACCGACGGCGCGGGCTCTTCGAGGATCGCGTCGCTTTTTTCCGCCTCCTCGACGATGATATCGGTGGCCTTCTCGACGTCGTCCTCGTAGTCGATCCCGAAGACGAACTTCAGGCGGAGCGTCTTCTTCGCCACCGGGTTCTTCACCACGTCGCTCGTCAGGGTGTGGTTCGGCACCGTCAGCAGTTCGTTGTCGAACGTGCGCACGCGGGTGACGCGGAACGAGATGTCCTCGACGACCCCCGAGTTGTCGTTCCACTCGATCCAGTCGCCGATGCGGAACGGCTTGTCCGTGTAGATGAAGACGCCGGCGACGAAGTTCTTGATCACGTCCTGGAGCGCGAAGCCGATAGCGAGCGTCGCGGCGGCCGCGATCGTCGCCAGCGAGCGCAGGAACCCCTGGTAGCCCGCCGCGCCGAACGCGACCGTGACGCCGGCGAACAACACGAGGAACGCCACGATCTTCTGGAGCGGGCGCCGGGCGTGCTCGTCAAGCCCCTGCCGGTCGAAGACGCGCCGGAGGACCGACGTGACGATCGACTTATAAATGACGTACGTCGCGACGACGACCGCGAGAAATATCACCGCGTCGACGGCGAGGTCTGTCACCGGGCCGAGGTATGGCTCCAGTGCCCTCGCGACCGCGAGCGGTCCGACCGTTCCCGCGGCGGCGCTCATCAGTGGAGCACCGCCGTGTTACCGCGCGTCTCGATCAGGTCGGCGCCGACCGCCTCGGCGAGTTCGGCGGCGAGCTCCTCGGTCGACGTCCCGCCGCGGGCCGCCCGGAGGAACTTCACCTTCACCAGCTTCCGGTCGTCGAGCTGGTCGGCCAACTCGTCGACGACCGAATCGATACCGTGTTTTCCCACCCAGACGGTGACGTCGAGGTCGTGCGCCTCCTTCCGGAGTTCCTGGTCGCTCATACGCGGTCGAGTCGGCCGCGCGCATTGAAGCTTGAGGTTCGGCCGCGTCGTCGGAGACGACCCCGCGGGTCACCGCTCGCGCTCGACGTCGCGTTCCCGATCGGCGGCCCGATTGCGCTCGGCCCACTCGGCGGCGTCCTCGGGTGTCTCGGTCTCCAGCAGGCGGTCGAGCTTCCGCTCGAACTGCTCGTCGGTGAGGTCGCCGTTCGCGTATCGGGTCCGCAGCCGCGCCAAGGCGTCCGTCGTGTCGTCGGTCGTGTCGTCGCGCTCCGCCGCCTTGCCGCGCTCGACGCGGGCCGAACCCGAACCGGACTCGACGTACACCGACTCCGACTCCTCCTCGTCGAACAGCATCGAGACGATCGGGACGATCACGATATACCCGAACAGCATGAACCCGAGCCACCAGTCGAATCCGATCAGCAACGCCGCCAGCCACGTGCCGGTCACCGCCGTGGCGGCGATGCCGCTCGCGTTGCGGCGGAAGCGCTCGCGGAGGGTCTCGTCGTCTGCCATCGGCTGGACAGTTCCCGGCCCGCTACAAAATCGTGTCGGCGGGCCGTGACCTCGACGACGGCGCGCCGCCGCCGCCCTCCGCGCCGCCTACGCCTCGACTTCGACCGTGATCTCGTCGCGGTCGACCGCCAGCCGGAACGTCGGCACGGTCCGGTAGACGATCTCGACGACGTTCTTGCGTTCGAGGCTGCGGAGCGCCCGCCGCACCGCGTCCACCTCGGGGGCGGCGTCGAACGACTCGCGGACCGCGTTGAGCACGCTGACGACGGACTGCGAGCGCTCCTCCGGACCGGCGAGCACGTCAACGACCCGCGACTCCAGCTCGGACACCCGAATCGTCTCCGGGACGGCGCCGCGCGCGACCGCGTCTGGCTCGATCCCGGGCTCAACGTCGACGAGGTCGTTCGCCTCCGCAGTCGCGCGGATCAGGCTGTCGTCGTCGCGATAATAGTACTCCTTCAGGTGGTTTTCGAGGTAGCCGTGGACCTCGCTCCCGCTCTCCATCTCCCAGGCGTCTTGGAGCTCGCCGTTCTTCGTCGGCTGGAGGCGGACCACGTCCGCGAGCCGCCCGCGTTCCTCGTCGGTGAGACTCATCGCTGTTCGACCGCGCTCGCGGCGCGGACGATCGTCTCCTCGCCGAACTTCGGCCCGACGAGCTGGAGCCCGACCGGGAGCCCGTCGGCCTCGCCGGCGGGCACCGATATCGCGGGGAGGTTCGCGAGGTTCACCGGCGTCGTGTTCGCGTCCGCGAGGTACATCCGCAGCGGGTCGTCGAGGCTCTCGCCGAGCTCGAATGGGAGGACCGGCATCGTCGGCGAGGCGATCACGTCCACGTCCTCGAACGCGTCCTCGAAGTCCTGCCGGACCCACGCGCGGGCGTCCTGCGCCTTCTCGTAGTACTTGTCTTGGTAGCCGGCCGAGAGCGCGTACGTGCCGAGCAGGATCCGGCGTTTGACCTCCGCGCCGAACCCCTCCTCGCGCGTTTCCGCGAACGACTCGTTCCAGTTACCGTCGGCGTCGCTCCGGTGTCCGTACCGCACGCCGTCGAAGCGCGCGAGGTTCGAGGAGGCCTCCGCCATCGCGATCACGTAGTACGCCTGGACCGCGTGCTCGACGGAGGGCAAGGAGATTTCGGTCGTCTCGGCGCCCTGCGCCTCGAGGTCGCCGATCGCGGCCTCGACCGTCTCGACAACGCGCTTGTCGGCACCGTCGAACAGCTCAGCGGGAACGCCGACCGTCAGCCCCGCCACGTCTCCGTCGGCGGCCGCGGCGTAGCTCGCGTCGGGGTCGACGCCCTCGACCGCCGCGAGGTCGCGGGTTGTCCCGTCGTTGGGGTCACCGCCGGCGATAACGTCGAGCGCAGCGGCGGCCTCTTCGACGGTGCCGGCGATCGGTCCGATCTGTTCGAGCGAATTTGCGTACGCGACGAGGCCGTAGCGGGAGACGAGCCCGTAGGTCGGCTTGATCCCGACGACGCCGCAGAACGCGGCCGGGCAGCGCACCGAGCCGCCCGTGTCGGAGCCGAGCGCGACGTCGGCCTCGCCCGCCGCGACCGCGGCCGCGGAGCCCCCGGAGGAGCCGCCCGGGACGCGGTCGGTGTCGACCGGGTTCCTGGTGGGGCCGAACGCGGAGGTCTCCGTCGTCGTCCCCATCCCGAACTCGTCCATGTTCGTCTTGCCGACGATCGTCGCGCCCGCCTCCGTGAGGCGGTCGATCACGGTCGCAGAGTAGGGCGGGACGTAGTCGGCGAGCATCTCCGATCCGCAGGTGGTCCGGATCCCCTCGGTGGAGATGTTGTCCTTCACCGCGACGGTCGCGCCCGCAAGGGGGCCGTCGGCGTCCGCGTCGCCCTCGATCCGCTCCTCCGTCACGAAGGCGTTGATGTCGGCTGCCATCTACGACACCTTCGGCCCGACGAAGAAGCCGTCCTCCGTCTCCTCGGCGTTCGCCAGCGCCGCCTCCTGTGAGAGCCCCTCCTCGATTTCGTCGGGGCGCATCACGTTGACCAGCTCCTCCTCGCGCTCGGTCACGGGGACCTCATCGAGCGCCTCGAAGTACTCTAAGATGTCGCCGAACTGCGCCGCGAACTCGTCGACCTCGTCGTCGGCGAGCCGCACCCGCGCGAGGTCGGCGACGTGTCTGACCTCCTCGGCGTCGACGGCGGGCGCGTCCTCGCCGTCGTCCGACGCTGCGGTGTCGCTCATACTCGAACGTACCACGCGGGCGGCGAGTAAGGGTTTCGGAAGGGGGCCGGCGGGGGCGGTGTCGTCCCGGCGGGGACGCGGTGTCGCCCCGACGGGGATGCGGCGGCGTCCCGGGGACGGCTCACCGCACCTGGTCGACGAAGGCGAGCCAGCGCTCGTGGCCCGCCAGCGTGTCGGCGTGGTGATTGTCGGCGAACCCCGGGCGACGGATCCCCTCCAGGGCGTTCAGCGCGCGGTCGATGCCGACGACCTCCTCTGCGAGCGTCTCCGCCGTCTCCCGGTCGAGCGGTGCCGTCTCAAGCCGCTCCATCCGGTGCTCCCGTTCGGCCCTGAGCGATTCGCGCGCGGCGGTCACCTTCCGGTCGACCGCGGGCGGGACGCTGTCAATCTTCCGACTTTCGACGATGAACGCGGACAGGTCCAGCGCGCTCCCGTCGACCTCGATCTCGTCGGGGACCCTCTCGCCGACCGTCGCGCTCTGGCTGTTCACTCGGTCGAGCAGCCGCTCGCGAACGTCCTCACCGATCGCCGTTCTCTCAGAGTCGTTCATGGACGAGCGTGGTCGGCGAAGCCCGAAAAACCGTCGCCCGGCCGGGGCGACCCGCCGGACCGAGCGGCGGGCCCGGATCGGACCGCCACCGTCACTCGTCGTCCGCCCGCACCGTCACCACGGGCGCGTCTGACAGCCGCACCACCTTCTCCGCGACGCTGCCGAGCAGGTACCGCTCGACGCCGGTCCGGCCGTGGGTCCCCATCACCACGAGGTCGACGTCGTTCGCCGTCGCGTACTCCAGGATGGCCGAGTGCGGCGTCCCCGTCTCGACGGCGGTGACCGTCTCCGGTGCGTCCGCGCCGTCGCCGAGCGACGCGGCTGCCGCCTCGACGATCTCCTCGCCGCGCTCGACGAGCGCCGACCGTGTCTCCGCCGCGTCGGTCCCCCCGCCGACCATGCCGCTCTGGTCGTCCGGCGCCGGGTCGGCTCGCACGCCCGACCCCTCGTCCGTCAGGAAGGCGCCGCCCATTCCGTAGTTGGCACTTCGTGCGTCGATCACGTACAGGACGTGAACGGTCGCGTCGAACGCGGCCGCGAGCTCCCGGACGTGGTCGACGACGGCCTCCGCTCCCTCGCTTCCGTCCGTCGGGTAAAGGATGGTCTGGTACATTGTCTCCCCATAGAATTTCGCCAAGCTGACACATAACGTTGGCGGGGACGCGAGTCTCGGGGGGCATAGAAATCGGTGGCGCGCCGGAAACGCCGAAATCGGGGCGCGCCGGAAACGTCGAAGTCGAGGCCGCGGCTCCGAGCCGTCGCTCTACAGCAGGTCGTTCGCGACGAGCCGGTCGACCGCCTCGCGCAGGCGCTTCTCGCTCGCGGCGTAGGAGATCCGGGCGTAGCCGTCGGCGTTGAACGCGCTGCCGGGGACGCAGGCGACCGAGGCCTCCTCGATGGCCGCCTCGCACCACGCCTGGTCGTCGTCGTCGACCGGGATCATCATGTAGAAGGCGCCGTCGCCGACGTCGACGTCGACGCCGTGCTCGTCGAACAGGTCGACGAGGAGGTCGCGGCGGTCGGCGAACGCGTCGCGCATCTCCTCGACCGCGGCCTCGGTGTTCTCCAGCGCCTCGATCCCCGCGCGCTGAACGAAGTTCGTCGCGCAGGAGACGGAGTGGGAGTGGAGCTTCCCGGCCTCGCCGACGAACTCGTCGGTGGCGTGGAGGTAGCCGAGCCGCCAGCCGGTCATCGAGTACGCCTTCGAGAAGCCGTTGATCGTCACCGTGCGGTCGGCCATGCCGTCGAGACTCGCGAGCGAGGTCGGCTCCACGCCGTACGTGATGCGCTCGTAGATCTCGTCGGAGATGACGGCGACGTCGTGCTCCACGGCGAGGTCGCGGACGCCCTCCAGCGCGGCCTCGGAGAAGACCGCGCCCGTCGGGTTCGAGGGGGAGTTGACGACGAGTAGCTGCGTGTCGTCCGAGACCGTCTCGGCGAGGTCGTCGAGCGCGGGCTCCAGCTTGAACCCGTGGGGCGCGAGGTCGACGCGGGAGAGGTCGCCGCCAGCGAGCTTCGCCATCGCCTCGTAGGAGACCCACGCGGGGTCGAGGAGGACGACCTCGTCGCCGTCGTCGATCAGCGTCTGGAACGTCTCGTATAAGGCCTGCTTGCCGCCGGGAGTGACGATCACCTCGTCGGCGTCGGCGTCGACGCCGTTGCCCCGCAGTTTCTCCGCGATGGCCTCCTTGAGTTCGGGGACCCCATTCGAGGAGGTGTACCCCGTGTGGCCGGCGTCGAGGGCCTCCTTGCCGGCCTCGACGACGTTCTCCGGGGTTTCGAAGTCGGGCTCGCCGACCGAGAGGTCGACGATGTCGGCGCCCTCCGCCTCCTTCTCCGCCGCGAGGTTCGATATCGCCAGCGTCGCGCTGGGCTCTACGCGTCCGATCCGCTCCGAGAAGTCGTATGCGTCGCTCATGTGTCGTGTGTAGTCGTCGTGGCTCGGTCAGTCGAGTTCTTCGGCGAGGTCGATCGCGGCCGCGGCCGCGTCCGCCCCCTTGTCGATCCGCTCGCGCGCCTCCGCGCCGGACATCCCGGGGCCGCTCACGCCGAAGGTGACCGGCGTGTCCCGATCGAGGCTCACCTGCGTGAGCGTCTCGGCGGTCGCGTTCGCGATGACGCGGTCGTGGTCGGTGTCGCCGGTGACGATGGCGCCGACGACCGCGACGGCGTCGACGTCCTCGCGCCGCGCGAGGCGGTCCGCGGCCAGCGGGCTGTCGTACGCGCCCGGCACGCTCAGTTCATCGACGACGACGGCGTCGCGGTCGGCGGCCGCCTCCCGGGCAGCCTCGGCCATCGGCTCCGTGACGGAGTCGTTGAACCGCGCCACCACCAGTCCCAGCGAGACCATACCGGACCTGACGCGGGAGGCGGCAAAGGTCTACCGTTCGAGCGCAGGGTTGCCGGGCGAACCTGTTCGGGGACCGGCATCGGACGGACTGCTGTTTATAAATAGATCCGCGGTGGCGCGTGCCTGCGAGGCCGCTCCGCGGCCGAGCAGCACCGCGCGAGGGACGCCGCGAGCGACCGCAGGGAGCGAGCGGCGAGGCTGGGGAGGCGTGAGGCGCGGTCGCTGTGCGGTGCGGGGTGGGACTCAAAGGGGCAGTCGGCGAGGCGGGCGCAGGCGACGTAAGCACCGCAGCGAAGGAACGGAGTGACTGAGCGAGGAGCGCAGCGAGCGTGCGCCCGCCTCGCCAACTGGGGCTTTGAGGCGTTCGCCGTCGATCCGCCAACAGCTATTTATAAGCGAGCGGCTGGGGTTTTGGAGGTCTCCGTCGTCGATCCGGCATCGATCTCTTATAAATAATCGAGCCAGTCCACGCTCACGTCTCGCGCCGCGGGTCATTAATACGTCTGCGACGCCTACACGTCTCTATGACGAACACCGAGACCGCGACGGTCGGCGGCGGTTGCTTCTGGTGCGTCGAGGCGGCGTTCAAGGAACTCGACGGCGTCGAAAGCGTCACCTCCGGCTACGCCGGCGGCCACGCCGACGACCCCACCTATCGCGAGGTCTGTACCGGCAACACCGGTCACGCCGAGGTCGTCCAGGTCGAGTATGACCCCGACGCCCTCTCGTACGAGGATATCTTGGAGGTGTTCTTCACCGTCCACGACCCGACGCAGCTGAACCGACAGGGGCCGGACGTGGGCAGCCAGTACCGGTCGATCGTGCTCTCCCACGACGACGAGCAGCGCCGGCTCGCGGAGGAGTACGTGGCGGCGCTCGACGAGGAAGGCGGCTACGACGACGAGGTCGTCACCGAGATCGAGCCGCTGGAGACGTTCTACCGGGCCGAGGAGAAACACCAGGACTACTTCGAGAAGAACCCGGCCGACGCGTACTGTACGATGCACGCGCAGCCGAAGGTGGAGAAAGTCCGCGAGCGCTTCCGCGAGAAGGTGAAGGCTTGACATCCTCTCCGCCCTGAAGGGCGAAGATTCCCACGACACCGTGCCGCTGGGTTGGGATGGTTACGGTTTGTAAACGCCTCGATGACGGCTACTGGCTGTGCCAACCAGCCGTTACTCCTATCCCGGCATGGGATTCGGAGGTACTTCTTCCTGCCTCAACCCTATTTCGGCACGGAAGAGGGTGTCTTCCGCTTGAAATTAGGGAATCCCGATATTGTCCGATTAGTGGGGCGGGTAGACCGCCTCGGTTGTGGTTAAATACGATCTCAACCTACTTAAACATCCGTTCGGCACGTCGAACGTAGTTCGTAGAGGGTTTGTCGGATTCATCCCCGCCGTGAACGGCGGGGCTTTCTCCTCGCACCTCCGTAAGCGTCGGTACGGAATACCGTCGCGGATTCCAGTCGATCGCTTATAAACGACTGACAGTAGATCTGCGGTGAACACCGCCGAAGCCCCAGTCGCTCGGTTATAAGCTGCTGTTCTCGGAACCGCAGTGAACACCGCCTCGCGACTGCCCCTTCGAGTCCCACCCCACACCGCACGGCACCGCAGCCTCAGGCCTCCCCAGCATCGTCGCTCACGCCCTTCGGGCGTTCGCGACTCCCTTGCGCGTGCTCCTCGCGGCCGCCTTCGGCGGCCACTCGGAGGCACGCGCCACCGCGGATCCATATTTAAACCGCCTCTCGAAGCCTCACGACCCGGTCACCCGTCCAACGAATCTTCTCGCCACAACCTATTCCCTACCGCCGGTCGAACGATCGCCTGATGAAGGTCGGCCTCATCTCGGACGTCCACGCGAACCTCCCCGCGCTGGAGACGGTCCTCGACGACATGCCCGCCGTCGACCGGATCTACTGCGCCGGCGACGTCGTCGGCTACAACCCGTGGCCGGCCGAGTGCGTCGAGCGCGTGCGCGACGTCGCGGCCGCGACGGTACGCGGGAACCACGACCGCACCGTCGAGACCCCGGAGCGGTACAGCGCCAACCGGATGGCCGAGGCGGGCCTCGAACTCGCGAAGGCGTCCCTCTCAGCCGACCAGCGCGAGTGGATCGGCGACCTCCCACGCGCCGAGATGTTCGCGGGCGACCGGTACCTGCTCGTCCACTCTCACCCCGCCGCCGAGCGCGAGGACGCCTACGTCTACCCCGAGGAGTTCCCGAACCTCGACCGCCACATGGGCGAGTACGACGGCATCGTCCTCGGCCACACCCACGTTCAGGGGTGCCGCGCGGTAGCCGGCGGCTTCGTCTGTAACCCCGGCAGCGTCGGCCAGCCGCGCGACGGCGACCCACGGGCCAGCTACGCCGTCCTCGACACGACCGCCGACGGGACCGACGCGGTCGAGACCCACCGCGTGGCGTACGACGTGGACCGCGTCGCCGAGGCGGTCCGCGAGGCCGACCTCCCGGATCTGACCGCCGAGCGGCTCTACGAGGGCGAGTAGCTCAGGCGTCGGCGCGGTCGCTAATCTCCACGGCCAACTGCTCGTACAGGAACGCCCACGAGTTCGTCTGCTCGTCGACGATCATCGAGGTCGGTTTGCCGACGCCGTGGCCGGTCTCGCCTTTGGTCCGCAACAGGAACGGGCCGCCGTCGGCCTCGTTCTGGAGCCGCGCGGTCATCTTCCGGGCGTGCGACGGGTGGACGCGCGTGTCACTCGCGGCCGTGGTGAGGTAGACGGGCGGGTACGTCGCGTCGGAGTCGACGTTGTGGTACGGCGAGTACGCCCGGAGATACTCGAACGCCTCCGGGTCCTCCGGGTGCCCGTACTCCGTCGTCCACGACTCGCCGAGCAGGAAGCGGTGGAACCGCAGCATGTCCAAAAGCGGGACCGCGCACTGCGCGGCCGCCCACAGGCCTGGGCGCTGGGTGACGACCGCGCCGACCGAGAGCCCGCCGTTCGACCCGCCGGCGACCGCCAGGTGATCCGTGTCGGTGAGTCCCGACGCACAGAGCGCCTCGCCGGCCGCGACGAAGTCGTCGAAGGTGTGCTGTTTGTCGGCCAGCATGCCAGCCTCGTGCCACGGCTCGCCGTACTCGTAGCCGCCGCGGGCGCACACAGCCGCGAACACACCGCCGTCCGCGAGGAACGGCAGCCGAAAGCGACCGAACGAGGGCGTGACGCTGTTCCGGAACCCGCCGTAGCCGTACAAAAGCGTCGGGCGCTGGCCCTCCAGGACGACGTCCTCGCGGTAGCAGACGAACACCGGCACCTCGGCGCCGTCCGTCGAGTCGACGAACCGCTGTTCGACGACGAGGTCGTCAGGGACGGGGAGATCGACCGAGTCGAGTTCCGTCGACGCGAGCGCACCCTCGCCGGCCGATTCTGCGTCGAGGTCGATCCCCCGGACCGCCGGCGGCCGGTCGAAGCCGGTGAGGCCGAAGAACGCCTCGGGCGCGTCGCGGTTCCCGGAGACCCACGTGACGGAGCAGTACGACGGCAGCGACACGTCGCGCAGGTGCGTCCCGTCGCGGTCGTGGACCGAGAGCGTGGAGTGCGCGTCCCGCTGGCGGTGGACGAGGAGGCGCTCCGGGGTCGGCACGACAGACTGGATGATCCCCTCGCCCCCGGGGAGCAGCTCCCGGCACTCCTCGAACGAGAGGTCGCCCTCGCGGAAGCGGTCGACCGAGCAGGCGAGCAGCCGCCGCCGCGGCGCGCCGTGGTCGGTCGAGACGAACGCCGTCCCGCCGTGGAACCGGACCGATGTCTCGGCGTCGGTCTCCGTCAGGACGGGCCGGAGGTCGCCGTCGACGTGGACGTACCACTCGGTGCCACCCACCATCTCGGAGAAGGCGACGGCGAGCAGGCCCGAGTCGGGGTCGACGGTCACCCGGGGCCAGACGTGCTGGTCGTCGTGTTCGAGCAGGACTTCCTCGTCGGGGGCGTCCGCGAGCCGGAACCGGCGGATCTCCTTGTCCATCTGCGCGCCGTCGGCCGCGCCGCCGGTGGCGACGTAGACGAACCCCTCGCCGTCGGCTTCCCACGCGAGGCTCCCGGCGTTCACGCGGCCGCGCTCGGGGAGGACCGCGACCGCCTCGACGCCCGGGCCGTAGCCGTCGTTCTCCGCGGGGTCGGAGCCAAGCTCGGGCGCGTCAACCCGCCCGCCCTCGCTCGGGTCGGGCACGGAGAGGACCCGCACGTCGTAGTTCTCGTCGCCGCCCTCGGTGACGCCGACCGCGACGCGCTCGCCGCCGTGGGATGGGACGTACCACGCCATCGACCGCGGCGGGCGGTCGTTGTCGCGGTTCGCCGCCCACGCGTTCGGGTCGACGAGGACGCGGTCCGCGCCGTCGGGCGCGTCGCGCACGACGAGCCGGGCGTGGTCCGCCCCCGGCTCGCGGACCGTCGCGAAGTACCGCCCCTCGCGGACGGCTATCGGGCCGTAGTCGGCCACCTCGACGAGGTCCTCGAAGCGCGGCCGGAGCCGGTCGCGGAGCGAGTCGTCGAGGGCGGCGTCGACGTGGTCGTTCTGCGAGTCGACCCACTCGCGGACCGCCTCGTCGTCGCCCTCGAGCCACCGGTACGGGTCGTTAACGTCGACCCCGTGGAGCGTCTCCGTGACGACTTCCCGCCTCGTCTCCGGCGGGGACGGGGCCGGAGCGGATTCGCGTGACATACGGACTCGTGTCGCCGATGAGGCAAAACGACTGGGGTCGCGGCGGTCGAGGGCGCCGGTCCGCTCGGATCGCAACTGCCGCGGACGCTCGGCTCGCGGCCCGCCATCACCTCCCGAGTCGCGAACATCAGCCCGGCCGTGAACAGCACGGCGA
>JBNJEE010000099.1:0-9257 GCA_051745525.1 Methanobacteriota archaeon | reverse complement strand
GGCCTCGACGAGGTTCTCGACGTTCGTCTCGGCGTGCCGGCGGGCGTCCTTCAGCATCCCGTTCGCGAACATCGGCGTGCCCGAGCACTTCTGGGGCGGGACCATCACCTCGTAGCCGAAGTGCTCGTAGACGCGGACCATCGCCTTGCCGACCTCGGGGGTGTTGTAGTTGGAGTAGCAGCCGTGGAAGTATGCCACCCGCTTGTCGGAGTTTTCCACGTTCGCGCCGCCGCGTGCCTTCCACCACTCGCGGAACGTCTCCGTGGCGAACTCGGGGAAGTCGCGCTCCTTGGGGATCCCCATCACCTTCTCCATCGCCCACCGCGCGGGGCCGAAGTTCATCGCGAACGACGCCGTCCGCGGGAACATGCTCGCGAGGCTCGCCGACGTGCGGTAGTTTGCTAAGATTCGGTTGCGAATGTACTCGACCGAGAGCTTCTCCATCTGCCGCTCGACGTACTGTCCGCGCGCCTCATTGTGCATCTGCGAGAGCGGCACCGAGGAGGGGCAAGCGTCGTCACAGCGCATACAGTTCGAACAGGAGGTGATCGACTCGTCGATGTCGTGGTCCTCCTTCCGCTTGAGCCGCCACTGCTCGGGGCCCTGGAACTTCGGGCCGGGGAACTCGTCGTCGACCTCCGCCACCGGACAGGAGGTGTCACAGCTCGTGCACTTGTAACACGAGTCGGCCCCCTCGCGGAGGTCGAGGTCGCCGCCGGGGAACACGTCGACGGGGTCGTACGCGTCGGGGTCGATCTCCGCCGAGTCGGTCCCGCCGGTCGCGCTCTCGGTCCCGCCCGACGCGCTCTCGACGCCGCCGTCGGTCGCTGCGCGGTCGGCTGCCGGCTCCGCGCCGGTCCGCGCTGCGTCGCGGTCACCGGTCGCGTCCGCCTCCGGAACGTCCCCCCCGTCGGTGACGAAGACGGGCGGCTGCTCGTCGCGGCCGGCCTGTGGGACGCCGGGGACCGGCTCTCCGCAGCCGCACCCCCCGCTTCCGGTGGTCTCGCGACCTCCCTCGCGGCCGCCGCTCCGCTCGTTCGCCCCGTTCGCGTCCCCCGCGTCGCCGTCGTCCTCGGTGTGTCGTGTCATTGGTTCGCCTCCGTCGCCGCCTGTCGTCCGGCCTCGAGGCCGGTCGCGAGCGACACCCCGCTCGCGGACTTCTCCCTCGCCGCGTCCGCACCGCCGACGACCCCGCCGGCCGCGAACACGTTCTCGTACTGCGCCTCCCCGTGGGCGTCCGTGGGCCGACATCGCTCGTCGGGCCGGACGCCGAACCGCGCGTACGGCTGGTCGCCGAACGCGTCGTCGACGAACCACTCGTACCGGTCGTCCGGCTGGTCGACATGTAGGTCGAACACAGGCTCCCGGACGCCCTCGCGGTCGGAGTCGAGCCCCTTCCCGACGAGGCCGCCGGTCGCCAGCACGAACGCGTCCGCGCCGTACGGCGCCGTCCGCCCCTTCCGGTCGACCGCGACCGCCTCCACTCGACCGTCGCTCGCGGACTCGACGCCGACCACGGGGTTGCCGGTCTCGAACCGGACTCCCTCGGCGTCGAGCGCGTCGAACAGCCGGTCCTCTAAGCGGAGTCCCGGGAGGCTCGGCGGCCCCATCGGAATCTCGAAGACGTCGGCGCCGAGCCGGTCAGCGAGTTCCTCGCGGACCTCCTCGCCCTCGTCGTCGCCGAGGAACGCGGGGAAGCCGACCCGCTCGACCCGCTCGACGCCGCCCTCGCCGTCCACGGCGTCGTGGAGGTGCGGCGAGACCGCCTTCGCGAGCGCCTCGCGCGCCGGAGTCCCGTCGATCGCCTCGTCGTGGTCGAGCGCCTTCGCGAGCCGGGTTATCTTCGCGTCGGCGCGGAACGCCTCCGCGAACTCCACCTCGGCGCCCGCGACGTCGAACGGGACGCCCGCCGCCTCCAGCCGCCCCGCGAAGGCGCGCGCGTCGTACTCCGTGAGCGATCGGAACCCGACGACGAGCATCGGCCGGTCGTCGCTCGCGAGCCCCGCCTCCGCGGCCGCGGGGTACCGCGCCGTCGGCTTCACCGCGCCGCCGAAGGTGGGAACGAGCGCGTTCCGATCGGTGTGGCCGCCGCGGTACGTGTCACCGACGAGGTCATCGAACAGGTCAAGGCCGCCGCGCAGCGCGTCCGCGCCGACGACGCGGTACGGATGCGACTCCGGCAGCCGGTCGATCCCCTCGAACGGGTCCGCGAGCGGCCCCTCCGGGTCGGGCCACTCGTCGGGGTCGAGGTTCCGGCCCGCGGTCGGCGGCCCGTCGCGAAGCGGTTTCGCCGGCTCCGTCGCCGGGACGTAGCCGAGCGCGTCGACCAGCCCGGAGGCCTGCCGCAGCGTGCTCGCCTTGTGCGAGACGAGCCGCACGTCGGCGCCCTCGCGAGCGGCCGACACCGCGGCCGTGACCGCGGCGAGGCCGCCGCCGATCACGAGGACGTCGCTGTTAATCGCCATCAGCGACCCCCGTCCGTGGCCGCGTCGTCACCTGCGCGGCCCCCATCCGTGGCCGCAGTTCCGGTCGATCCAGGCTCGTCAGTTCCAGCGGCGTCCGACGACTCCGGTCCGGCGTCGAACGAGCCGAAGTCGACCTCGCCGTCGAGGCTCGCGGGGTCGCCGTCGCGGTTCATCGTCGTCGCGTGGAGCATGTGGTTCAGCATCGCCTGCGAGAGCTGCTCACCCCACAGGGCGTGTCTCTGTCCCTTCCAGCGCTCCTGATACAGCTCGTCTTCCGCGTCGCGGACGACCGGCTCGGGGTACTCCTCGGCGAGCTCCGCGGCGATCCGGTGCGTGCAGAAGCCGCCCTGGCAGTTCCCCATCGAGGCGCGGGTCCGCAGGCGGACCGCGTTGAGGTCGGAGCCGGCCTCGCCGACCGCGTCTTGGACCTCCGCGCGGGTCACGCTCTCGCAGTTGCAGACGATCGGGTTCGGGTCGTACTCGTCGAGCACGTCGTCGGCCCGGGAGCCGAGCCGCTGGCCCGAGCGCCGCGCGACCGGCGACCGCAGCCCGAACTCGTCCATCAGCTCCTCCATGCGCGCCTCGCTCTCCGAGCCCGGCAGCGACGCCTCCGCGGTGTCGCAGGTCGCCTCGTGGCCGAGCGCCTCACAGACGTGGTCGGAGATGGACTCGGCCATCATCCGGTAGGTGGTGAGCTTCCCGCCGACGATGGTCGTCATCCCCGGTAGGTCGTCGCGGTCGCCGTGGTCCAAGAGGAAGTAGTCGCGCGTGATATCCGTCGGGTCCTCGGTTCCCGTTCCCGGCGGCTCGTAGAGCGGCCTGACGCCCCAGAAGGAACGGAGCGTCCGGGCGTTTTCGAGCGCCGGCACGAGCTCCGAGAGCGTCTCGATCATCAGGTCGACCTCCCAGTCCTCCTCGGGATAGTCCTCGGGATCGTCGACCTCTTCGTCGGTCGTGCCGAGGATACAGGCGGTCTCGTGGGGGACGATGATGTCGGCGTCGCCCTTCGGCCGGCAGCGGTTGATCACGGTGTCGACCTGCCGGGTGTTCATCACCGTCATCACGCCCTTCGAGGGGCGCACCTCCACGTCGACGCCGGCCATCCCGCCGACGTTGCCCGCCCACGCGCCGGTGGCGTTGACGACGTGGCGAGCGCGGATCTTCTCGGTCGTCCCGGGCTCGTGGTGAACCCGCTTCCCGGGGCCGGTCTCGTGTTCGATCTCGACGCCGACGATCTCGCCGTCCTCGACGAGCACGTCGATCACCGGAGCGTGGGTCTCGATCCGGGCGCCGTGCTCGCGGGCGTCGGCCGCGTTCGACACGCACAGGCGGAACGGGTCGACCGCGCCGTCGGGCAAGGCGATCGCTTTCTCGACGTCGCGCGCGAGGTACGGTTCGCGGCGGCGCGCCTCCTCGCCGTCGATCACCTCGACCGGGATGTCGCACGCCTTACAGCCCTCTAACTTCTCCTGGAAGTACTCCTCGGAGTCCTCCGGTCGCTTGACGAACAGCCCGCCGGTCTCCTCGACGCAGTGGGCCGCGATGTCGCGGAGGACCATGTTCTCCTCGATACACTCCTTCGCGCTCTTCTGGTCCGAGACCGCGTAGCGGCCGCCGCTGTGGAGGAGCCCGTGCATCCGTCCGGTCGTGCCGTGCGTCAGGTTCCCCTTCTCGACGAGGACCGTATCGAGCCCGCGTCGCGCCAGGTCCCTGACGACGCCGCACCCCGTCGACCCCCCACCGACGACCACGACGTCCACTTGTCTGTCCATGCGAGGCACTTGGACCACGACCACTTTACTTTACCTCCCGAGGCGCCCTACCCATAACTATCAGGGTCATTCAAGTACTGTAATCCCTGTCGATGCCGATAGTTTTATATATTATACTTTTTCACTCACGGCGATGTCCGGATTTCAACAGGAAGATTATTATGGTAGTACATTATGTTCACGACCGGCGTGGTAGCTTCCGTGAAGATATGTCGCGGCGGCGTCGATACGCCTCGCGGCCGCCTCGAATCGGCCCCGAACGGGCCTGACCGGACGGACGCGCGACGCGACAGCGAACGCGGCCCCGGGGCCGCCCTCGTCGGCGAGGGCGACCCGGTCACCGCCGCACACGGACCAGCGCCACAGGAGGGATCCACAACATGACACAGTACGTCGGTGCGATAGACCAGGGGACGACCGGCACCCGATTCATGGTCTTCGACCATGAGGGCCAAGTCGTCGCGAACGCCTACGAACAGCACGAACAGATCTACCCGAACCCGGGATGGGTCGAACACGACCCGATGGAGATCTGGGAGAACACCCAACAGGTCGTCCTCGACGGCCTCGCGGACGCCGGTCTCGACGCCGACCAGCTCGAGACCATCGGCATCACCAACCAGCGCGAGACGACCATCGTCTGGGACAAAGACTCCGGCCGGCCGGTCCACAACGCCCTCGTGTGGCAGGACCGCCGGACGACAGACCGCGTCGAGGAGCTCCAGGAGGCGGGCAGGGTCGAGGAGATCCGTGAGAAGACCGGCCTCGAGGCCGACGCGTACTTCTCCGCGACCAAGACCGAATGGATCCTCGACAACGCGGAGCCCCTCAAGATGCAGAGTTCCCGCGGCGGCGACCTGCGCGACCGGGCTCGCGCCGGCGAACTCGTGATGGGTACCATCGACTCCTGGCTCATCTACAACCTGACGGGCAACCACATCACGGACGTCACCAACGCCTCCCGGACGATGCTGTACAACATCCGGGAGATGGAGTGGGACGACGAGCTCTTAGACGAGTTCGACGTGCCGAAGGAGATGGTACCCGAGGTACGCCCCTCCTCTGACGAGGACTACTACGGCCACACCGACCCCGACGGCTTCCTCGGCGAGGAGGTCCCCGTCGCGGGCGCGCTGGGCGACCAGCAGGCAGCGCTGTTCGGACAGACCTGCTTCGATAAGGGCGACGCGAAGAACACCTACGGCACCGGCGCGTTCTACCTGATGAACACCGGCGAGGAGGCCGTCGCGTCCGACAACGGCCTGCTCACGACCGTCGGGTTCCAGATGTCCGGAGAGCCGGTTCAGTACGCGCTGGAGGGGTCGATCTTCATCGCCGGCGCGGCCATAGAGTTCCTCGAGGACATCGACCTCATCAACAACGCGGCCCAGACCGCGGAGCTCGCGCGGTCGGTCGACTCGACCGACGGCGTCTACATGGTCCCGGCGTTCACCGGGCTCGGCGCCCCGCACTGGGACGGCCGCGCCCGCGGAACCATCGTCGGGATGACCCGCGGAACGTCCAAAGAGCACATCGTCCGCGCGACGCTCGAATCGATCGCCTACCAGACGCGCGACCTCGCGGAGGCGATGGAGGCCGACTCCGGCGTCGAGATGACGAGCCTCCGCGTCGACGGCGGTGCGGTCAAGAACAACTTCCTCTGTCAGCTCCAGTCCGACATCATCCAGACGGACATCGTCCGACCGGAGGTCGACGAGACCACCGCGCTCGGCTCGGCGTACGCCGCAGGGCTCGCCGTCGGCTACTGGGACAACGTCGACGAGCTGCGCGACAACTGGCAGATCGACCGCGAGTTCTCGCCCGAGAAGTCGCAGGGCGAGGTCGACAAGCTGTACAGCCGCTGGGACGATGCGGTTGAACGCTCGAAGAACTGGGCGGTCGACGAGGAGGACGAGTAAATGAACGCGCTGCTGTTACAGGTCCCGATCATCGGGATGGAAGTTGAGGCGTTCCTGCTGCTGCTCATCACGGCGCTCGCCGGCGGGGCGTTCGGCGCCGCCATCGGCGCGCTGCCCGCCTTCATCTTCACCGGGTTCGTCGTCTTCCTCGGTGAGGGGATCGGTATCCTCCAGCGAGAGCTCGCCACGAACGTCCCGGCCATCGAACCGGGACAGCTCGCGGCAGGCATCACCGGCGTCATCGGGTTCGGGGCGATCACCGGCCCGCACATCGCCTTCGCGGGCGGCGTGGCCGCTTCGGCGTACGCGGGCAAGAAGTACCCCGAAATGAACCCCGCCGACGGCGGCTACCACTTCGGGAAGGACATCACGTACGCGTTCGGCACGAAGCCGGACATCCTCGCAGTCGGCGCCGTCTTCGGCGTCGTCGGCGTGCTGATCAACCAGCTTTCCGCGAGCCTGCTCGTCGTGAGCGGCACCGGCTTAACCGACTCGATCGCGCTGACGGTCGTGTTGAGCGCGTTCATCGCGCGGGCCGCATTTGGCTACCCGATCGTCGGGAAGCCCGCGGGTGACGGCCTCCTCGACATGTCGCCGTTCGAACGCGGCGAGGACCACCCGAAGGCCGACAGCGGAGCGGAGGAACACGCAGGCCGCCCGGCGACCGAGCCGTGGCTCCCGCACCAGTACAAATGGTCGGGCGTCACCGCGATCGGCCTCGTCGGCGGCATCCTCGGCGGGTACATCTGGCTGCAGACGGGGAGCATCTTCCTCGGCTACGCCATCTCCGCGATCAGCCTGCTGTTCTTGCAGCTCGGCGTCGAGAAGATTCCGGTGACGCACCACATCACGCTCATCGGCGCAGTCGGTGCCGTGGTCGTCGACCCGCTCGCGGGCGGCGTCGTCGCGCTGCTCGCTGCCGGCGTGTTCGGAGCGTTCAGCGGCCTCCTGGGCGAGGTCACCCAGCGGATGTTCTACTCGCACTCCGGGACCCACGTGGACCCGCCGGCGATGGCGATCGCAATCGCCATGGTCGTCGTGGCGCTCCTCTCGATCCTCGGTATCCTGCCGAACGCCGGGTACATCTGAGCCCGCTCGCTGGAGCCGACGCGGCGTCGGCCCCATCGTAGCGGCCGGGGACGGTTCCACGCGCGAAACACCCTCTGACCAAGCCGCCGGATACCAATGAGACCAGACCGGACACGCGATCGCCGCCGCGCTCTGTTCGAGAGCGACGGCCGTCGCACGGCCGGCGCCGCCGCCGCTCGCGACGACGACGTCGCGTGTGACGGCGACGACCGTTCCGTCCGCGATCGATCCAGCATCGACTCCGCTTCGCACCAGTTTTGTTTGACGATATCGGAGGGTCGACCGTGAATATCGACGACCGGATCGAACGACGGCTCGGCTACGACGCCGGCATGAGCGTCCTCGCCGACTTCGAGGCCGTCTCGCCGGTCAGGCACGTCGACTCGCCGGTCGGGCGTGGGCCGGCGATAGAGCGGCTCCTCGACGTGTTCGAGCCCGCCTTCACCGGGTCGCTCCCGCCGAGCGTCTACGTGTACGGCCCAAAAGGGAGCGGGAAGTCGGCGGTCGTCTCCGCGCTGTTCGGCCGGCTGGCGAGCCACAGCGGCCCGCGGCGCGCCATCCAGACGACCACGCGGGCGGTCGAGCCGACGATCCCCGGGTTCGTCTACGTCGACGCCCGGAAGGCGTCGACCAAATTCCGGCTGTACCACGCGATGCTGGCCGCGATGAGCGACGACCCTGTTCCGGACCACGGGATCGGGACCGAGGAGCTGGCCGACTCGCTGCGCGACGCGATGCGCACGGGCCCCGACCTCGTCGTCGCGGTTGACCACACGAACGAGACCGAGACCCCGACGGCGGCCACGCTGATCGACTGGCTGACCGACGTGGGCGAGCGGGTCACGCCGGCCTGTATCGGCCGCGACCCGCCGGACGCGATCGACTGGGAGCCGGAGACCACCGTCGAGTTCGCGAAGTACCGCCGACACGTCCTCGTCGAGCTGCTGACGAGCCGGTGTTCGACCGGGCTCGGGCGCGACGCGCTCTCTCACGACCAGATCCGCGAGATCGTCGAGTGGGCCGCGGGCGACGCCCACGACGCGCTCGCCGCCGTGATGGGCGCGGCGGTCAACGCGGAGCGGGCGGGCGCGTCGACGGTCCGCGCCGGCGACGTCGATGCCGGCCTCGACGGGGTCCCCCGCCCCTGTGTGGCGCTGGGTCGAGTGCTCGCGCTCCCCGAGAGCCGCCAGCGGCTCCTCTACGAGCTTGCCGGCCTCTCGGAGGAGGAGCGGTCGACGGTCGGCGTGGCGACCGAGACCATTGCGGCGCGCCCGGGCGTCGACCTCTCCGCGTCGACGGTGCGGCGCGTGCTCTACGAGCTGGCCGACGCCGGCCTGCTCGAACGCGTCACCGTCCACCAGAGCGACGGCAAGGGGCGGCCGCCGAGCCGGCTCGTGCCGCTGTTCCCGACGGTCGTCTTCCGCGAGCTGTTCGACCGGCGCATTCGGACGGGATAGCGGCAACGGGGGCAACCCAATTGGATCAACAGCAGCGGTACGGTTTTTTTAAAGGTGTAAGCGACGGCGGCAGTTGCTTATAAATGGACCGCGGTGGCGCGCGCCGGTGAGCGGCCGACAGGCCGCGAACCGCACGCGCGAGGGAGTCGGTCGCCGAGCGAAGCGACGGCGACCGACGAGGCTGGGGAGGCGTGAGGTGCGGTTGCTGTGCGGGGCGGGACTCAAAGGGGCAGCCGTGAGGACGAAGACGCGCGACGTAAGGACCGCAGGGAGCGAGCGGAGCGAGCGACTGAGGACCGCAGCGAGCGCATCGAGTCCTCACGGCTGGGGCTTTGGAGTTGTTCGCCGTCGATCTCCAATCAACTATTTATAAGCGAGCGGCTGAGGCTTTGAAGTTCATCACCGCCAACTCGCGAACTACTTATAAAGGCCGACAGCAACACCTCGATTCGGTTTATAAATAACCTCCCAGTCGCTCTGACTCCGCTACGTAACAGAACCGATCGAACGGAAGACAGTTGTCGCCGAGCCGCCGACTCGGGGTATGGTTCCGCC
>JBNJEE010000098.1:0-9263 GCA_051745525.1 Methanobacteriota archaeon | reverse complement strand
GCTCACGCTCCGGTTCGACGTGCGGGACGTGGCCCCCTCGTCGCCGGCTGTCGTCGCCGACAAGACTGAGATCACCGTCGCCGACGGCGACGAACCGGGCGTCGTCGCGGAGCGTCCCGGCGGCACCGGCGCGGACGACGCGTTCGTCTCGACAGCGACGTTCGAGCGCCTCCGCGACGCGGCCGCGACCCGGTTCGATGCCGCGGAGACGTTCGCGTCCGCGGGCCACTCGACGCTGGGCCTGCTCCTCCACGGGCCGCGCGGGTCGGGGAAGACGGCGCTCGTTGAGGCCGTCGCGGCCGCGACCGACGCGACGCTCGTCCGCGTCTCCGCGGCCAGACTTCGGGGCCAGCCGGCGAGCGACCGGTCGGACCGGCTCGACCGCGTCGTCGAGGCCGCCCCGGTGGGAGAGCCGACCGTGGTCCTCCTCGACGACCTCGAGGCGCTCGGGGCCGACGACGGCGGGGGCTCCGCGCTAGCCGACCGCCTCCGGTCGACTATCGACGACCTCCGCGCCGGGGATCAGACCGTCGTGATCGGCGTCACCACCGACCCGAGCGGTGTACCCTCGGCGCTGCGCCGCGGCGGCCGGTTCGACCGCGAACTGGCGGTCGAGCCGCTGACCACGGCGGAGCGGGCGGACGCGCTCAAGGCGCTCTGCGAGGGTGCGCCGCTGGCGATGGACGTGGACTTCGAGGCGGTCGCCGGGCGGCTCAACGGCTACGTGTTCGCCGACCTAGCAGTCCTCGCCGACGCCGCGTTAGAGCGGGCGGTCCGTCGGGACGGCCGCACGGCGATCCGGATGGCGGACTTCGAGGCCGCGCTCGACGACGTCGAGCCCACCGGGCTCCGCGAGGTCACCGTCGAGTTCCCCGCGGTCGGCTGGGACGAGGTCGGCGGGCTCGACGCGGCCAAACGGGAGCTGGTGCGCGCGGTGTACTGGCCTCTGGAGTACGCCGACCGCTTCGCGGAGCTGGGCATCGACCCACCGTCTGGCGTGCTGCTGTACGGGCCGCCGGGGACCGGGAAGACGCTGCTCGCGCGCGCCGCGGCGAGCCTCAGCGACGCGAACTTTATCCCGGTGAACGGGCCGGAGCTGCTCGACAAGTACGTCGGCGAGTCGGAGAAGGCGGTCCGCGACCTGTTCGCCACGGCGCGCGAGAACGCGCCGGCGGTGGTCTTCTTCGACGAGGTCGACGCCATCTCGCCGAAGCGCAGCGGCGACGACACGGGCGCCGGCGAGCGCGTCGTGTCGCAGCTGCTGACCGAACTCGACGGGTTAGAGCCGCTCACCGACGTGGCCGTCATCGCGGCGACAAACCGCCCGGAGAGCATCGACGAGGCGCTGCTCCGCCCGGGACGGATCGAGAAGGCGGTCGAGACACCCCTCCCGGACCGCGAGGCGCGCCGTGAGATCGTCGCGATCCATGCCCGAGAGATGCCGACCGCGCCGGACGTCGACCTCGACGCCCTCGCCGACCGCACCGCCGGGTACAGCGGTGGCGACATCGCCGCGCTGGTCCGAGAGGCCGGACTCCTGTCGATCGAAGACGCCATCGTGGACGATGGTCCGCCCGCCGAGGCGGTCGTCGGCCGCGACCACTTCGAGCTCGCGCTGGCCGCGACGTCGCCCTCGACCCGCGGTGGGCGCGGCGACGCCGAGGGGTCGGTAGAGTGAGTTCCCCCGTTGATAACCCGGCAGATCAGGCCCTTTCGACCAACTGATCGGTAGCGCGAGCGACTCCACCGAGCGCCTGGCGGGGGTCTGGGCGCCCGCGACGGCCACTCGATGCGGTGCCGGCGCCCTGCCGCGGAGACCGCGGTGCGCCGCGAACGCTACTCCTCGTGGAGGTTGAGAACGAAGTACGCGACGCCGACCATCGCGAGCAGCTCCAACGCTGCCATCGTCCAGAACGTCACGCCGAACCCGGCGCGCGACTCGAACGTCGGGATCAGGAAAATCCCGGCGAGAGCGATCACGAGGCAGACGGCGAGCCCGACGACGGACCGCTTGTTCAGTACTGGTGTCTCTTCGGTATTGGTGGTAGTCATGTTGAAAAATGAGCGACGAAAACGGTTTGAGCCGTGCGGTTCGTCGGGTCGGTTCGCCTATCAGTCCGCGGCCTGGGCGTCGGCGCCCGCGGAGGGCTCCGGCGCCTCGGTGTCGCCGAGGATGGCGCGGCTGCGGAGCAGGATGAAGCCGAAGCCGACCTTCGCGGTCACGTCGAGCACCATGAACGCCAGGGTCTCGACACCGAGACCGACGACGCCGGCGCCCTCAGTCCCGACGATCCACAGGATCGGATAGGCCGTCCAGAGGACGGCGACCAGCACGGTCAGCGTGTTGAACGTACTCTGGACGTCCTCGGAGCGCTCCGCGGCCGCACTGCGGAGGCTCGTCAGGAGGTAGTACAGCACGAACAGGAACGCGATCGTGCTGAACAGCCACCAGGTGTACCGCGCGAGCGGCGTCTTCGAGAGCGCGCCGATGAGGCCGGTGACGATCATCAGCGCGTCGACGCCGATGAGCGTCCCGATCGTGACGCGGTCGACCTTCGCCAGCAGGGCGAGGTCAAGCAGCAGCAGCGGCGTCGTGAACAGCCAGTCCGCGTACCGTGCGTAGTAGATGTCGAGCACCGTTCCGCTGGCGAGCTCGACCTCGGTCACACCGATGCCGAAGAACATCGCAAGGTACGCGGCCGAAGCGATCCCCGGCACGAGGATCGTGATCGCGTAGTACTCACGGGCCTCCTTGTCAGTCACGCCCCATCCGCGGGCGATGAAGTAGAAGGTCCCGATGAGCATTAGTAACGTGCCGATACCCAACCAGAGCGTCTCGGGGCGTCCGTCCCCGAGCAGGTCGTATCCCGCCTGTAGCGCTATCGGGTCCATACCCACATTATGATATAGTATATGTACTATTGAGACCAGTGCCAACCCAGTCAGGTATCGGCCGCGCCGGGCGGTCGATCGCGGGGACCTCTCGCCGCCTCCAGTCGGCGTCGAATCACCCCTCGGAGGAAACGTAGTCGGCCCGAAAGTAATGAGTCTGGGGCCCCCAGTGGTGTCACATGGCCGACGACGACACCGAGGCGGAGGCAGAATCGACCACCGAAACCACCGCGGAAGGGGAGGCCGAAGCGGCGGCGACCGACGACGTCACCATCGACGTCGAGGCGATAGACGAGTACGAGCGGCGCATCGACGAGCTGTCGACCGCGGTCGAGGAGCGCGACGAGACCATCGAGGAGCTCACGTCGGTTGTCGAGAAGCAGTCCGAGCAGATCGAGCGGCTCGAAGGACAGTTCCTCGACCTGTCCGCGCGCGTCGCCGACGGCCGGAATCTTGGCGTCTGTCCGGAGTGTAACGGCCCCACCGAAAAGAAAGAGCGGCTCTTCCGGGCGGACACGATCGAGTGTACACGCTGCGGCGAAGTGATCCACACGTACTGACCCGGCAATCCAGACGTACTGACCCGGCGATCCACGCGTACTGACTCGATCCCGTGCTGCTCGCCTTCCCCTCTCGCCGCGCCGCGATCGGGAATATAAAAGCCCGAATAATGGCGACGAGGCCCTAACCCCGTAACGCCCGTATCCACACCCATGTCGACGTCGACGGCGAGTCCGGTACGGCGGCTGCTCGGTGAACCGGAACGGACGGCAATCGGTGCGTCCCGCGCGGCGTTGCTCCTGCTCGCGGTGGGGTTCGGCGCGCTGTCCGCGGCCGGCACCGACGTGTCGCTCCGGACCCAGATGATCGCGTACCTCGTGGGGATGGTCGCGCTGAACCTCCCGCACGGGGGGTACGAACACTTCTCGAACCTCCGGCGGCGGGGACTCCCGTTCGGCGCGCGGTACGTCGGGCTCTACCTCGGCTTCGTCGCCGCGTTCGTGGCGCTGTTCGTCGTCGCGCCGCTGCCCGCGCTCGCGCTCGCGTTCGGGACGGCGGTCGCGAAGGGAGGGCACGGCGACCTCCGCGTGATGGACGCTCTCGTCGGGACAGACCACCTGCCGACCAGGCCGCAGCGCGCCCTAGCCGCCCTGATACGCGGCGGGGCCGTGATGGTCGTCCCCGCCGTCTTCTGGACCGAGACCTTCTACGGCTTCACCGGTATCATGCTGGGCGTCTTCGACGGTCAGCTGGCTGGGCCGGCCGCGTCGAATCCCGAGGCGTTCACCACGGCGCTCGGCGGGGCGTTCGGACTCGGCGTGGTCGCGCACCTCGGCGGCGGCCTCGCGACCAGCCTGCGCTCGACCGGCGGCGTCAGCCGGTCGTGGCTCCTTGACGCCGCGGAGACGCTGCTGCTCGTCGCGTACTTCGCGCTCGTTCCGGTGGTCGTCGCCATCGGGCTCTACTTCCCGCTGTGGTACTCGCTGCGGCAGTCGGCGCGGAGCATGGTCGTCGAACAGGAGCAGCCCGACCGGACGGAAGGCGTCTCGCTCGTCGTCGCGTGGGGCGTCCTCGTCGTCGGCGCGCTGGTCACGGCGAGCGTCGCGACCGCCCTGTGGACCGTCGCGCCGAACCCGCTGGCCGGCGGCTCGCTGCTCTCCGGCGCCGTCGCCTTCTACACCATCTTCGTCTGCGTCATCGCGATGCCGCACGTCGTCGTCGGCGAGTGGCTCGACTTCGGGCGCGGGATCTGGTACGTTCCCTGACCGCGGCCGCGTTCCGGCCCGCACCGCGCGCCTCCCAGAGCGGACTCTCTGCCCGCGGTCGACGAGATAACAAGCCCTAAAACCCGGCTCGTCGACCGATACGGTATGCCTCTGCGGTTCGCTCGGCGGCTCGGGCTCGCGGACGCGGTGACCGTGGCCAACGCCGCCGTCGGCTTCCTCGCCGTCGTCGCCGCGACGGTCGACGTCGCGCTCGCGGCCCGGCTGATACTCCTCTCCGCGGTCGCCGACGGGCTCGACGGCGTCGTCGCCCGCCACCGCGGCTCGACGCCGGCCGGCCCCTACCTCGACTCGCTGGCCGACGTCGCCTCCTTCGGCGTGGCGCCGGCCGCCCTCGTCGCCGCGGTCGTCTACGACGGGCGCTCGTCCGCGACGGACCCCCTCCTCGTCGCCGCCGGCGTCGGCGCCGGCGCGCTGTTCGTCGCCGCCGCGGTCGCCCGACTCGGGCTCTACACGGTCGACGAGGACGGGGCCCGCGAGACGGTCGGCGTTCCGACCACGCTGGCGGCGACGGTGCTCGCGGCCGCCGTCATCGCGGGCTACACCGCCCCGCTCCTCCTCGTCGCGGCGACGGCCGCGTTCGCGCTGCTTATGGGTTCGACGGTGACGTACCCCGACCTCCACGCGCAGGACGCGCTCGTGATGGGCGTCGTTCAAGCTGCGGTGATACTCACCCCCGCCGGCCACATGGCGATGAGCGCGCTCCCGGCGTGGATCGGCGAGGGGTTCGCGTTCGCGCTGCTGTTCCTCTCGTGCGGCTACCTCCTCCTCGGTCCGCGCTTCTACTGGGGCGACGGGATCCGGGCGCCTCCGGGCCTCCGGCGGTGAATCAGGAACGAACCGATAAACGGCCCCGCCGGTAGCGGGCGGACTTCGTCGGAACGCGGCAGCGAAAAGCGGTCGGCGAACTCGCCCCGTCGGCGAGTCGTCTACAGCAGGTCGTCGAACTCCTTGTACCGGGTGATCTCGACGCCGTCGTGGGTGACGACCGCGACGTTGATCCCGTTGCCGGACGCGAGGTCGCGCTCAACGGCGGACTGGATGGCCTTGGCGGCGATGGTCTTCGCCTCGTCGATGGTGACGTCGTCGTCGTACTCCTGTTCTAAGACGCCGAGCGCGTACTGCGACCCGGAGCCGGTGACGGTGTACTCCTCCTCGGTCGTGCCGCCGAGGGCGTCGATGGAGTAGATGTGCGCGCCCTCGTCGTCGACGCCGCCCAGGATCGGCTGGACGACGAAGAACGCTCCGGAGCGGAGCAGGTTCCCCGTCAGGGTCGACAGCGCCTCCATCGACATGTCCTTGCCGCGGCGGGCCTCGTAGAGGCTCGTCTCGGCGCGGAGCGTGGAGATGAGGTTCTGGGCCGCCGAGACGGAGCCCGCGATGGTCAGGGCGCCGCGCGGGTGGATCTCCTCGACCTTTTGCACGTCCTTCGAGGAGACCATGCCGCCGAGGGAGGCGCGCATGTCGGTCGCCATCACGACGCCGTCTTCGGCCTTGATACCGACGGTCGTCGTCCCGGTCTTCATCTCGCCGTCGCCCTCCGCCTTCGCGGCGCGGCGCTCGCTGTGTTCGAACTCGCCGAGCTCCGGTCCGAAGACGGGCTGGTCACGGCCCAGGTCGGCGGCCGGCCCGTCGGAGAGGTCGCCAGTCGGTGTTCGCATTACACGCTCGTTGGCTCGGCGCGCTGATAAAGGCAACCCTTCGGGGGCCGCCGACCGGTTCCGACGGGCCTATGTGTCACCGGGTCACGACCGGCAGACCGCGGCGGGAGACGGCCCTCCTCGCGGGGCCGCGGTGTTGCGTGGCTGCGGTGTCGCGGGCTATGGTGGGCGCCGACGCCCCGTCGGCGCGACCGGTGGACTGCCGGGCGGCGCAGCCGCTCGGGATCTGTTCGGCTTCGGTCGGCCTCGGAAAACGAGGTTTGATGGCGGCCCGATTACTCCTCGTCCGCGGCCTCGAACGCCTCGGTGGTGGTCTCGACGAGTCGGCCGACGGGGACGTTGATACCGAGCCGCCGGCGCGCGAAGACGGCCACCGGGAACAGCGAGATCCCGACGGCGACGGACGCTTGATGCAGCCCGAAGAGGGCCGCGGTTCGGATGCGGTCGAACATTGAACTTCTGCCCGACCCGAACGCGGGGATATATAAATATCTTCCGTGGTCGTCGGCGAGAGGACCTCGCCGCAGTCTTGCGGTCTCGGGTTCTAAATTAACTATCCTGAAACATCTCCGATCCCGCGCCGATCGACGCGTATCCCAGACCGGTTTGACCCCGTTTATCGCCATAACTTATGAGAATCCTCGCCGCCTCGTGCGCCTCGCATCGGCAGCTCCCGCATGGCTCCGTCCCGCTGTCTCGTCCTGCTGCTCCGCCGCGTCGGACCGCGTCGTACCGGACCGAACGGAATTTAACGCCGTGCGCGCCTAACGGGTGGCGTGCAGAACGTCACCGACCGGATCCGGAACCCCTTCGGGATGCGTCCCGACTGCCCATCGTTCGTCCCCGGCTACGGCGACGCCAACGCCGACTTCCACGTCGTCGGCGACCACCCCGGCGTCCACGGCGGGACCGCGGCGGGCGTCCCCTTCACCGGGGAGCCGTGGTCGCCCGTCTTCCTGTCGGCGCTCTCCGAGGCCGGACTGATCGCCGGGCTCGCCGACAGGGTCGCCCCCGACGGCGTCGCGCGCGACGGCGATCCGACCGCGGTTGACCCCGTCCGGACCGACCGGACGTTCCTCTCGTACCTCCACATGTGCGCGAGCGAGGGGACGCCCGAAGACGAGGCCTACGACGACATGGAGCGCTTTTTCGACGCCGAACTCCGCGCCATCGCGGCCCACGTGCTGCTCCCGGTGGGCGCGCGGGCGACCGCACACGTCCTCGAGACCTACACTGCGCGGGCCTGGAAGACCGAGATCGACATGGACGCGCTCCACGGCGAGGAGCTGCTCGGCGCCGGCTGGCTCGTCGTCCCGGTCAAACACCCCGCCGACTGGACAGACGGCGACGCTGACGTCCTCGTCGACTCGCTCCGGGAGCTACGGTCGACTGACTTCCGGCGCGAGAGCGACCTCGGTCGGTTCATCGCCGGCAGCGACCCGTATCTCGTCCGCTGACGCGGCGGCCGCTCGCCGCGCCCGCGAACCGGTCGGTTTCTGTCCGGATGGACGTGCGTTTTCCCCGGCAAAGCGCGCTCCCAATGCGCTGATCCGTCAGTAATCGGTCGGGTCTGCGGACGATCGTTTTCTACTCAGTCGCAAGGGCGTCATATTTGTCGCTACTGCCCGGATTTTATACCTGTCCTGCGGATCTGTAGGTAGACGCCCGACCGATCGGGCGTCGGCCGCAGGACTGGTACTCCACGCGGCGACTTGGTCAGTTCCGGCCCTCACCGGCCGGTTTTTCCCCGCTGCACAGCGCCGAGACGTACTGCCCGACGTGGTCGTCCATCCGTCGCTTGTAGCCGGCGCGCCGCGCCAGCCGGTCGAGCTCGCGGGAGACGTACGTTCCGTACTGGACCGCCTTCTTGTCCGCAGCGTGGACCGACGCCGGCACGCGCCCGGCCGCGACGCGCCGGAGCGCGACCTTCCGCTCGTCGCCGTCGACGAGCAGGTCGCCCGGCAGCGCCAGTCCGGTGGCGACGACCCGGTCGTTGAGCAGCGGCGTCGCGGGCTCGACGTCGGCGGCGCGCAGCGCGAGGACGTCCCGCTCCAGCTGGTCGGGCAGCGTGCGGACGGTCTCGGTCCGCGCCCCGCGGACGGTGTCGGCGTCGACGCGGGGGTCGTCCGCCGGGTCGACTACCTTGCTGTAGCCGCCGAACAGCTCGTCCGCGCCCTGCCCGACCGCGAGCCGGTCGAACCCGTCCGCGGCGGCAGCCTCGGCCGTCAGGTACAGCGGCACCGCGATGGCGACGTCCATCGGGTTCCGGCGCCCCGTCGCGGCCGCGACCGCACGGACGGCGCGCCTGAGGTCTTCGTGCGTGATCTCGACGACCCGCAGGCCGCGGTCCATCGCGCTCGCGGCGTCGCGCGCGGCGGCCACGTCGTGGCTCCCCTCGAAGCCGGTGACGTAGCAGGGGGCCTCGGGGACGGCGGCCGCGACGAGCCCGGAGTCGACCCCGCCGGAGAAGGCGACCGCGAGGTCGCCGTCGGTTCCGATGACGTCCTCGTCGTCCTCTCCTGTGGGTCGAGCCACGGACGCGAGGTCGTCGAGCGCCGCGCTCACCGCGTCGTCGACCGCCGCCAGCGCGGCCCCTCGGTCCGCCGTCGGCCCGGAGTCAGGGAGCCGCCAGACGCGCTCGGTGCCCGCCGCCGAGACGACGCTCCCGGCGGGGACCGATTCCGGATCGGCGAGCGCGTCGCGGTCGAAAGCCCACGCGTCGGGGGCCGTCGGCCGGCGGTCGGGTTCGGGGTCGAGCGACTCGGCCTCGACAAACAGCGGCTGTCGGCCGAGGACGTCACGGACGAGGACCGGTCCGTCGCGATTCGGCGGGTCGGCCAGCAGGCCGGCGAAGCCGCGCCCGCCGGGGAGGGGGTCGGCGTCGCGGAGCGGGGGGAGGGCACGGTCCTCTTCTGCGACTCGCAAG
>JBNJEE010000097.1:0-9330 GCA_051745525.1 Methanobacteriota archaeon | reverse complement strand
GGTTCGGAGACGCTCTCGCTCGCGGCCGTCGATATCGGAGCGCTCGCCGCCGACTGCTGGGACCCGCTCGCCACGCCGGCGGCCACCCTCAGCGTCGAGTGCGACCGAGACGTCCGCGCCGACCGCGACCGCCTGCGCCAGCTCCTTGAGAACCTACTGAAAAACGCGCTCGACCATGGCGGCGACGGTGTCTCCGTGACGGTGGGCGAGTTGGCCGACGGCTTCTACGTCGCCGACGACGGCCCGGGTATCTCGCCGGACGGCCGCGAGGACGTGTTCACGGCCGGCTACACGTCCGACGACGGGACGGGATTCGGCCTGTCGATCGTCTCGCAGATCGCCGACGCACACGAGTGGGACGTCGAGATAACGGAGAGCGCGTCCGGCGGCGCTCGGTTTGAGATCCGCGGCGTCGAAACCGCCGAGCCGTGAGACAGCGAATCTCAGCCGTGCGTTCGTGTCCGCCTCAGATACCGTACAGCTCGCCGTACTTCTCGTCGACGTACTCGAGGAAGGCGTCCGCCGAGAAGTCCTCGCCGGTCGCGCGCTTCACGAGTTCGTTGGTCTCGTAGCGGGAGCCGTGCCGATGGACGTTCTCGCCGAGCCAGTCGTGGAGGTCGTCGAAGTCGCCGTCGGCGATCTGCCCGTCGAGGTCGCCGATCTCCGCCTCGGCGGCCTCGAACAGCTGGGCGGCCATCACGGAGCCGAGCGAGTAGGTGGGGAAGTAGCCGAAGTTGCCGTGGCTCCAGTGGATGTCCTGGAGGCAGCCCTCGGTGTCGGTGTCGGGCCGAATTCCGAGGTACTGCTCGTACTTGTCGTTCCACGTCTCGGGCACGTCCTCGACGTCGAGGTCGCCCCGGATCAGGTCGCGCTCGATCTCGAACCGGACCACGATGTGGAGGTGGTAGGTGAGCTCGTCGGCCTCGACGCGGATGAGGTTGTCCTCGTACACCTGGTTGAACGCCTCGTAGGCGTCCCGGACCGTCGCCGCCTCGGTCTGCGGGAAGTGCTCTTTGAAGACGGGCAGGAACTCCTGCCAGAACGCCTCGCTGCGGCCGACGTGGTTCTCCCAGAGGCGCGACTGCGACTCGTGGACCGAGAGGTCACGCGACTCGCCGAGCGGCGTGCCGAACTGCTCACGCGGCAGCCCGAGGTTGTACTGCGCGTGGCCGAACTCGTGGACCGTCGAGCCGACGGCGCCGAGCGGGTCCGCCTCGTCGAACCGGGTCGTCACGCGGCAGTCGAACTGGTTGCCCGAGGTGAACGGGTGCGAGGAGACGTCGAGGCGGCCGCGGTCGAAGTCGTAGCCGACGAGCTCCAGCGCGTCCCGGGAGAGCGCCTCCTGCTCGTCTTCGGGGAAGGTCCCCTCGAAGGTGTCGACGGCGAGGTCGACGTCCGACTCGCGGATCTCCTCTATCATCGGGACGAGCGCCTCGCGGAGCTCGGTGAGGATCGACTCGGCGCGCTCCATCGAGAGGCACGGCTCGAACTCCTCGAAGAGGACCTCGTAGGGATCGCGGTCGGGGTCGATGTGCTCGGCGTACTCGCGTTTCAGCTCGACGTGCTTCTCGAGGTAGGGGGCGAACGCATCGAAGTCGTCTTCGGCCTTCGCTTCCTCCCACGCCTGGAGCGCCTCGGAACCCGTCTCGGAGATCTCCTCGACGAGCTCGACCGGGACGGCGTCAGCGCGCTCGTACTCGCGGCGGACCTCGCGGACGACCGCCGCTTGCTCGTCCGTGAGGTCTGCGTCGTCGAGCTCGTCGAGCAGCTCGCCCGTCTCGTCGGCGGTGACCATGTCGTGGTGGACCGATGAGAGCGCCGAGAGCTGCTTCGACCGGGCCGGGGTGCCGCCCTCGGGCATCATCACCTGCTGGTCCCAGCCGAGGACGCCGGAGGCGCTGCCGACCGCGTTCCACCGCTGGACCCGGTCGAGGAGGGCGTCGTAGGCGTCCGGTGCGTCGGCCGCGTCGTCTGCCGCTGCTTCCGTTGCCATACGTCACGGATCAACCGCGGCCGTTAAGAAGGGACCGAACCCGGAACCGCTCGTTTCGCGCGGGTCGCAACCGTTCGCGTCCGTCCCAGCGCGCGAGTGGAAACGGTCATTACCGCGCGCCGCTGAGCAACTGCGATGACCGACCGCGTCCACAGCCTCGACGCCATGCGCGTCGTGGCGGTGGTGTTCGTCGTGCTGATCCACACGGACCCGTTCCAGGGGCTCGGCGCCGCCGGCAACGCCGTCAACTTCGGGATCAAGACCACGGCGCGGTTCGCCGTGCCGTTTTTCTTCCTCGCGTCCGGCTACTTTTTCGCGGCCAAGACGGTCGACCGGGACCCCCGCGAGTACCTCTCTCGGCGGATCGCCTCTGTCGGGTCGCTGTACGCGTTCGGGCTCGCGCTCGCCGCGCCGGCGTTCCTCGGCGGACGGGTCGCCGGCGACGCGGCCGCGGGTCGACCCCTCCTCGCCGCCCTCGGAGCGCGCGTCGCCGAGTTCCTCGACCCGGTCGAGCTGCTGTACTACGGCACCTCGGTCTCGGAGGTCCTCTGGTTCCTCCCGGCGCTCCTGGTGTCGCTCGCGCTCGTCGCCGCCTTCGCGACGGTCGGGCGGACGACCGCCCTCGTGGCCGTCGCGGCGTGCTTCCACGTCGTCGGCCTCCTCGGGACGAGCTACACGATGTTCGTCGACGTGCCCTTCGAGGTCCGCGACGGACTCTTCTTCGGGTTCTTTTACGTGAGCCTGGGATACGCGGTCGCCCGCCGCAACTGGACGCCATCGCGGGAGCTGAGCCCGGCCCTGCTCGGACTCGTCGGCTGCTTCGCGGTCCTCCAGATCGTGGAGTTCACGCTGCTCGGTTACCCGCTCCGCGGGGAGCCGTTCGGCTCGTACGTCTTCGCCCCGAGCTACGGGGTCACCACGGCGTTCCTCTCCCTCTCGATCTTCCTGTTCCTGCTGTCGCGGCCGACGCTCGGGTCGGGGACGCCGCTCCCCTCGTGGGGCGTCTACGCGGTGGGGATCTACGTCGTTCACCCGGTCGTCCTCGCCGCGGTCCGCGGCGTCCGAGACGCGCTCGCGGCCTCGGGGGCGGACGCGGGTGCCGCGGCGTTCTGGCACCTCGGCGCGACGCCGGCGACGGTGCTCGGCGCGGTCGCCGTGTACCTGCTCGCCGACCGACTCCGGATCGTGGAGATCGGGGGCTCTCACTTCCCCGGGGCGCCGTTTCTCGCGTCGCGCCGGTCCAAGTAGGTCGCGGCGAGCGCGACGACGAACCCCCGCAGCGGGCGCCGCGACGCTTCGCCGAGCGCGGGATATATGCCCGCCGCCGCGGAACGACAGGTAACCGATGTCCGACGACGACTTCATCGACCTGCGGTCAGACACCGTCACGGCCCCCTCCGCGGAGATGCGCGAGGCGGCCGCGACAGCCGAGGTCGGCGACGACGTGTACCGCGACGACCCGACGGTCAACGAACTGGAGCGCCGGGCGGCCGAGGCGGTCGGCACCGAGGCCGCGCTGTACGTCCCCTCGGGGACGATGGCGAACCAGATCGCGGTCCACGCGCACACGGAGCCGGGCCAGGAGGTCCTCTTGGAGCGCGAGTCGCACATCTACCGCTGGGAGCTGGCGGGCGCGGCCAAGCTCTCGGGCGTCCAGACCCGGACGGTAGACGCCGGCGAGCGCTGCGTTCCGACGCCGGATGCGGTCCGCGAGGGGCTCGTCGACGAGGACCTCCACCGCCCCGGGACCGGCCTCCTCTCTCTGGAGAACACCCACAACTACCGCGGGGGGATCGCGGTCCCCGTCGACCGGATCGCGGCCGCCGCCGAGGCCGCCCGCGACGCCGACGTTCCGGTCCACCTCGACGGCGCGCGCGTGTTCAACGCCGCGGTCGCGCTCGGCGTCGACGCGAGCGAGATCGTCGCGCCCGTCGACAGCGTCACGTTCTGCCTCTCGAAGGGACTCGGCGCCCCCGTCGGCTCGATCCTCGCGGGCGACGAGGACTTCATCGAGGACGCGCGCCGCGTCCGCAAGCTGTTCGGCGGCGGGATGCGCCAGGCCGGCATCATCGCCGCGCCGGGGCTTCACGCGTTAGAGAACGTTGACCGCCTCACCGAGGACCACGCCAACGCGGAGCGGCTCGCGGCCGGACTCGACGCGCTCGACGGCGTCGACGCGCCCGCGCCCGACACGAACATCGTCGTGGCGCACACGGAGAGCGCCGGAATAGAGGCCGAGTCGCTCGTGGCGGCGTGTAAGGAGGCCGGCGTCGGCTGCGTCGAGTTCGCAGAGCACACGACGCGGTTCACCACGCACCTCGATGTCGACGAGGCCGACGTCGACGCCGCGGTCGACCGGATCGCGGACGTCGTCGACGGCCTGCGGGACTGAGCGCCACATATCCCTCGTCTCGCCGAACCGTTTACGTTCGAGTCGTGACAACTGGGGCGCATGTCCGAACTCGACGAATCGACGACCGCGGCGGTCGGCGGCGGGATCGGGGGTGCGACCGGCGGCGCGCTCGCGTCGGTGACGGGGTTCTCCGTCGCGGCCGTCGGGCTCGCCGCCGCGGCCGGCGCGGCGCTCGGCGCCGCCGGCTACTACCTCGCGCGGACGCTCGCCTGAGCGCCGCCGCCGGCGTGCGTCCGCCTAAGCGGCGCCGCTGGCGGACGCCCGACGGAAACGTTCAATTCGGCGGCCGTCCAACGCGCTCGTATGGACGCACAGGCAGTTGACGCAGCGGGCGGACCGCCCGAACCGTGGTGACCGACGCCCGCCCCTGAGATCGTCGGCGTGGACATCAGCGGCCGCCACGAGGAGGACGGCGAGTACCTGATGGTCGCGGCCGCGGTCCACGCGCGGGTCGACTCCGCGCGGATTCGGTCGGTGGAGGGGATGGGCTTTGCCGCTGCGCGCGAGGGACCGACGTTGGAGGCGACCGTCGCGCTCGCCGCGGACGCCGTGAGCGGCCTCCCGACCCCGCCGGACGGGCCGGTCGTCGCGGAGGGGGGCGAGTTCTACGAGGAGCCGGCGGAACGCGTCGGACTGAACTTCCAGCCCGAGTTTAAATACGTCGAGAGCATAGGCGAGCGCGAGACAGTGCAGGCAGCACACCACGCCGCGTACGCCGCCCGAGACCTCCTCCGATGAGCGGGGACGCGAAGGGGGCGGACGCCGACTCGTCGACCGAGGGACGCCGCGCAGTCGTCGCCAAGCGCGTCGACGCCGGGGCAGCCGACCTCTCCGAGATAGGCCAGTTAGCGGCCGCCGCGGGCTACGAGGTGGTCGGCGAACTCGCCCAGACCCGCACCGAGGACGCCGCGTTCATGTTCGGCGAGGGGAAGGTCGCGGAGCTGCGCGACCTCGTCCGCCGGACGGACGCGAACGCCGTGATTATCGATAACGACGTGGGGCCGTATCAGACGTTCAACGTTGGCGGGAAGCTCCCCGAGGGCGTCGAGGTGATCGACCGGTTCACGCTCATCCTCGAGATATTCGGCCAGCGCGCCAACACGCGGAAGGCGCAGCTCCAGGTCGAGCTCGCGGAGCTGCGGTACGAGCTCCCGCGTGCGGAAGCGAAGGCGAGCCTCGCGAAACGCGACGAACGCCCCGGGTTCATGGGGCTCGGCGAGTACGACGAGAGCGTCGAGCGCGACATCAAACGCCAGATCTCCGAGATCCGCGACGAGCTGGAGTCGATCGCGGAGAAGGAGGAGGCGCGCCGCGAGCAGCGTCGCGACTCCGGCTTCGACCTGGTCGCGCTCGCGGGCTACACCAACGCCGGGAAGTCGACGCTGATGCGCCGGCTCGCGGACGAACTGGAAGTCGACGAGAACGCCGAGCGCCACCGCGACCTCGACACCACCGCCGAGTCGCAGGACATGCTGTTCACGACGCTCGGCACCACGACGCGCCGGGCCGAGATGGAGAAGCGCGACGTGCTCCTCACCGACACGGTCGGGTTCATCGCGGACCTACCCCACTGGCTCGTGGAGTCGTTCGAGTCGACGCTCGACTCCGTCTACCGCGCGGACCTCGTGCTGCTCGTCGTCGACGCCAGCGAGTCCGTCGAGGAGATGCGCGAGAAGCTGGTCACGAGCCACGACACGCTCTACGAGCGCAACGAGGCGCCCGTCGTCACCGTGTTCAACAAGATCGACCGACTGGAGCCGGGCGAGCTCGCGGACAAGCGGGCCGCGCTCTCGGGCGTCGCGCCCGATCCGATCGCCGTCTCGGCGAAGACGGGCGCGGGAGTGGCCGAGCTCCGCGACCGCGTCGAGGACGAGCTCCCGGACTGGGAGCGCGAGCGGCTCGTCCTCCCGGTCTCGGACGACGCGATGAGCCTCGTCTCGTGGGTCCACGACCACGGGCACGTCGCCGAGGAGACGTACGCGGGCGACCAGGTGACGGTGGACTTCGAGGCGAAGCCCTCGATCGTTGCCCGCGCTCGCGCGAAGGCCGCCGACCTCTCGGCGCCACCCGCCGAAGAGTCGGCCTGAGCGCGGGCGGTCGGCGGCGACCGGTTCGCCGCCGCGCTCGCCGGGGCTCTCACTCGCCGGTGACCCGGACAAAGTATACGAGTCTGCGCGGGCCATACGATGTCATGGACGACCCCGGGACCGACGGTCGGCTCGTCGACGGCGACGAGGACGTCGTCCCCCCACCGGCCGACTTCCGAAAGCGAGCCGCCGCGAGCGACCCCGCGGTGTACGAGCGGTTCGACCGCGAGGGGCCGGAGGCGTGGCGCGCGGCCGCCGACCTCCTGACGTGGGACCGAGAGTACGAGACCATCCTCGACGACAGCTACCCTCCCTTCTACGAGTGGTTCCCCGACGGCCGGCTCAACGCCGCCGTGAACTGCGTCGACCGCCACCTCGACGAGCGCCGCAACCAGCTCGCGATCCGGTGGTTCGGGAAGCGCGGCGAGCGCCGGTCGTACACGTACCTCGACCTCCACCGAGAGGTGAACGCGGTCGCGGCGGGGCTCCGCCAGCTCGGCGTCGAGGAGGACGACGTGGTGACGCTGTACCTGCCGATGATCCCGGAGCTGCCGATCGCGATGTTGGCCTGCGCACGCATCGGCGCGCCGCACAACGTCGTTTTCGCGGGCCTCTCCGCGGAGGCGCTCGCGACGCGGATCGACGCGGCTGACTCCGAGTTCCTGATCACCTGCGACGGCTACTACCGCCGCGAGGACGCGTTCAACCAGAAGTCGAAGGCGGACAACGCCCGGATCCGCGCCGAAGGGGAGCTGTCGGCCGCGGTCGTGGTCGACCGTCTCGGCGACGAGCTCGCCGTCTCGCTGGGCGACGACGAACACGAGTACGACGCGCTCGTCGAGGCGCACGACGGCGAGACGGTCGAGCCGGTCGCCCGCGACGCGACGGACCTGCTGTTCGTGATGTACACCTCGGGGACGACCGGGCGGCCCAAGGGGGTCGAACACGCCACGGGCGGCTACCTCGCGCACGTCGCGTGGACGACGCGGAACGTCCTCGACGTTCGCCCGGAGGACACCTACTGGTGCGCCGCCGACATCGGCTGGATCACCGGGCACTCATACGGCGTGTACGGCCCGCTCGCGACGGGGACGACGACGGTGCTGTACGAGGGGTCGCCCGACTACCCCGACCGCGACCGCGTCTGGGACCTTATCGAGCGCAACGCGGTCAGCGTCTTCTACACCTCGCCGACCGCGATCCGGTCGTTCATGAAGTGGGGCGCGGAGTACCCCGAATCGCACGACCTGTCGTCGATCCGCCTCTTGGGGACCGTCGGGGAGTCGATCACGCCGAAGGCGTGGCGCTGGTACCGCGAGCACGTCGGCGGCGGCGACGCGCCCGTGGTCGACACGTGGTGGCAGACGGAGACGGGGGCCATCGCGCTCGCGACGCTCCCCGGGATCACGCCGATGAAGCCGGGGAAGGTCGGCCCGCCGCTGCCGGGGATAGACGCCCGCGTCGTCGACGAGGACGGCGAGCCGGTCGACCCGGGCGAGTCGGGGTACCTCACGCTCGCCTCCCCGTGGCCCGGCATGCTGCGCGGCCTCCGCGAGGGCGACGAGCGCTACCTGCGGGAGTACTGGCTGGAGGGCGAGGACGGCTGGCGCTACCGCACCGGTGACGGCGCGACCGTCGACGAGGACGGCTATGTGACGATCCTCGGCCGCGTCGACGACGTGATCAACGTCCGCGCGCAGCGGTTCAACACCGGCGAGCTGGAGGCGGCCATCGTCGACACCGACGGCGTGACCGAGGCCGCGGTCGTCGGCGACGACGACGGGCGAATCGTGGCGTACGTGACGACGAAGAGCGCGGTCGAGCCCGACGACGGCCTCCGCGACGCCATCGCGGACCGCTTGGCGAGCGCGGTCGGCGACGTGGCCCGCCCGGACCGGATCGTGTTCACGCCCGAACTCCCGAAGACGCGCTCGGGGAAGATCATGCGGCGGCTGCTGGAGGACATCGCCCGCGGCGAGGAGTTCGGCGACGTGAGTGCGCTCCGCAACCCCGAGGTCGTGGGGGAAATCGAGTCGACCGTGCGGAAAAACCGCAATTAAATTCGATCGTTCTTCGGTAGTCTGAACACGAACAGCGGTTGCGACGGCGACGAGCGCCTGTGAGATCACGTGTCCGGGGGCGTCGGCACGTCCGGGTGACCGGCGCATAGCGTTTCGGATTCACATATTTATCCGAAACCAACCGGCCGGGAAACGCAGTCAGTAAGGGGAACTTTCTCGGCGAAAATCCGATTTACCCCGCTAAATGGTCGTTTTCCGGAACAGTTTTGTTTCGGCTACTCATTAATTACCGAAACAGATGGCCGACGGCCTCGACGCTGATGTCTACGACGCGCTCGTCACCGCCGCGGAGACGTATCGCGCGGCGCTGGTCGTCAGGCTGGCGGGCGAGGCCGGGCTCCGCACCGAGGAGATAACCCGCGTCGCCCCGAGACACCTGCGAGACGCGGAGTCGGTCGCGGACGCGCGCCTGCTCGCCGTCCCGGCGGGCGACGACGACGGGCGCGCGGACGGGGATTCGCCCCCGACCGGCGACGAACGGATCGACCGTGAGACGGTGGTCTCCGCCTCGCTGGCGGCCGATCTCGACCGGTACGCGACGAGCGAGGGGCTCAGCGACGACGACCCGTACGTCGACGTCTCGCCCCGGCGCGTCCAAATGATCGTGAGCGAGACGGCGGCGCGGGCGGCCGGCCTCGCCGACGGCGCGCTCGACGAGCGGGTCACCCCGAGCGCCCTCCGGAAGACGTTCGCCCGACGGCACCTCGTCGACCGCGGCGTCGACCCGCGGGCCGTCCGCGACGCCAGCGGCCGGGA
>JBNJEE010000222.1:0-2723 GCA_051745525.1 Methanobacteriota archaeon | reverse complement strand
CACCGCCTACGTGATGTGGCGCTGCTGGGAGTGCGGCGAGATGGGCGAGATCGGCGAGGAGCTCCCCGCGAACTGCCCGAGCTGCGACGCGCCCCGAGAGGAGCTGTACTACTGGGCAGAGGACTGATCGGCCGTCCGGGGCGCCGCGGGCCGCCCGCTCGGGACGAGCGCGTCGCCGCCCGTCCGGCGGCCGCGGCGGTCGCGGTTTTTAACCCACGCCGGCGCCGACGGCCGGTATGCTCGTCGTCGTCTCCGACACGCACGCACGCGAGGAGTCGAGGCTTCAGGGGCGGACCGCAGAGGCGGTCCGCGAGGCGGAGTTGGTGATCCACGCGGGCGACTTCTACCGCGAGCCGGTGCTGGACGCCTTTCAGTCGGCCGCCGCGAGCCTCCGCGCCGTCTACGGCAACAACGACGACGCGGCGATCCGCGACCGAGTGCCCGAGGTGCGGACCGTCGAGTACGTCGGCGTTCGGTTCGCGGTCACGCACCGCCACCGAAGCGGCGACACGGGGCTCGTCATGCTCGGTCGCGGCCGCGACGCCGACGCCGTGATCTGCGGCCACAGCCACCGCCCGCGGTTCGACGACTCGGGCGGTCTTCCGATACTGAACCCGGGCAGCCACGCGCAGCCGCGCGGCAACCGCGCGGCACACGCGGAGCTGACTCCCGCGGAATGCGAGGACGGAACCGGGAGCGCGCTGGACGGGAAACTGGTGACGCCGGACGGTGAGCCGTTCGAGACGTTCCGTATCGAGGGCGGCGGCGCGCAGTAACGGAGCAGGGGGCCGAAGCAAGGAGCCAGCGTGTGGCCGCGGGACGCGATCACAGCGCGTGGCCGCCGCGTCGGCGAGGACCGAGCGCGACGCCCCGCGTCCGGCCGGGCCGACCGACGGTCGTGTGCCCAGTGACGGACCCGAATCGGTTCGGGCCGAGTCGCCGGCGGTCGGACGGGGCGGCCGAGGAGAGGTACCGGGAGGGGAGGTACCGGGCAGGGAGGGAGCGGCCGCGAGTCAGACCGGCCGGCGTTTCCGAGCGTGTGAGGGCCGAAGCGGGGGTCGCAGCTATAGATAGTTCGGGTACCGACATATACGTGGCTGAGAGACAAAGGGACGTTTTAGTCATCACAGGTCACGCGCACTCGAACGCGTCCCGGAGGGCGGCCGCGCGGCTCGAAAATTATAACCGCGTGCCGACGGATTCGGTCGTATGCTCCCGGTCCAACCGCTGTTCGTACTCCTGTTGGTGGGTCTTCTCGGGCTGTTCTTCTTCGGGTTCCTCCTCGTCCGGCGCACGGTGGCCGGGCTGAACGAGGGGTACAACGACGGGCGAAACTGATGGTCCTCGTCACCGCCGCGACGCTGCTCGTCGCCGCCGGCGCCAGCCTGTTCATGGCGTGGTCGATCGGCGCCGGATCGTCGGGGTCGACCCCGTTCGCGCCCGCGGTCGGCGCGAACGCGATCTCCGTGATGCGTGCCGGCCTCGTCGTCGGCGTCCTCGGGCTGCTCGGCGCGATACTCCAGGGCGCGAACGTGACCGAGGCAGTCGGTACCGAGCTGATCGGCGGCGTGACGCTCACGGCCGCGGCGGCTATCGTCGCGCTCGTCACGGCCGCCGCGCTGGTCGCGATCGGCGTGTTCGCCGGGTACCCGATCGCGACGGCGTTCACCGTCACCGGGGCGGTCGTCGGCGTCGGCCTCGCGCTCGGCGGCGACCCTGCGTGGCCGAAGTACGCCGAGATCATGACGCTGTGGGTACTCACGCCGTTCATCGGCGGCGGCGTCGCCTACGGCGTCGCCCGGTCGCTCATCGGCGAGTCGCTCCCTGAGCGCCCGCTCACGGCTGCGCTCGCCGGACTCGTCGGCGCGATCCTCGCGAACGTCGGGTTCGCGCTGCTCGGCCCCGCAGGCGAGCAGGCGTCGGTCGCGACCGTCCTCGGGTCGGGGCTCGGTATCGGCGGCGCTGGTCCCCCCGCAGTGAGCCTCGCGATCGCCGCGCTCGTTGCGGTCGCAGTGTACGCGGACCTCGGCCGTGACCGTAAAGGCGCTCAGCGCCGGTTCCTGCTCGCGATGGGCGCGCTCGTCGCGTTCTCGGCTGGCGGGTCACAGGTGGGGCTCGCGATCGGCCCCCTCGTCCCGATATTCAGCGAGGTCGGCGTCCCGCTGTGGGCGCTGCTCGTCGGCGGGGGCGTCGGGCTGCTCGCCGGTTCGTGGACCGGCGCGCCGCGGATGATCAAAGCGATCGCCCAGGACTACGCCTCGATGGGCCCGCGGCGGTCGATCGCGGCGCTCATCCCGTCGTTCGCGATCGCGCAGACCGCCGTCGCCTTCGGGATCCCCGTTTCCTTTAACGAGATCATCGTCTCGGCGATCGTCGGTGCGGGCTACGCCGCCGGCGACGCAGGTGTGAGCCGCAGGAAAATGGGATATACGGTGCTCGCGTGGATCGGGTCGCTCGTCGGCGCGTTCGTGCTCGGGTTCGGCGTCTACTCCGCGGTCGACTTCGTCGTGTGAAGGGCGGTCGGGCGAACCCGCGGGAAGCTTACAGCCGTAGCTCTGGATACGTCGGCAACCGCGCGGACACCGCACTTCCGTCCACGAAGGGGAGGTCGACGGCGGTGGCGGGGACCTCCTCGCCGTCGACGCGGACGGTGACCGCTCCGCGGTCGACGTCGACCGCGACAAGCGCCATCACGACCGGCACGTCGGTCGCGGGGCCGACGG
>JBNJEE010000096.1:0-9679 GCA_051745525.1 Methanobacteriota archaeon | reverse complement strand
GTCCGGAGCGAAGCGGAGGACCGCCGACGAGGCTGGGGAGGCGTGAGGCTGCGGCGCCGTGCGGTGCGGGGTGGGACTCAAAGGGGCAGCCGGGAGGACGAAGTACGGCGACGGTAGCACCGCAGCGAGCGAAGCGAGCGAGGAGCACACCGAGCCGCGCGAGTCCTCCCGGCTGGGGCTTTGGAAGTGTTCACCGTCGATCTGCTGCCAGTTGTTTATAAAGGTAGTTCTGGGCTTCGGAGGGAGTCACCACGAATCCCCCCCCAGTAAAGAGCGGTACCGATTTCACGCCCCCGGTCGACCAGCGCGTCATGCCTGGACTGTACTACGAGGAGTTCGAGGTCGGCGAGACGATAGAGCACGCGAAGCGACGGACAATAAGCGAGGCCGACAACCAGCGCTTCTGCGACATGACGATGAACCAGCAGCCGCTCCACCTCGACGCCGACTTCGCCGAAGAGACGCAGTTCGCCGAGCGCTTGGTGAACGGGCTCTACACCATGTCGCTCGCGGTCGGGGTCTCGATCCCGGAGACGACCGACGGCACCATCGTTGCGAACCTCTCGTACGACGACGTCGAACACCCGAACCCGGTGTTCCACGGCGACACGATCCGCGCGCGCTCGACGGTGACCGACAAGCGGGAGACGAGCGACGGCGAGCGCGGCGTCGTCACCATGCGCGTGGAGGCGTTCAAGATCGTCGACGGCGACGACGACATCCTCATCTGTGAGTTAGAGCGGACCGTTCTTTCGAAAAAGCGGCCGGAGGGCGACGAGGACGCCGACGTCTAACCCCTGTCGCCGTCAGTCGTCCTTGCCCGCCAGCAGCAGTCCGAGATACGAGGTCCGGACCTGCTCGTTTGCGTCGAGGCCGAGTCGGTCGAGCGCCTCAACCGCCGCGTCGCGCGCCGCGTGGACCGCGCTTTCCGCCTCGACTTCCCGCTCGATCTCGACGTACTCGTCGAGTCCGGTGACGGCGTCGAGCGTCACCGTGAACCCGTCGTACGACCAGAACTCCCGCCGCTTCTCCACTGTCGCGGCAGGCTCGAAGCCGAGCCCGAAGAGGACCGCGGCGAGCGCCTCGCCGTCTTCGACGCCCGTCTCGTGTTCTGTGCGCGTCTTGGACGCCGCGTCGAGGAGCGGACCCTTATACGTCACCGTCGCCGCCGGGTCGGGCGCTTCCTCCGACGACCCTGCGTCATCCGCTTCCGACGACCCTGCGTCGCCCGCCAGCGGCGTCTCGCGACGGATCCGGAGCGCCTCGTCGGTCTCGGCGAACTCGCGGTGCGGCGCGTCGTAGTAGGTGTCGCGCTGTCGCTTGGCGGCGACGCGCTCGGCGCCGACCTCGCGGAGGCGCTCGCGCGTCGCATCCAAGTCGGCCGGGATCTTGAGCTCGACCTCGTACATGCCCGAGGGTGCGGCCGGGGCGTTCATAAGGGGCGTGGGACTCCGCGAGGCTTCGCGACGGCCTGGCGAGTGAGGGTTCGCGACGGCCCGGCGACGCCCGTTCGGCGGCCGCGGCCCCCAGAACCGCCGCTCTCCTCCGTTCGTCGGCGGCCTTCGGGCCGAACCGTGCTTCTTAAGGGTGTAACAGGTGACCTTCAGGTATGAGCGATCAGGAGCAAGCGGACGCGGCCGAGGAGGCCGAGGAGACCGAGACCGAGACTGACGCCGACGGACTCGAAGACGGCGACTTCGTCCGCGTCGCGTACACGATCCGAACGGCCGACGACGGCCGCGTCATCGACACGACCGACGAGGAGACGGCCGAGGACGCCGAGATCGACGTCGACGAGTACGAGTTCGAGCCCCGTATCATCGCGCTCGGCGCCGGCCACGTGTTCCCCTCCGTCGAGGAGGCGTTCGTCGGCGGCGCCGTCGGCGACGAGGGCACGGTCGACGTCCCCGCCGACGACGCGTTCGGCGAGTACGATCCCGACGAGGTCGAGACGGTCAAGGCCGACAAGATCCCCGAGGACGACCGCTATCCCGGCGCACAGGTCCAGATCGACAACCGCCAGGGCCACCTCGAGACGATCATCGGCGGCCGCGCCCGCGTCGACTTCAACCACCCGCTGGCCGGCGAGGACCTCGAGTACGAGTACGAGATCCTCGAGGAGATCGACGACCGCGAGGAGCAGGCGTCCGGCATGCTCGGGATGTACCTCCAGGAGGCGCCCGAGGTCCGCATCGAGACGGTCACCGAGGAGGAGGAGACCGTCACCGAAGACGACGACGGCGAGGAGACCGTCGAGACCGAGGAGGTCGAGAAGGACGTCCTCTACGTCACGGCGACGCAGGCGATGCAGATGAACCAGCAGTGGATGTTCCAGAAACAGCAGATCGCCCAGGACCTGATGGGTCGCCTCGACCTCGACCGCGTGGTCGTCGAGGAGGTAATCGAGGGCGGCGGCATGGGCGGTCTCGGCGGCATGATGGGCGGCATGGGCGGCGCCGGCGCCGGCGACGTCGACATCGAGGAGGCCCTCGAAGACGTCGACGTCGACGCCGATGAGATCGTCGACGAGATCGACGAAGAGTAACCGGACGCCGCGTCTACCGACTCCCTACTTCTGCCTTTTTCGCGGTTCGGTGAGCGACTACCGCCCTACGAGCGACAGCCGTGAATGACGAGCGACAGCCGTGACCGGCGAACGGATCCCTTTTGCCCGCCGACGCGTCCACACCGAGTATGGAGATCGAACGGGCACGCGAGGACGCGCTCGTCGCCGGGGTCGCGGGCGCGGCGACGGTCGCGATCGCGCTGCTGTCAAGTTTCACCGGCGTCGCCTCGGTGGCGACGCTCCCGACGCTGGCGCCGCTCGCCGTCTACGCGCTGTACCTCTTTTCGCGGAAGGGCGGGCCGTATGGCGCGTTCGATACCGCGCGCAACTGGGCGGTCGCGGCGGCCGTCGTCGGCGCGCTCGTTCTCGTCGCCTCCGTCGCGCTGTAGGCTCGAAACCAAAAGAACGAGAGCGTCAGGCGATGTCGCGGCTCGTGTCGACGGCGACCTCGTCGGTGAGCTTCAGCTTCAGCGGCTCTTCGAGGGCGGCGCCGCCCCGGAACTTTGGGACGACGAGGCGGTTCGCGATCTCCGTCCCGGTGACGGTCGTGCGGAGGTCGAACACCACGTCCGCGACCTGCTCCGTGACGCGTCGCGTCTCCGGGTCCTCGCCGCGGCGGAGCGCGTGGAGCAGCGCGACGCCGCTGGCGTCGACGACTTGGGACCGCACCCCGTCGAGGAACTCGGCGTACGCCGCTGGTGACGCGCCTTCCTCCAGCGGCTCCACGGAGTCGACGATTACCGTGCCTTCCTCGGGGAGGTCGTCGACCAGCGACGCCGCCTCGTCGAGGTCGCCGGCCTCATCCGTCGCCTCGACGGTCGTCTCCTCGTTACCGTCGCGGTTGAGCGCCGCCTCAACCGCGTCGGCGGACCGGACGGTCGTCAGGTAGCGGCACTGCCGGACCCGGGCGAACCGGTTTAAAATGAGCTCTGACTGGCTGTCGGGGTTCGCCTTCAACACGACGACGCTACCGCTCGGGAGCCCTCCGCCGAACTGCCGGTCCAGCACCGAGATCCCAGTCGGAAGCGTCTCCATACGATCGCTGCCGCCCGTGGACGTTTGGGTCTGTCGGTGGCGGCCTTCTCGGCCGATCGCGGCCCCGTCGTCGGCCGTTACGGCGTCGCCGGTGGGCGCGATCCTCACGCCATCTGCCACCCGCTCGCCGCCGCGGTCTCGCCGAGCCGCGAGGCGAGGTCGTCGTACGCGGTCCGGACGGCCGGGTCGGACAGCGGGGTGGCTCCGCCGTCAGGAATCGCCCCGAGGACGGGACACCCAAGCAGGGTCGTCACCCGGTCCGGCACGCTCGTCTCGCCGATCACGACTGCGCCGACCGGCGGACAGTCGAGTCGGCGGGCGATCGCCGCCGTCTTCGCCGCGTCGCGGAGCGCGGCGCGCCGGAGCGGCGTCGCGACCAGCGCGCGGTCGGCCGCCCGCAGGGGCGCGGCCACGTCCGGCGACGCGCCGGCCGGACTGTCGAGCAGAACGGGTGCGCCGTCGGGCGTCGCGCCGTCGAGCGCGCCGAACGTCGCGCCCGCGTCGACCGACCGGGGCGCGTCGGGAGCCGCGAGGACGGTCGGCGACGACCGATCGGGGCGGACCGGCTCGATCCCGCGGACCGCGTCGAGGACCGTCCGCGCGTTTGCGCCGTCCGGCGGGCGCTCGGTCCCGGTCTCCGCTGCCAGCCGCGCGAGGTTCGGGAGGTCCCAGTCGGCGTCGGCCGCGACCACCGGCGCGCCGCGCCGCGAGAGCGCCCGGGCGAGCCCGAGGGTAGTCGTGGTCTTTCCGCTTCCACCCTTGCTGCCGGCGACGGCTATCACGGCGGGCGTGGGTCGCTATCTGGTATAAAAAGTCGGCCGCAGTCGCCTCGCGGCTCGGCACCCGGTCCGCCGCTACGGTGGTCCCGGACCGTCGCTAGTCCTGACAGCAGCCGCCGGCCTCGCCGCCGAAGTCGACGGCGAGCGGCTCGGAGATGGCCTCGTTGACCGCTTCGAGCGTGTCCTCGAGCTCGTCTTGCGCGTCGAGGTACTCACTCATCACCGGCATCGAGTGGAGCTCGTCTTGCGCCTCCTGGACGCGCTGGAGCCCGGCGTTCGTCGCTTGCCCGGTCTGGCGAGCCTGCATGAACTCCGCGCGAAGCTGCTCGAACTCGTCGATCCGCTCTTGGACCTCCTCGTCGCGCTGGACCGCCGCTCTCGCCCCCTCGAAGCGCTCGTACTCCGGGGTTTCGGCGATCCGCTCGCCGAGCTCTCGGCCGAGGTCCTCGATGGAGACCTGTTCGACGCTCATATCCGGACATCGGGTCCGAGCGGTTTGAACCTGCCGGAGCCGGGGCTCGGGGGCGGTTTCCATCGCCCGCTACGCCGCCTGCGACGCGACGAACTCGACGACCGCCTCGAGCTCCTGCGGGCCGATGCCGTGGCCGCCCGGGAAGCTCCCGTGGGTGACGTCGGTGCCGACGGCTTCGAGCCGCTCGACGGCCGCCGTCGTCCGCGACTCGGGGATGACGCGGTCGCCGGCGCCGGCGCCGACGAAGACCGGCTTGCCCTCGATCCCGTCCGGGTCAATATCCGCGTGCGACTCGGCGAGGTAACCGTGGAGCGCGACGACCCACGCGTAGCGGTCGGGGTCCTCCAGTAGGAGCGAGAGGCTCGTGATAGCGCCCTGGCTGAACCCGAGCAGGCCGATCCGGTCGGCGTCGAGGCCGTGGGCGTCGACTGCGGCCTCGACGCTCTCGACGATCAGATCGAGGCTCCGCCGGAAGTCGTCGGCGTCGGGCTGGCTCGACTCCAGCCCGCCGGCCGAGAGGTCGAGCTCGTACCAGGTGTGCCCGCCCTGAAGCGGGTCTGGCGCGCGCAGGCTCACGACGTGGTGGTCGTCCGGTAGCTCGGCGGCGACCGGGAGCAGGTCCTCCTCGTCCGCCCCGCGGCCGTGGAGGACGAAGACGGCCGGCGCGGGCTCGCCGTCGGGACTCTCGTCGGGCGCGACGTGGACGTGCTCGAGCGGCATGTCAGTCATCGGCCGCCGGTTGGCGGGGACGGCCGTTAGGTCCGTCGGCCGCGGCAGGCACGCGAGGACGCTCGGCGAGAGCGAACACCGTTGACCCCGAAACAGGTAACCGAGAGCGGTTACACCATCCGTCGCCGAACGGGCCGTTTAACCGTCCTGCCGCACAATTCGGTCGACATGAGCGGCTCCACGGAGGGCGACCTCACGAAGACGGGGATGGCCCTGAAACACGACCGCGAGTGGGACTACGAACTCGACCGGATCGTCGAGGCCATCGAGGAGCGCGACGCCTCGAAGGTCGGACTCCAGTTCCCCGAGGGGCTCAAGCGCCGCGGCCCGAAGGTCGCCGACGACCTCCGGGAGGTCGCGCCCGACGACGTCACCTTCATGCTCTCCGGGCAGCCCTGCTACGGCGCCTGCGACCTCGACACGTACCTGATGCGCCGGACCGACGTGTTCGTCCACTTCGGCCACACGCCGATGAAGGAGTCCGACAGCATCGTCTACGTCCCTCTCTTCTCGAACGTCGACCCCTTCCCGATCATGGAGGACGCGCTGGCGGAGGAGCTGGCGCCCCCCGAGGAGGACGCGGACGTGGGGCTCGTCACGACGGCCCAGCACATGAACCGCTTCGAGGAGATGACCGACTGGCTCGAAGAGCGTGGCTACGAGGTCCACACCCGCCGGGGCGATGACCGCCTCACCAAGGAGGGGCAGGTGCTCGGCTGTAACTACGCGTCCGCGGACATCGACGCCGAGCAGGTGCTGTACGTCGGCGGCGGGAAATTCCATCCGGTGGGGCTCGCGATGGAGCACCCCGACAAGCGCGTCGTCATCGCCGACCCCGTCAACAACGCGGTCTCGGTCGCGGAACACGACCAGTTCCTCAAGCAGCGCTACGCCTCGGTCCACAAGGCGATGGGCGCCGAGAAGTGGGGCGTCATCTTCTGTACGAAGATCGGCCAGGGCCGCTGGGAGACAGCCCAGGAGATCGTCGAGAACAACGAGAACGCCTACCTGATCACGATGGACGAGGTGACGCCGGACCGCCTGCGGAACTTCGACATGGACGCGTTCGTCAACACCGGCTGCCCCCGGATCACGACCGACGACGGCCCGCGGTTCCACAAGCCAATGCTGACCCCCGGCGAGTACGAGGCAGCCATCGGGGAGAAGCCGCTCGACTCGATCGAGTTCGACACGTTCCACGACACCTGGTAAGGGCTCGGACCCCCGTCCGCCTCGCTCGCGCGCGCCTTCTTTTCGTACGGTCACCTGCCGGATCGTCTGCCTTTCGCGCAAGCGACCCGTCGGATCTGTCCGTGTCGAGAAGCGACGGCCACAGATCCACCACGTACATTGATAGCCTGCCACGACCGCTCGAACTGCTTGACCCGCTCACTCGCCGTTACGAGGGCGAGCGGTCGACCCCGAGGTCGCGTGGGCGAAGCTAGAGGCCATCGTCGCGGCGCCGATATCCCGAGCGACCGGCGTGCCTGAGCCGACCGCGGGCGACGCAGTACGACGCGGGTCATGCGTGCGTCCGACGTGTTTCCAGCTAACGTTTATCACCTAAGCGTACGCCCGTTGAGTGAGGGCTTCCCGCGATGTCCGTTCCAAGGAGTTCGATCGCCGTGGTGGTCGTCGCGAGGACGTCGGACCGAGCGGCGGCACTGAAGACGTCCCTGGAGCGCGCCGAGGACCGCTTCGCCGTGGAGCAGGTCGGGGCGGTCGACGCTGCCCTGGGGATACTCGGGAACTCGCCGGTCGACTGCTTGGTGGCGGTGGGCCGACCCGAGGGACCGACCGGCCTCACCGCCGTCGAGGCGGTTCGCGACCGACACCCGTCCCTCCCGATCGTGTTCTGCCCCGACGAGCCGCTCGACGCGTCCGCCGTGGCCGAGGCGTTCGACGCGGGCGCAACGGACGTCGCCAGAGCCTCCACCGATTCGGACCGAACGGCGGTCCTCGTTCACCGGGTGTCGAACACCGTCGCGTCCGCCCGCGCAGTCGCGGAGGCCGAGCGACAGCGCGACCGCCTCGAACGGTTCGTTCACGGCGTCTCACACGACCTGCGAAACCCGCTAAACGTCGCGCAGGGGCGGCTCGAACTGGCGCGGAGCGAGGGTGACCTCGGCCAAGTCGACGCCGCGGCGTCCGCGGTCGACCGCACGCTCGAACTGATAACCGACCTGTTGACACTCGCGAAGCAAGGCGAGCGGCCGCGGGAGCTCGAACCGGTCGAGCTGTCGGCGCTCGCCGACGAGTGCTGGGAGAACGTCGCGACCGCCGACGCAACGCTCGTCGACGACGCTGATCAGCGGATCCTCGCGGACAGGGGGCGCCTGAAGCGCCTGCTGGAGAACCTGTTCGGGAATGCGGTCGACCACGGCGGCGAAGGCGTGACCGTCGTGGTCGGCGACATCTCGCCGATGTACACGACGACACGCGCCGGCGCCGTCGTCCCCTCCGGGTTCTTCGTCGAGGACGATGGCCCGGGCATCCCCGCCGGGGAGTCCGAGCGGGTGTTCGAGGTTGGGTACACGACGGACGCGAGCGGGACCGGATTCGGGCTCAACATCGTCTCGGAGGTCGCCAGCGCCCACGGGTGGGGGGTCGACGTCTCGGAGGGTTCACGCGGCGGCGCCAGGTTCGAAATAACTGGTGTCGAGTACGACGACTGACCCGACCGAGGCGGACGGCCTGGATCGCCGGGGTCAGTCCGGCCGCTCGGCGCGCTCGACGTACTCCACCGCCGCCGCGGGCGAGTCGACCGGCTCCACCCCGTCGACGTCGTGCGTGTCGAGTCCCGCCACGGGGCGGCCCTGCGCGAGCGCGAGGCCAATCTCCGAGAGCGTCCCGCCCGCGCCGTCGACGGCGATCGCGGCGTCGCCGTTCATCACGACGAGCGCGTTGCGCGCGTGGCCCATCCCGGTCGCGATCGGCACCGTGACGTGCGGGTTCGCGTCCCCGCGGTCGTCCGTCGGGAGAATCCCGATCGTCTCGCCGTCGGCAGCGCGGGCACCGCGACAGACCGCCTCCATGACGCCGCCGAGACCGCCGCAGACGACGGCGTGACCGCGCTCCGCGAGGCGCTCGCCGAGCGCCTCCGCGACCGCTGCCGTCTCCTCGTCGATCGAACTCCCGCCGATGACGCTGATTCGCATGGCTCGCCGCACGGCCGGGCGGCAGGTAAACCGACCGATGAGACCCGGATATCCGCGGAGCGACGCCGAGCAGCATCGATTCTCGCCGCTGAGACCGTCACTGAAACGCTTATCCCTGCCGGCCGTGAATGAGGCCTATGACGTACGATACCGTCGTGTTCGACAACGACGGTGTCCTCGTGGGCCGCACGCGCTTCGACGTACTCCGGGATGCGACCCGGAACGCGTTCGAGGAGTGCGGCGTCGAGGAGCCCGCTCCGGACGACGTAGAGCAGATGACTATCGGTGCGACCCCCGGCAGCGTCGGGACCGTCTGTCAGACGTACGACCTCGATCCGGGGTCGTTCTGGCGGACGCGCGACGACGTGGTGTCGCGGGCCCAACAGCAGGAGGCCCGCGAGGGGCGCAAGACCCCGTACGACGACCTCGACGAGCTCCAGGACCTCGACGTCCAGATGGGGATCGTCTCGTCGAACCAGCAGGCGACCGTCGACTTCCTCGTCGACCACTTCGATGGCTTCGACCGCATGGGCGCCGCCTACGGCCGCGAGCCGACGATCCACTCGCTCCAGCTCCGCAAGCCGAACCCCCACTACATCGAGCAGGCGCTCGGCGACCTCGACGCGGGCAACGCCCTGTTCGTCGGAGACAACGAGTCCGACGTCCGCGCGGCCGAGAACGCTGGGATCGACTCGGCGTTCATCCGCCGCCCCCACCGCCGCGACTGGGAGCTGAACGTCTGGCCGACCTGGGAGATCGATCGGCTCTCCGACCTCCACGACATCGTGGAGTGAGGCCGGCTCGCCCCGCTGTCCACCGCGTCCGGCAGCGACGCGTCGGCGCCGACCGCGGTCCGCTGCCGGCGATGAAGCGTTTAAATCGCATGGGGCGTAAATCGCTCTCGTGACCAACTCGCCCCCGCGGGCCGACCTCTTCGGCC
>JBNJEE010000221.1:0-2759 GCA_051745525.1 Methanobacteriota archaeon | reverse complement strand
GACGGATCGCGTCATTCCGGTACTGGTGTTTTACGCGCCGGGGCCCATCGCGGCCGCCGGCGCCTACGCGCGGTGCGGCGGTCCGGCGTGTCTGGCCGTAGGCGTCGTTCCCGCGCTGGTGTTCGCCGGACTCGTGCTCCTCGGCACGACGATCGGTGTGCCCGGCGTCGGCGAGAGCGGCGCGCCCGTAGAGGGCGTGGCGACCTCGTTCGCGCTCGTCGGCCTGAGCGGGGCGTTCGTCGGCTACTGCGCCGGCGTCACCGCCGCGCTGCTGGTCGACCTGGCCGGCCGCGGGCAGGCCACGGACGACTGACTCTCGGACGGCTGACCCCCGGACGACCGGTCCTCGGGGCGGCGACAACGCGCCCTCGCGTTCGAGGCGAGCGAGGACACGACGTTTATTTTCCCCCGTCTCGAACGCGGGGGCGTGCGACGCTTCTCCGCGGAGTACCTCGAACACACCCGCCGCGGCATGTGGGACGACAGTCGAGACGCGCTGGCCGACCTCGACTTGCGGGGCCGGCGGACCGTCCTCGACGTCGGCTGCGGCACCGGCGAGTTGACCCGCGTGCTCGACGCGGAGACGCCGGCCGAAACGACCGTTATCGGCGTCGATGCCGACCTCGACCTCCTCGCCGTCGCCCGCGAGGAGACCGGGCTCTCCTACGTCGCCGGCGACGCCACCCGGCTTCCCGTCCTGGACGACGCCGTCGACCTCGTCGTCTGTCAGGCCCTGTTGAGTAACCTCCCCGACCCGGCCGCCGCGATCGGGGAGTTCGCGCGGGTCTCCACCGATCTCGTGGCCGCGATCGAGCCGGACAACGCCGACGTGACGGTGACCTCCACCGTCGACGCCGAGGAGCGACTGGAGCGCGAGGCCCGGACGGCGTACCTCTCGGGGGTCGACACCGACGTCGCGCTCGGCGACCGGGTTCGGGACGCGTTCGCGGCGGCCGGACTCACGGACGTACAGACCGGTCGGTACGTCCACGAGAAGCGGACCGCGCCGCCGTACGCCGAACCGTCGCTGTCGGCGGCGGCGCGGAAGGCCTCCGGCGCGGGGCTCGCCGACCACCGGGCGGAGTTGGTGGCGGCGACCTCCGTGGACGCCTACGACGACCTCCGGCGGCGCTGGCGCGAGATGGGTCGCGAAGTCGTCGACGCGATCGGCGCCGGCGAGTACGAGCGCATCGAGCGCGTCCCCTTCGACGTGACCGTGGGACGGGTGGCGTAAGCGATCGGCGGAGCGCTGCTGCGTAGGGAAGGGTGCCCGGTAGTCAGTACTCCGCCAGCCCGGCCTCGATCCGGTCGAATCCCTCCTCGATCCGGTCGACGGAGTTCGCGAAGGAGAGCCGAAGCCGCCCGGGAGCCGTATCGCCGAAGCCGTCTCCGGGCGCGAGCACGACGCCGTGCTCCTCGAGGAGGTACTTCGCGATGTCGAGAGCGGGCGCGTCGATTCCCGGATCGAGGAAGGCGTAGAACGCGCCCTCCGGCCGGGGACACGAGAGCCCGTCGATCGCGTCGACCCGGTCGACGACGAGGTCGCGACGCTCCCGGAACGCGCGGTACATCTCCTCGAACGGCTCCTGTGGGCCGGTGAGCGCGGCGATCGCGGCGTGTTGGGCGACGCTCGACGCGCAGGCGGTGGTCGACTCGCGGACCGTGGTCACCTCGTCGATCAGGTGTCGATCACCCGCGAGCCAGCCGAGCCGCCAGCCGGTCATGGCGTACGCCTTCGAGCAGGAGCCGACCGTCAACACGTGGTCCGGGTGGCCGGTGTACGCGGCGATCCCCTCGGCGGGGCCGTCGTACGTGAGCCCGAGGTACACCTCGTCGGCGATCACGTAGGCGTCGCGGTCGGCCGCGGCTTCGACGACCGCCCGGCACGCGTCGGGGTCGAAGACGCGACCGGTCGGGTTCGACGGCGTCGTGAGCACGACCGCCGCGGTGTCGTCGCTCATCGCGTCGATCACGCGGTCGGCGTCGAGGGCGAACCCCGTTTCCGCCGGCATGGGCACCTCGCGGAGGGTCCCGTCCGCGAGCGTCGCCTGCGTCTCGTAGTTGGGCCACGTCGGGCCCGGAACGAGCAGTTCCTCGCCGGGCGACACCGTCGCGAGGACCGCGAGGTGAAGCGCCTCCATCCCGCCGACGGTGACGACGATCTCGTCGGGATCGTGTTCGACGCCGTACTCGCCCGCGAGCGTGTCGCTGATCGCCCGCCGACAGGCCGGCAGCCCCGCGTTGGAGGTGTAGTGCGTCGCGCCGTCTCGGGCGGCGCTCGCGGCCGCGTCGATCACGTGACCCGGCGTGTCGAAGTCCGGTTCACCGACCTCTAACCGGACGAGGTCGCCGTCGTGACGCTGTGCGAGGTCGAACATCACGCGGATCCGCGAGCGCTCCGCGCTCCGGACGCGATCGGTGGGCGTGGGCATACCGTCCACACGGCGATCGGTCCCAAAAGCGGTCGGGTGGCGGCCAAACGCGAGCGGGAGACGGGCTCCCTCCGGATGCGCGTTTAAACCATGTCGCCGCGCACCGACGCGCCCTCCTGTGCGGCGCGTTGCTGTTTGAGCACGTCGGCCGCTTCCCGAGCCACGTCCTCGTCGGCGCCGAGCATGCCGAGGGCCGCGGAGAGCGTCGGCATCGCGAGCGAGGCCTCGCGGAGCCGGTCGAACGCCTCCTCGTCGCGGGTGCCGTCGATCCACAGACAGACGCCGCGCGGGTCGAGCACCTCCGCGTAGGCGTCGCGGGCGAGCGCC
>JBNJEE010000220.1:0-2783 GCA_051745525.1 Methanobacteriota archaeon | reverse complement strand
GCGTCGGCGATCAGCTCCTCCATCCGGTCGAGCGCCCCTGCCGCTCGCTTCAACCGCTCGTCGTCGTGCGACCCCCGGACGAGGTCGACGTTGCCAGCGGCGACGTTGAGCGGGTTCCTGAGGTTGTGGCTCACGACGCTGGCGAACTTGTCGAGACGGTCGCGCTCGCGGCGTATCTCCGCCCGCGTCTCCCGCCGCTCCAGCTCGTACCCGACCCACCGGGCCATCAGGTCGACGAGCGTCGTCTCCCACTCGGAGAACGGGACCGGTCGGTTACCGCGGTCGTAGAAGCAGAATGTGCCGTCCACGTTGCCGTCGACGAGCACGGGGGCACCGACGTAACAGGAGATGCCCTGCTGGACAAACCCGGGGCGCTTCGACAACTCGGGGTCGGACGCGACGTCGCGGACCTGGACCGAGGCCTCGGTGGTCACGACGCGCTCGCAGTTTGTCTCCGCGAGGTCGACGACCGCGCCCGCGTCGAACGACCTCGACGCGTCGTCCGCGACCTCGACGACGTACCGGTCCCCCTGAATGTGCGACAGCAGTCCTGACTCCGCGCCCAAGACTTCGCGCCCGAGCGCGAGCAGCCTCTCGACCTTTCGCTCGAAGCGATCGTCTTTCGCCGAGATAACCTCGTAGAGCCGCCGCATCACCCGCTCTCGTCGCTCCAGCTCCTCCCGCTCCTCGACCGCGTCCGTGACGTCGTGGAAGTACACCGAGACGCCGGTCTTCGAGGGGTAGATCTGCGCCTCGAACCAGCTGTCGACCGGCTCGTAGTAGGTCCGCGCGTCCGTGGGCTCGACGGTCTCCCGAGCGCGCTCGAAGGCGGCCTCGAACTCCGTCCCGGTCGCGTTCGGGAACGCGTCCCAGAGGCTCGCGCCGACGAGCGCGTCCGCCTCGTCCCCGTGCCTGTCCACCGTTCCGGCGAGCGCGGCCGCCTGCGCGTTGAGGTAGGCGATCGCGTCGTCGTCGTCGACGGCGACGAACCCGTCCGCCATCCGGTCGAGAATGTCCGAGCGGTCCTCGCCGAGTGCGCGCGTCTCCGGTACTGCCCGCTGGGCAGCGACCGCTCGGGCGATCCGGTCCGCGAGCGCCTCCGCGACGGCGTCGTCGGGCTCGCTGGAGTCTTCCTTCCGGACGTACCCCGTCGCGTCGGCGTCGACGGCCGCGGCCGCGACACGCTCGTCACCCGCCCCGGTGACGAGGAACACCGGAAGCGTCGGGTCGCGCCCCCGGACGCGACGGATGACGTCGAGGCCGCTCTCCGCGTCGTCGACGTCGACTCCGTCCTGACCGCCTCCGTCGATCGCATACTCAGTGACGACGCAGTCGTACTGTTCGGTCTCCGCGGCGCTCGCCGCGGCGGCGTGGTCGCGGACGCGCCGCACCGTCGTCCCCTCCGAGAGCCGGTCGAGCGCGTCGCCGAGCGCCGCCGCGAAGTGGTCGTCGGCGTCGGCGAGCAACACGCGCACGGGCCCCCGGGTCATCGTTCGAACCTTCACCCGCGGTCACTTGGCCATGTGGGTCTCCCGACCGGAACGCCGATCGGTCGATCGGCCGCGGGGTGAGGGGGGCTCGAATTCCGGATTCCCTCACCGCCGATGTCAATCCTTTTGCCCTCGACCGCGGATGGGTGTGTATGGGTCTCTTCGACCGGCTGCGAGGGAGCGACACGCCGCGCGTGGCGTTCATCGGGATCGACGGCCTCTCGTACCGGCTCGTCGCCGACAACCCGGAGACGTTCCCGACGCTGTCGGCGATGGCGGACGACGGCGAGGGCGGACGGATCGACAGCATCGTCCCGGCGGAGTCGAGCGCGTGCTGGCCGAGCCTCACGACCGGGAAGAACCCGGGCGAGACGGGCGTGTACGGGTTTCAGGACCGCGAGGTCGGCTCTTACGACACGTACGTGCCGATGGGCCGCGACGTCCAGACCCTCCGGGTGTGGGACCGCGCGACCGACGCGGGGCTCGACGCAACCGTTATGAACGTCCCCGTCACGTTCCCGCCGCAGCGGACCGTCCAGCGGATGGTCTCCGGCTATCTCTCGCCCGACCTCGACGCCGCCGCCCACCCTGAGGAGTTGCGCGAGCACCTCACCGGCAGCGACTACCGGCTGTCGGTCAACGCGAAACTGGGCCACAAGGAAGACAAGACGGCGTTCATCGACCACGCCCGCGAGACGCTCGACGCCCGCGCCGCGGCGTTCGAGCGGTACGTTGAGCGCGACGACTGGGACCTCTTCGTCGGCGTTTTCACCGCACCCGACCGCGTCAACCACTTCCTGTGGGGCGACTACGAGGAGGGCGGGACGTACCGCGAGGAACTGCTCTCCTTCCACGCCGCGCTCGACGAACACATCGGCGCGGTCCGCGAGGCGCTTCCGGACGACGTCACGCTCGTCGTCGGTTCGACACACGGGTTCCGGCGGCTGCGCTACGACGTGTACTGTAACGAGTGGCTCGAACGCGAGGGGTGGCTCTCCTACGCGGACGACGACCACGACGCGCTCGCCGACGTCGACGACGCCCGCGCGTACTCGCTCGTCCCCGGCCGGTTCTACCTCAACGTCGAGGGGCGCGAGCCGAACGGCGTTGTCCCCGAGTCCGAATACGAGGAGACACGCGCGGAGCTGCGCGAGGCGCTGGAGTCGTGGACGGGTCCGGACGGGAAGCCGGTCGCCGACCGCGTCGTCGACCGCGAGACCGTATTCCGCGGCGACCACGCGGCCATCGCACCCGAACCCGTCGTTCGGGAGGACGACGAGGTCGGGTGCGATG
>JBNJEE010000219.1:0-2792 GCA_051745525.1 Methanobacteriota archaeon | reverse complement strand
GCACGTTCCACACCCGCTTCGGCGCCGAGGATATGGGCGCCGACGCGATCTCGGACAACATCGACGTCATCATCCGGCGGCTCGAAGCGAACCTCGAGAAGGGCCCGCTCAACATCGACGGGATCTACGTGAAGACCACGATGGGTCCCGCGAAGGAGGTGCCCGTATGAGCTCGGTCCGTAAGACCGAGACGATCCCCGAGTGGAAACGCGAGGAGGTCGCCGAACTCGTCGAGTTCATCGACTCGTACGCGTCCGTCGGGATCGTCGGCGTGGCCGGTATCCCGAGCCGGCAGCTCCAGGCCATGCGCCGGGAGCTCCACGGCTCGGCGGCCGTCCGCATGAGCCGCAACACGCTCACGAACCGAGCGCTCGAGGAGGTCGACGACGGCGCCGAGACGCTGACGGAGTACGTCAGCGGCCAGGTGGCGCTCGTCGGCACCAACGACAACCCGTTCGGCCTCTTCAAGCAGCTCGAAGCCTCGAAGACCCCCGCCCCGATCAACGCGGGCGAGGTGGCCCCCAACGACATCGTGATCCCCGAGGGCGACACCGGCGTCGACCCGGGACCGTTCGTCGGCGAGCTCCAGACCGTGGGCGCGTCCGCGCGCATCATGGATGGCTCGATCAAGGTGACCGAGGACTCGACCGTGCTGGAGGAGGGCGGGGTCGTCGACGACGACCTCGCGAACGTCCTCGTCGAACTCGGTATCGAGCCCAAGGAGGTCGGCTTAGACCTGCGCGCCGTCTACTCGGAGGGCGTCCTGTTCGAGCCGGACGAGCTCGAAATCGACGTCGACGAGTACCGCGCGGACGTCCAGTCCGCCGCGGCCGCCGCGCGCAACCTCTCCGTCAACGCCGCGTACCCGACGGCCGCCACCGCCGGCACCCTTCTCGCGAAGGCGTCCGGCGAGGCGAAGTCCGTCGGCCTGTTCGCGGAGATCGAGAGCCCGGACGTCGTGCCCGACCTGATCGGAAAGGCCGACGCCCAGCTCCGCGCGCTCGCGGCGCAGATCGACGACGAGGAGGCGCTCCCCGAGGAGCTCCAAGGCGTCGAGGCCGCGCCGGCGGCGGAGCCGGCGACCGGCGACGCTGACGAGGAGGAGGAACAGGCGGATGAAGAGACGGAAGACGCCGAGGAGGCCGACGACGACGCCGACGACGACGGCGACGACGGCGGCGAAGGACTCGGCGCGATGTTCGGATAACACGAGGTACACACCAATGGAATACGTTTACGCTGCGCTCATCCTGAACGAGACTGGCGAAGAGATCAACGAAGACAACGTCACCGGCGTGCTGGAAGCCGCCGGCGTCGACGTCGAGGAGTCCCGCGTCAAGGCGCTCGTCGCCGCGCTGGAGGACGTCGACATCGAGGAGGCCATCGAGACGGCCGCCGCGGCCCCGGCCGCCGGCGCCGCCGCGGGCGGCTCCGCGGACGCCGACGAGTCCGCCGACGAGGCGGACGCCGACGACGATGACGAGGCTGAGGCCGCCGACGAGGCGGACGACGACGAGGACGAGGGCGACGGCGGCGAAGGGCTCGGCGAGCTCTTCGGCTGAGCCGGCCCCCTTCGACGACGCCGACCGCGTCGACCGACCACCGATTTTTCGCGGCGAGTCGCTATCCGGAGTGATAACGCCGTCCGCGATTTTATATACCGATCTCGGGAACGGAGAGGCGATGAAGATCGTCGACGGCGACAAGGCGGAGTGCGACCGGTGCGAGTCGGTGTTCCCGCTCGCGGACGTCTCCCTGTTAGAGAAGGAGACCAACCGCAACTACGAGCGAGTGCTGTGCGACGAGTGTCTCGGGATCGTCGGCGTGCCGCGGGGGTACACGCTGCGGCGGGACATCACGCATCTCGCGACGTGAGCGCCCCCCGGGCGGGGCGCCCATCGAAGTCCTTTTTTAGCGGCGACGGGAAGCCGCAGACATGGAAATCGACGCGGAGCTCCGTCGGCAGATCACCGTCTCGCTGGCGGCGGCCGCGGTGTTTATTGTCGGACTAGTCGCCATCGGGGTCACGTTCGGCGGGTCGACGGTCCTCCCGGAGGCGGGGGCGATCGCGCTCGTCGCGCTTTTGGCCGGGTTCGTCCTCCTGATGGCCGGGGTCGGGACGTACCTGATGCGCGCGGGAGACGAGTCGTAAGCCGCCCAGGCCGTCACGGATTCTTCTCTCTCGTCGCGGTCACTCCTCGTCCGCCCCGCCAGCCTCCCGTCCGTCCCGCCAGTCGGTCACCTCGTCGGCGGCGGCCACCCGTTTCTCGTAGTACGAGAGCGGGTCGACCGCGACCTGCATGTGGTCGTCCTCGTTGTGACAGATCCCGTAGTTCGCGAGCGTCTCGCAGGTCGGCGGGGGGTACTGGGCCCCCCGGTCGTCGGTCAGGAACTCGGTCTGGTAGCGGATGCCCTCGGCGTCGAGGCTCGTGTCGGCACAGAAGGCGACGACCTCGTCGGGCGTCATGCCGATGCCGACGAGGAACGCCATCAGCGCGAACGACTCGGCCGCGGAGAGCGCGGCGTCGCGCTCGGCCTTCTCGATCAGGTTCGTCATGCACGGCGGGAACAGCGCGGGGGCGACGACGTCCGGCGGCTCGGCGTACGTCCGCTCGGAGAGCAGCCGTCGGAGGTCGGCGACGCGCGGTTCGAGGGCCTCGACGAGCGACTCCCCGAGGTCCTCGAAGGGGAGCCCCTCGGCGACCCGCGCCTCGACGGCGGCCTCCAGCGCCGCGAGCAGCTCCGCGCGGCCCAGATTCTGATAGGGGAATCTCAAATGAAAATTCTTCCAT
>JBNJEE010000095.1:0-9834 GCA_051745525.1 Methanobacteriota archaeon | reverse complement strand
GATTCGCACCGTCAAAGTCAAACTTGACGTGCCCGACGAGCGGTGCGACGACCTCCATCAGACGAAAGAGCAGTTCCTCCACTGTGCAAACACGACCGCAGCATGGGCGTGGAGACACCCGGACGAGCACTGCGTCACCTCCAAACAACAAGCCGAAACCGCTCTCTACGACCGACTCCGGGACGAGACGGAGTTGACTGCGAACCTCGTCCAGAAGGGGATTCGACGCGCTGTCGAGGCCACCAAAAGCGGCGTTGCTCGACTCAAAAAAGGCGAACCCACCAGTCAACCACACTTCGACGCGTGGAGCGTCGTCTACGACAAGCGCAGCGCGACGTTCCACCGCGACTACGTCTCCCTTTCAACCGTAAACGGGCGTGTTGAGTGCCCGTACATAATCCCTGACGATCCCGAAGAAACACCGATCGGTGAGTACCTGCTGAACGAGGACTACGAGTTCCGGATGTCGACGCTTCAGTACGACCGCTCGAGCGAGGCGTTCTACCTCCACGCGCGAATGCGCCGTACCGAAGCCGACGAACACGAGCAGTCCACGGCTGTGTCTTCTGACGCCGAGCACAGAACAGTCCTCGGCGTTGACCTGAACGTGGACGGCTCGCTCGCCGTGACTTCCACGGGCGAGTTCATCGGGAACGCCGACGAGATGAACCATCGACGCCGCGAGTTCGAGAAGACCCGTGGATCGATGCAACAGGCGGGCACACGGTCGGCACACCTGTCGATCCAGTCGATAGACGATTGCGAACACCGCTGGATACAGAACGAACTCCACCGCGCTTCCAACCAAATTCTCGATGAAGCTCGCGATCACGGATGTACGCACGTCGCGTTCGAGAACTTGACCGATATCCGTGATCGGATGGCTGGTGCGAAGCGATTCCACGCGTGGGCGTTCCGGCGCTTGTACGAGTACGTCGAGTACAAAGCCGAGCTGCTCGATGTCGAGGTCGAGCAGGTGAGCCCGGCGTACACGAGCCAGCGGTGTTCGAAGTGCGGCTTTACACACGAGAGGAATCGGCGCTCGAAACACCAGTTCGCGTGTCAGAAGTGCGAGTACGAGCTGAACGCGGACTACAACGCGAGCAAGAACATCGCTCGGAAACTGATGAAACGACTCCATTCGGGGCAGAAGTCTTCGAGTGGAGGCGCACCCTGTCAGTGTGCGCTGACGTCAGGGACGCTGAGCCTGAAGGGCGGATTCACCGCCAGCGTCGATTCGACGACAGAAGGGGAGTCCACTGACAAGCCCACGACTTCAGTCGTGGGTTACTGACACCCGATCCACTGCCCACTATTTATACGTCAAAGAGCCGCTCGGCGTCGTCGGCCTGGCGGCGGTAGATGCCGCGGCCCTTCAGCCGCGGCACTTCGTGGTGGTGGAGTCGCTCGGCCTCGGTGTCGTACACGAGCGGGAACACGTTCGTCCGTCGCTTCGCGACGGTGAAGTTTGCCATCGCGTCGAACACCGACGCGTCGGGGTCAGGGACCGCGAACGTCACGTAGCCGATGGGCGTCGGCGCCGCACCGCCGTCGGCGCGCCCGGGCCGCGGGTCAACGGTGTCGACGAGGACGTCGCGGAACGCCGCCGCGGTGTCCGCGAGCGTCGCGGCGTCTAGCGCCTCCGCCTCGACGAGCGTCGCCAACGCCACGACCGATCCGAGCGAGTCGTCCGTCTCGCGCGTCGTCCACAGGCGATCGAACGCGTCCGTCCGCTCATCGACCGCCTCGAAGCCGTGTTTTCGCCGGTTCGCCGCGACCGCCGCCCGGTATTCGGAGATGTCCATGCGACACCCACGATCCGCATGGTAAAAAGTGACATAGATCGGCCGAGAGGTGATCGGGGTCGACGCCGAGGGAACGACCCGAGCCGCGAGGGCTCGCTTCGCTCGCTACGCGCGACCGGTAGAGTTCGAATCCTCTCGCCTTCTGGGTTCGAACCGCTGAGAATATTTGCGCCTCACGGGCGTGTTCGCGCCAAAAGTAGTCCCGGGCGGATTCGAACCGCCGTCAATGGCTGACTTCGGGCATCCGACGGGCGTTCCGGCAGGAACGACCGGCAACCGCGCGTGAGCCGCAGACGCGGACGGATTCCCTCCAAAGGCCATTATGATTGGCCACTACACCACGGGACTGCGAGTTCGGCTAACCGGCGGGCACTCAAGTACGTTACTCTCCGCGGCGCGTCGGGGACGCCTCCCGGCTACGCCCCCTCCTCGATCCGGTCGAACCGCTCCTCGAAGTTCTCGCGACAGGAGCCACAACAGAAGTGGTACAGCGTCCCGTCGATCCGGGCCGACTCCCCCTCCGCAGTGACCGTGTTGCCGCACTCGACGCACTCGACCGCGAGGTCGGCGTCGCCGAGCGCGGGCGACCACTCGTGCGCGTCGAGCGGGCGCACCGACAGCTCCTCAACGGTCTCCAACCCGACCGCGTCGTCGACGAGGTCGCGGGCGGTCCCCTCCTCGACGCGCGCGACGATCGTCACCTCGCCGTCGGCGGTGAGGAACGCGTGTTCGACGCGCTCGTGGCCCGCGACCGCCTCGTGGACGCGCTCGGCGTCCCCGGGCGCGACGGCGAGCGTCGCGAGGACCCGCAGCCCGTCGGAGAGCGCGTCGCCGTCGATCCGGAGGGTGAACCCCTCGATGACGCCCACCTCGCGGAGCCGGTCGACGCGGTCGGACACCGCGGGCGCCGACAGGTCCACGCGCTCGGCGATGTCGCTGTACGGGCGCCTGGCGTCGGAAAGCAGCAGTCGGATTATCTCTCGGTCCGTCTCGTCGAGGGTGCGCATGGCCGGGCGTTCGACCGGCGCGGGCAAAAGCCGTCCGGCAGGCGGGGGGTTCGGAGAAAAACGGCCGGACTAGCGGCGTCCGGGAAACCGGTCGGCCTCGGGGGCGACGGAAAGGCAGTTGTGCCCGCGGCGCCTACAGCCGCGCATGGCGACGATAGACGTCGACGGCATGTCGTGTACCGGCTGCGAGGACAACGTGACCGACGCGCTCGGCGAACTGCCGGGCGTCGAGTCCGCGAGCGCCGACCACGAGGCGGGCACCGCGACCGTCGAGGGTGACGTCGACGTGGGCGCAGTTGTGGCCGCCATCGAGGACGCCGGTTACGAGGCGTCGGCGTAAGGAGACCTCCGAACCGAATCGCCGACCTTTTTTTCCACTCGACTGGACTCGCCCACGCAGGCCGGCGGGATCAGGCGCGGTCGTCGTCCCGTTCGTCCGGCGCTCCCGTGTCGTCCCCCGGTGGTCCGGAGTCCATCTCCCTGCCGTCCGCTTCTGCCGACACGTCGACGTCGGCGACGTCGGTCCCGTCGCCCGTCGAGTCCCTGTCTGCCGACGGGGTCGACTCGGTCGCAGGCGAGTCCGCCGACGGTGCGGGCGGGCGGTAGGTGTACAGGAACTCGCCGGAGACCGCGTGGAACGCACTGGTATCGGGGTCCTCCACCACGCCGGTATCGTTGTCTATCGCGAAGTCGACGAGGTCGCGCAAGGAGTCCGCCTCGGCGGTCGGGCGCTCGTGGGCCGAAGGCGGGAGCCGGACCGTCGTGATCCACTCCGCGAACTCCGAGCGGTCGTCGCGGTACGAGAGGTACTCGCGCTCCGCGGGCGTGAGCGCGAGGTTGTACTCCCGCGTCGCGTACCCGATTCCGCCGGCGCCGACGAGGCCGACGAGCAGGAGGAGCGGGCCGACCAAGGACCGGAGCACGCCGTACTCCCGCTCGACGGTCACCTGCTCGTTCCGCTCCGTCGTGTCGGACTGGACGCCGGGCTCGTCGACGGAGTACGTTTCGCCGCCGTGATCGAGCGTCATGTCGAGCGTCTGCGTCGACGCGGTCGGGACGCCGCCGATCGACCCGTCGACGGCCACCTCGGTCGTGACGAACGTCTCCGTCTCGCCGGGGGAGGCGCCGAGTTCCTCTTCGATCGAGGCCACGCGCCCGTCTATCGCCGTGCTGTTGAGTGCGAACGAGGCGTTCACCGTCTCGCCGGGCGAAACGCCGGAGACCGTCTCCGATGCGAGCGGCTCCGTCTCCCGCCAGTAGACGGTCCCCTCCTCGCCGACGTTCCGGATCACGAGCGTGGAGCCGACCTCGACGGTCGCGTTCTCGGCGGTCGACGCCGCGTAGCTCGTCGCCATGTTCACGTCGAGCTCCGGCGCGACCCGCGCGAAGTACGTGTCGCGCCCGTCGAGCACCGTGCCGGTCTCAAAGACGGCGTTCGGCTCCGTCACGGTCGCGCTGTGGCGGTACTCGCTCTCGACGGTGAGCGAGGAGACGGTGCGGCTCTCCGTCTCCGTGCCGGGGTCGACGTGCGTCGTGTACACGAGCCCCGCTCCGACGGCGACGAGGAGGAGACAGACGACGAGGATCGCGGTGGACTGTGCGTTCAAGACGGCTCGGAGTCGGAGTCGACGTTCGTTGGGGCCTGAAGACATGTGTCACCTGTAGAACTCGCGGAGGAGTCGCTTGTAGAGCGGGGGGCGCTCGCGGGAGTCGCGCGACCGGATCCGGGCGGGCTCGCCGCGTAAGAGCAGCAGCCCGAGCCCGACGATGCCGCCGCCGAGCAGCCCGTTGATCGCGACGAGCGGGGCCCAAGGGTGAACCCCGTACAGCTCGTCGACGACGCCGGGCGGTAACACCGCGAGGTAGCGGTGTTCGACGACGAACAGGCGGTAGTACCCCGTCTCGTCGGGCGCGGACAGCGTCACCGTCGTCGACGCCTCGCCGCGACTGCCGACCGCGAGCCGCTGCGGGTCGACGTCGACGCCCGGGCTCGCGGGAGTGACGTACGCGTACACGGGAACGAGCCCGGCGTTGGGGACGACGTACTCGAGCTCCTGGCTGGTCCCGCTTTCGATGACGGTCGGGTTCTCCGACTCGAACTCAGCGCTCACGACGCCGTACTCCTGTGTCCCACCTGGGACGACCATCGCCGCGGTGGCCGTCGCCATTAACACGAGCGCCAGCACGCCGAGGATCGCGAACACGGAGGTGCCGTCGTCGCGGGAGCGGTCCCTGCTGTCGCGGTCGCGCGAGCCGGCGTTGAGGTACCAGTCGACCGCGTACGCGACGACCGACAGCCCGAAGATCACGTAGGCGAGCCCCTGCGTCCCCTGGAGCGAGCGGACACCGAACGTCACCGCCAGCTGCGTCTGGACGGCGTCGAGCGCGGACTGGAACCCCATGGCGACAGTCCCAAGGTGGGGGATCACGACAACGCTCCCGCCGATCTGAAGCGCCTTCGCCGCCACGTCCGCGTCCTGAACGACCGGCTCGCCCCCGTCCTGATCGGTGAACGGGTTGTTGTCACCCTGTGTGACGTAGCCGCGCTCGGTCTCCTCGACGACGCGGTGCGTGGTCAGCCCGCCGCCTTGGATCTCCTGTGCGTCGAACGTCACCACGTCGCCGGAGCCGATCCCGCCCGCGATCTGGGCCGGGATCGCGACGAACCCGTCGCCGGGGTTGAGCGTCGGCTGCATGCTCCCAGTCTCGACGTAACTGAGGAGGATCGGCTGGCCGAGGAGCTGCCCGACGACGAGCGAGACGACGACCAGCACCGCGGCCGCCTGAAGGGCCACGGACAGCGTTCGTTTGATGGACATTGTGTCGGACTCGGCTCGGAGACGATCTCGCAGCGGGTGCCGCCGCGAAACGGTTCGTGTCGTTCGCGCGTCAGGTGGCCGTCGATCGCTGAACGGCGGCGTGCCCTAATAAGTTCGTGGGTGGAGGCGAGTCCGGACGGTTGCGGGCGGCCTCACTCGTCGAAGACGCCCGCCGCGAGCAGCGCGAACGGGCCGATGTAGCCGAGACAGAACCCGAGCAGGTGGACGTACAGGTTCACGACGCCGCCGTCGCCGACAGGGTCGGACGGGAAGCCGACGACCGGGTAGCCGACGGCCACCACCGCGCTGACGGCGAGCAGGTCCCCGTATCCCGGCCGCGCCGCGATCGACTTCGCGTGGGCTCGGAGCGACCGCGGGAAGCGCACCCCGCTGCCGGCCGCGTACAGCAGCGCGAGGAGCGCGCCGGCGACGCCGATCGCGAGCCCCGCCACCCCGATCCCCTCCGTTGAGACGGGTAACGCGAGGAGCGCGATCCACCCGACGAATGCGAAGAAGATCGCGGGCAGCGCGGCGACGGAGGCCCCGGGCGCGAACCGGTCGCGGGCGTAACAGTACCACAGGATCGGAAGCAGGCCGGCGAGCGCCATGTTCACTCCGGAGAAGCCGTAGCCGACCGCGTTCCGCGGGACGGCGAGGTTCAGCGCGGACAGCGCGAAGGGGAAGGCGCCGAGGTAGGTGACGAACGACGTGAAAAAGAGGCGCCGGCGCCCGCTCAGGACCGCGAGCGCGTAGCCGACCCCGGCGAGAAGCCCGTACCCGGCGAGGTTCCCGAGGAGGTGGTCTGCGCCGAGGTGGACGTAGTGGGCCGTGAACGCCGAAGGTGCCGTCGGATCCGTGTACGCGAACGCCAGCGAGCGTCGAGTCGATTCCGGCAGCGCGAAGACCGCGACGAGGAGGGCCGGCGGGAGCGCGAGCGCGAGGAGGTCGAGGAGGCGAGCGCGGGCGGACAGGTCGTCGACGAACGCCGCGTACCCCGACCGACCGCGCGCGTCGCCGTCTCGGACGGAGCCGTCGCTCCCGCCGCGACCCTGGAGCGAGCGGTCGGTCTCGGACGAGAGGTCGCTCACGGGTCGTTTTCCGGCGAGGCTCGGTTAATTTCTGTGGTCCCGAGATCCAGCGGTGATAACTGTCGACCGGCGTTCGAAAGAGGAGCGCGGCTCCAGCCGCGAGCGGGCGTCACGAGCCCGGCATCCGCCGGACGAGCGCGACACCTGCCAGGACGATGGCGAGGAACACGGCGAGGCCGGCGAGGTTCGACGGGTCGATCCCGCTCGGCTCTTCGGTGGGCTGATCAGGCTCGGTGTCGCCGGGCGCCGCGGCGCCGCCGTCCGTCCCTCCCTCGACGGACGCGCTGTCGTCCTCGTCGCCGTCGCCGGCCGGATCGCCGACCGCGAGCGTCCCCGCCGGGACGCCGTCGACCGCGAGGTCGTACGCTCCCGACTCGTCGAAGGCCGCTTCGAACGTGACGGGAGCGGTCTCGTCGGGGTCGAGCTCGACCCGCTGCGTCGCGACGGGTTCGGCGTCCGCGATGAGCGTCACATCGCTCGCGCCGTCGCTTCCGCCCTCGTTCGCGACCGTCGCGCTGACGACGGCAGACGCGCCCGGATCGACGGCCTCGCGGTCGATCGAGGCGTCGGTCGCGCGGATGCGAGGCCGTTCCGTCGCCACGGCGAACATCGAGAACTCGTCGGTCGACGCCGTGACGTGGACCCGGTCCTCCGGGAGGTCCAGCAGCCGGCGGACGGCCGGGTCGACGCGCTCGGTCTCCAGCCGCTCCCAGCCGTCCGGCTCCGACTCCGCGCGGCGGTACAGCGAGAGGTCCGCGGGATCGCCGCCGGTCTCGTTGAGGTAGTCGCGGTCGACGCTGACCGAGAACCGAACGCGCGACACCTCCTCGCTCGTGAACGAGTGATCGAACTCGAAGTAGCCGTTCGGCGCCGCGCCCCGGGAGTCGTTCAGCGGCCCGGCCGACGGGAACGGGTCCGGTCGCCCGACCGTCTCGAAGTCGACGTTCTCCCGGTTCGAACTCCGGATCCGCACGCGGTCGAGGGTGACGTCGTCGCCCGTGATCTCCATCGCGCCTGCGTCGAACGTGACCTCGTTGTCCGGGGAGAGATCACGACCCTCGAACTCGCGCCGGTCGGGCGCGGGACGATGAACGGTCGTCGCGGCGCCGCCTCCACCCTCGTCGCCGTCCGTGTTCGACGAGACCGACTCCGGTTCCGCGACTTCGGCACGGATGTCGAAGTCGTCGCCGCCCAGTCTCGTGCCGGCGACGGCGTCGCGCGCGTCCACTTCGAGACCCACCGCGACGGTCTCGTCGGGGCCGAGCGTGACGTTGTTCGCCTCACCCTCGATCGACTCGCCGTCGGCGACGAAAGTGACGTTCTCCTCCGGGTGCTCGATCCAGACGCGGGCGTACTCGTCGGCGGTGTAGGTGATCGTGAACACGCCCTCGGCCGAGGCGAGGGTTCCGGGGTTGACCCCCTCGAAGTCGCTCGGAAGCTTCGGGTTCGACCCCGAGACGTCGACGACGATCTCGTCGTCGTCGTTCAGGTACGCGTAGGCGCCGTTGGGGCCGTCCACCGGTTGGATGGCGAGGCGCTCCTCGGCGAACGTGTCCGCCGGCCCGTCGACCACCGCCGCCCCCGTCGCGAAGGCGAGGCCTCCGGCGGCCGCGACGAGAACGACGAGGAGAAGGGTCCGGCGAGCGGTAGACATGCGTAACGGTTCACCCGTTACCGTCGAAGGGTCTTGGTTATGCGGTGCTTGAAGTTCGGAAGGGGTTCGTCAAGGGACCCAAGAGCGACGCGAGATCGGGGAGTCACCGCCAAAAAAGTGATTTGGAATGTGATAATTCCACATTTAGAATCGCGATCAAATAAGCTGTTCGTCATTTGAGATAGCGATTAAACCCGTCCAAACCCGGCATAACAGGCGTTTCAGCCTCATTCACGTAGACGATCGTGAACGCAAATAAACGTTGTCGAGTTATCACAACCTGTGGTTTTATGTTGGTGTATTCATATTTGTCTGACGTTAATGGCGTCGGCACAGCAGATCGAGAAGGGAGGGGCAGAGCCGGCGGCGGAGATCTCCGAAGACGATCTGTTCGACGTTCTGGCGAACCAGCGGCGGCGGTTCGCGGTTCACCTGCTGAAACGGGAACCGGACGACACCGTCGAAATCGGCGAGATGGCAGAGCAGATCGCGGCCTGGGAGAACGGGATCGACACCGCCGAGATTTCGAGCAGCGAGCGGAAACGAGTGTACACGGCCCTCCAGCAGTCACACCTGCCGAAGATGGACGACGCCGGGGTCGTGGAGTTCAACAAGGCCCGCGGGGTAGTCCAGCCGACCCCCGCGCTGACCGACATCGACGTCTACCTTGACGTCGTCGAGGGGCGAGAGATCCCGTGGAGCGAGTATTACCTCGGGCTCTCCGGTGTCGCCGCCGCGCTCGTCTCGGCGGTGTGGGTGGGCGTGTGGCCGTTCACGCTGCTGCCCGAGATGGCGTGGACGCTGGCGGTCGTCGTCGCGTTCGCGTTCTCGGCGCTGGCGCACAAGTACTACACCGCGGAGATGGAGGTCGGTCGCGGCGAGGAGCCGCCCGAAGTGGACAGCGAGTGACGCGACCCACGTCGCGCGACCCCGACCGACCGAGAGGAGGCGATAGGGAGGTTGACCGGCGATGTTCAGGCAGCACACACGAACATTCAGGCACGTCGATACCGGGCTTCCAGCGGCACATAACCATATGGTCCCGACACGTGGTATCGACCGGTAAGCGACACTCGTCCCCACACACCACATGAAACGACGCAACCTCATCCTCCTGCTCGGCGGGACCGGATCGGCCGCGCTCGGCACCGGTACCGGTGCCTTCTCCAGCGCGAGCGCGGACCGCTCGGTAGAGGTGTCCGTCGTCGAGGACGAGAACGCGTACGTGGGGTACATGGCGCTCCCGGAAGTCGAGGAGCTAAGTGACGACGACGCGGAAGACAAGAAGTCGATCACCGTCGAGGACGGCGACCGCGTCACGCTCCTCAGAGTCGCGAATCGGTTCCCGGACGACTCCGGGATCGGTATCGTGGGCATCGACTTCGCGGACCACGACGGACTGTTTAGCGACCTCAGAATCGAGCTGTCGACCGACGACGAGTACGAGCAGATGGGAGACAG
>JBNJEE010000094.1:0-9928 GCA_051745525.1 Methanobacteriota archaeon | reverse complement strand
AGGACACAGGGAGCGCAGTCTCCACGGGCGTTGATTCGGAGCGTCCCGCTCCTAACCGCTTCTTCACACCGCGAGAAAGAATATTCCACGCCGCGTTCGCGTCTCTGTCGGCCTCGAACCCACACGCCGGGCAGGAGTGTTCGCGCACCCACAACGGTTTCTCGGTCGAAACGCCGCAGGACGCACACTCTTTGGTCGTTCCGCGCGGATTCACAGCAACGAAGTGCGTTCCTTCCCGTTCGCACTTGTATTTGAGCATCCGCAGGAACGTCCCCCACGCCGCACCTGCCCGGTTCCGCGAGTTGCCCGGTAGTTCGACCAACCCCTTCGCGTCCAAGTCCTCGACAGCCACCAAGTCGTACTCCCGAGCGTAGTAGTTCGAGAGCTTGTGAAGGAAGTCGCGCCGCTTGTTCTTCAACTCGGCGTGGCGTTCTGCCACAACCCGACGCTGTTTCTCCCAATTGTCCGACCCGTGCTGTTTCCGCGAGAGGTTCCGTTGTGCGCGTTCCAAACGTTCGCGTTCGTTGGACAGGTTGAGGGATTCGACGGCGGTTCCGTCGGTGTCGTGAGCGTACTTGAGAATCCCCACGTCGATACCGACGCAGTTCTCGGGATTCTCCGGCTTCTCCAGCGGGTCGTCGGGCGTCTCGATGCCGAGAATGGCGTACCACTTCCCGGTAGGTTCTTGCTTGACCGTGACGGTCTTAATGTCAGCGTCGTCGGGGAGGTCGCGGTGGAAGGTGAGGGGAATTTCTCCGAGTTTTGAGAGCCACAGTCGCGTCCGACCGCCCGTGTTCTTGAGCTTGAAGCCGGATTGACTGTAGGTGAAACTGCGGTACTCGCTCGGGGCTTTCCAGTTGAGCGTCCCGACGCGGTAGCCGTTCTCTTTGCGCTCTCGTAGTGTCGAGAGGTTATCGTACAGCCGTTGTACGACCTTCTGTAGTACCTTCGAGTGAACTTGTTTCAGGTCGCTCCACCAGTTCTTGAGACTCGGCAGGAGCTTCTGCTCAGAGTACGCCGAGGTGTCGTCGGTGCAGTTGAGTCGGTGGAGAAAGTGGTTGTAGACCTGTCTACAGGTATCGACAGTCCACGCTAACTGTTCTTCGAGAGCGTCGGACGGTCGGAGTCGATACCTGTAGTTGTAGTTCACGAGCGTTCTTCGATGAGTTCGTCAAGTTGTCCGCGAACGAACGACGAGAGGTTAAGATGGTTCTCCTCGACCCACTCGGCTTGGTCTTCGCGGATGGTGATGTTCTTCCGCCTCACGACATACGCATTATGCGTACCTATGCGTATGGTTGTTTCGATTACGTGGGCCTGTGGGCCGAGCGTCGAACGTGTTTGAGAACCGTGCGGCGCTGTATCCCCTCCCTACTCACTCGCTTCGCTCGTTCGTTGAGGAAGGGGCCTTAGCGCCTCAATTCAGGTAAAGTCGGCCTCCGAGGCGTCGGTCTTTCAAAAATCACCGCCCGCGTCGTTACTCTCTCTGACGGCCGCGCGTCGCGACGCCCGCCGCGACCACTAGCGCGAGGAGCGCGGCGACGACGCCGAACCCGGGCGTCTCGTCTTCGCTCGCCTCCGTCGCGTCCGTCGTCGTGTCGTCCGTCGTTTCGGTCTCCGAGTCGTTCGACGCAGCGTTCTCGTCCGTCGACTCTGCGCCCGTCTCGTCGGTGTCCGTCGAGTTGGCGTCCGCGTCTGCCGCCTCCGACGCAGCGTCGGTCGAGTCGGCCGTCTCGTTCGCGTCTGTCGTCTCGTTCGTTGCCGCCTCACCCTCTGCGGTCGCGTTCTCGGTCGTCTCCGCCCCGGCAGTTACGTTCGCCTCGCCGCCAGTCGTCACCGCGAACAACGAGAAACCGCTGGTCTCCGTGTCGACTGTCACCTCCCCGCCGGCGCTCGTCGCCTCCGCATCGAGCGCGGTCCAGGCCGTCCCGTTCCAGCGCAGGACCTCGACGCGGTCCAGGTCCGACTCGTCGAGCGTCTCGTTCGAGTAGGCGAACGTGACCGTCGCGTTCTCGTCCGCGAACTCGCCGTCCGGGTCGATCTGGTACATCTTGACCGGGTCGTTTGGCGCAGTCACGCCCTCGGGGAGCTCGCGAAGCCGGTGAACGATGAGCCGACCCGAAACGGCCTCGCGGTCGAAGTCGACGACGGCCACTTCGTTGCCCGGGAGCTCGACGACACCGTCCCCGTCGACCGCCCCGTTGTCCCGCTTATTGACGTAGGCAGGGAGGCTCCAGCCGGAGCCAGATCCCCCGTCGTCATCGTCCGCGGAATCGCCCGAGGAGTCCGTAGACTCGTCCGAGCCGTCCGCGGACTCCGACGACTCTGGCTCCGTCACGGTGACCTCTGTCGTCAGTCGGTCGCCGGTCGTCGCGGCCTCTAGCGTCCAGTTCCCGGCGCTGTCCGCCGTGTCAGTCCACGTGAGGGTCTCGTTGCTGGAATCGCCCGGTTCGAGTTCGACCTGGGTGTCCGCCACCCTGTCGCCGTCGACTTCGATCCACACGTCCTGCGTCGCGGTGTCGGGGTCGTCGTTCGTCACGGTGACCATCGCCGTCAGGTCCTTGCCGGCCTCGACGGGTGAGTCGGTCTCGACGCCTTCGACGGTGAAAAAGGAGGCCTCGTCGATCTGTACCGTTCGGTCGTCCCTCCCGTGGTCGCTCACGACCTTCACGCTCTCCACCTCGGCATCGCCCGGACCGGTGTCCCACTCGAGCGTCACGTCCTTGCTCTCGTTCGGTTCGAGCGTCAGCGCCGGGCTGGCCTCCGAGTCGACGATCTCGTTGCGGTCGTTCTTGAGGTGGATCTGCTGGCTGTCCGCGGTCGTCCCCTCGTTCGTGACCGTCGCCTCGACGACGAGCGCGTCGCCCTCCGTCACCACGTCGTCGTAGTCGGTTATCTCCACTGCGAACGTCGGGTCCGCGTCGGCCGTCTGCGACGGCGATTCGGCCGCGACGCCGAGCGAACTCAGCGCGCCGAACGCGCCGAGGGCGACGAGCAGTGCGGCGAGCGTTGCGATTACGATGAGCTTCGTCGGCCGGTCGGATGGCTCCGAGCGCATGGTCGGCGGGAAGACGGAGCGTAACAAAAGTACGGGCAGCATATCGCACGGAAACCTCCGGCTAATCACGGTTTCGACGGCGCCGGAGTTGTCACGGCCCCACCGCGAACTCGACCCATGGGCGAGGAAGCCTGCGACCGTCGGTTCTGTCCGGCGTGTGACCTGATGCTCTCCCGCGCCGATGAGACCTTTCCGGAGTGCGGGGCGCAGATCGACCGCCGCGACGACGCGCCGACCGACCGCCGCGCGTTCGCGCAGCCCCGCTCACATAGTGTCGGCGTACTTATCTCGCCGGTAGAGGTCGATCTCGTGCGCCGACGAACCGGACCGCGACGCGGCGAAGGCGATGGCCTCCGCGACCTCTTCCGGCTCGGTGACGCTCCCGGGCTCGAACCGCTCCTCGAACGGCTCGCCGTCCTCGCTGCCGAACTCGGTCCGGACCTCGGAGGGGTTGACGACCGAGACCGCCACGCCGTCCTCGCCGGCCTGCGCCGCGACGCTGTGTGCGAACCCGCGGATCCACCACTTCGTCGCCGCGTAGACGGGGTTGAACGGCCGAGGGAACTCTCCGGCGAAGCTGCCGACCGCGACGAGGGTCCCCTCGCTGTCTTTGAGGTGCGGGAGCGCCTCGCGCGTGAGGAAGAAGGCCCCGTCGACGTTGGTCTCCTGCATCGCGAAGTACTCCTCGTCGGTCATCGTCGCCACGTCGCTCCCGCGGGCGAGCCCCGCGTTGACGACGGCGACGTCGAGGCTGCCGAACGCCTCGATCGCGGCCTCGACCGCTGCCGCCGCCGTCGTCGACTCGCGGACGTCGCCGTCGGCGACGACCGCCTCAACGCCGTACTCGGCCCGCACGTCCTCTGTGACCGATTCGAGCGTCTCGCGTCGCCGCGCCACGAGGACGAGGTTCGCGCCGCGCTCAGCGAGCGCGTGCGCCGTCGCTTCGCCGATTCCCGAGCTCGCTCCGGTGATCACCGCCGACGCGTCGTCGAGGTCAGTCATGGGCGTGGGATCGGCGAGCGCGGAAATAAAGGGTCGCGTCGGACGGGCGGTGCCCGTCACGGAAGTGGAACGGCTTAAAAACGGGCCGGGCGCGATTTGAACACGCGACCGACGGATTAAGAGTCCGTCGCTCTCCCTAACTGAGCTACCGGCCCTCACCGAGACGTACCGGCGTCGGTGTAAAAGGCCTTTCCATTCGGTGGCGCGCGGACCGCTTCGGTCGGTCGAGAAATCGACGGATGTGGTCGGGGCGCCGAACCCGCGGCGCTCCTTATCATGGGAAACGGTTATCAACACCGATGCTGTACTAGTGTCGTATGACAGACAACCCAATCGCTGAACGTGTCGACCGTCGGACGCTTCTCCGCGGGGCGGCCGCGGCCGGTTTCGTTGGACTAGCCGGCTGTTCGGGCGGCGGTGACAGCGACGACGGCGACGACGGCGACGACGGCGACGACGGAAGCGACGGTGGCGACGACGGAGGTGACGGCGGCAGCGCAGACGTCATCCGCTGGCACGCCGGCGGTACCGGCGGGACGTACTTCCCGCTCTCCGGCGAGATAGAGGGGATCATCGAGGACACGACCGACTTCCCGGTCGAGGTCTCCTCGACGGGTGCGTCGGTCGAGAACGTCGGCAGTCTCGGAAACGGCGACGCCGACTTCGCGCTGATCCAAAACGACGTCGCCTATTTCGCCCGCAACGGGGAGGGTCTCGAGGCGTTCGAGGGCGCTCCGGTGGAGAACCTCCGCGGCGTCGCGACGCTGTACCCGGAGACGATCCACGTACTCCTCAACCCCGAAGCGGACGTGGGCTCGCTGTCCGACCTCGAAGGCATGCGCGTCAACACCGGCGACCTCGGCAGCGGGACGCAGGTGAACGCGCTCCAGATCCTCGAGTCGGCGGCCGGTCTCACGACCGACGACTTCGAAGAGCAGAACACTGACTTCACGCAGGCGGCGAACCAGCTCCGCGACGGCGACGTCGACGCGGCGTTCGTCGTCGGCGGCTGGCCGGTGGGCGCGATCGAAGAGCTCGCGACGACCACCGAAGTCGAGGTCCTCAACATGTCCGCCGAGGAGCGGCAGGCCGCCCGCGACGACGCCTCGTGGTTCGCCGACGACACCATCCCCGCCGGCACCTACGAGGGCATCGACGAAGACGTCGACACCGTCTCGGTACAGGCGATGATCGCGACGCGCTCCGACTTCTCCGCGGACACGGTCGAGGCGGTCACCGAGGCCATCTTCGAGAACCTCGGCCAGCTCTCGATCAAGACTGACTTCATCAGCGTCGACTCCGCGCAGGACGGGATGTCGATCGAGCTCCACGAGGGCGCGGCCCGCTACTTCGAGTAGCGTGACTCTGGGGTCGCGACTGCCGTCGGATCGGCGCGGAACCGCCCTCTTCGCGGTCGCCCTGGCGGCGATCCTCGCGACCGCGGCCGGGGCGGGGCACGCTCTCGGCGCGGCCGACACCGTCTCCGGCGGCCCGACGCTGGTCGTGACCGACGAAAGCGGTACCGAACTAGTGACGACGCCGGTCTCCGAGGAGACGGAGGTCGTCATCGAGTACACGCACAGCGTTGAGAAGACGACCGTCCGCGACGTCTACGTCCCGAGAGACGGGAAGCTGGTGATGACTCGGATGGAGTTCAGCTCCTTCGGGGCGGGGCTCCCGTCGCGAGCGGACGTGACGGAGCGCGACGGTCGATACGTCTTTGAACCCCCGTCCGAATCGTACTCGACGCTACACCTCAAGACGGGGACCGTCGCCGACCACGACTTGATCGTCGGCGACGAGCGGTACGACATCGCGGGGATGACCGACGGCGGTGCGGTCGAGCTGACGGTCGAACGGCGGGCGATCCCGGCGCTGTAATCGCCGCCGGTGAGGAGACCGGTCACGAGACGGTGACACGAGGGTGACACAACTGTGAGCACGAACACATCGGACGGGGGCGAATCGGACGACGAAGGGACCGAAGTGGCCGATCAGGTATTCGAGGAGATCGACAACAGGCGCTCGCTGACGGGGGTCGGGCTTGTCGCCGTGGCGGTCGTCGGGATCGTCTTCTCGGCGTACCAGCTGTGGCTCGGCGCTCGGGGATTCGTCTTCGAGTTCACCGTGCCGGGCCTCACGACGGTCAGGCTCGGCGCGCTCTCCTCGCTCCAAGTACGCGCGATCCACGTCAACTTCGCGCTCGTGATGGCGTTCCTCCTCTTCCCGGGATCGAACGGAGCCGGAGCGATCACGGGTCGCCTCGCCGCGCTCCCGTCGCTCGCGCGGGACCGCCTCGGCGACTCGCCGGTGACGCGCGCGGTCGAGGGAGTCCGCCGGGGCGTCTGGTGGCTGTTCGTCGACGAGGGGTCGACGCGGATCACGCCCTCGGACCTCGGGTTAGTCCTGCTGTCGACGTTCCCGACCGCCTACTACCTCACGCAGTACGACGAGATCACGGACATCATCCGCGTGCGGGGGCTCGGCGGCGCCGGGTCGCTCGGGGAGGTCGTCCCGTGGCTCTCGTTCGCGGAGGTCGGGGTCCTCGCCGAGTACAGCCTCGCGTACCTGATGGGCGTGCTCGCGATCCTCCTCGTGTTGGAGGCGACCCGGCGGGCGCTCGGCCTGCTGCTCACGCTGCTCGTGAGCCTCTTCCTTTTGTACGCGAAGTACGGGTACCTGCTGCCGCGGGACCTCCCCGTCGCCAGGACGTTCGCGACCTCGGAACTCCGCTGGGGCCAGATCGTCCAGAACCTCTGGTACACGGTGGAGGGAATCCTCGGCGTGCCGGTCGGCGTCTCTGTGCGGTTCATTTACATTTTCATCCTGTTCGGCGCGTTCCTGGAGATGTCCGGCGCGGGCAAGTGGTTCATCGACCTCGCGTACTCGATCACGGGGACCCGGAAGGGCGGGCCGGCGAAGGCCAGCGTCGTCGCCTCCGGGTTCATGGGGATGCTCTCCGGCTCCTCCGTCGCGAACACGGTGACGACCGGCGCGCTGACGATCCCGTTGATGAAACGCTCGGGCTACTCGCCGGAGTTCTCGGGCGCCGTCGAGTCCTCCGTCTCCTCCGGCGGCCAGATCCTCCCTCCGGTGATGGGCGCGGCCGCGTTCCTCATCGTCGAGTACACCGGGACGCCGTTCCGCGATGTGGTCATCGCCGCGACACTGCCGGCTATCGCCTTCTTCTTCGGGATGTGGGTGATGGTCCATTTCGAGGCCGCGAAACGCGAGATCGGCGGGCTCCCCCGGTCGGAGCTGCTCGATCTGGGGCCGCACCTGCGGCGCGGCTGGTTCTACCTCGTCCCGCTCGGACTACTGCTCTACTACCTCGTCATCGCCCGGCTCTCGGTGGGCCGCGCCGGGTGGCTCACGATCGTCGCGACGGTCGCGCTGATCGCGATGGTCGCCGCGTACAGCGAGCGGACTGGGCGGTACCTCGTCGGGGCGATCGCCGCCGGCTACGCGCTGTTCGCCGCCTCACTGGCCACGCTCGGCGTGACGCCGATCGAGTTGCTGTACGGCGCTGAGGCCGCCGAGTTCGGCCTGACGGCGGCGCTGAGCGAGGCCCTGTCCTCGCTGCCGATGGTCATCACGGCGATCAGCCTCGCCTTCCTCCTCGCCGACCCGCGCGGTGACGCGCCCCTGCTCGACCTCGACGACGACGTGGTCGGTGCCGCGATATGGTTCGACGAGCGGACCGGATCCGACGTTGCGTCGTCTCGGACGGGGCAGTTCGGCACCTTCGTGCTGAAGGCGATGGAGTCGGGCGCCAAGACCGCGACCATCGTCGTCGTCGCGGTCGCGGCGGCAGGGATCATCCCCGGCGTCATCGGGATCACCGGGCTGGGGGGGAGCCTCCGCGCGCTCATCATCAGCGTGAGTGGGGGGTCGCTCGTCCTCCTGTTGATCCTCGCCGGGCTCGCGGCCGTGATCGTCGGGATGGGGATGCCGACGACGGTGATGTACATCATCATCGTCGTGCTGCTCGGGCCCGTCCTCCCCGACTTCGGGATCGCGATCTTGGCGGTCCACCTGTTCGTCCTCTACCTCGGACTGATGGCTGACGTGACCCCGCCGGTGATGGTCGCCGCATACGCCGCGGCCGGGATCGCGAAATCCGACCCGTTCGACACGGGTAAGCAGGCGTTCCTGCTATCGCTGAACAAGATCCTCGTTCCCTTCGCGTTTGTGTTCTCGCCCGGGATCCTGCTCCTCCGGACGCGGGAGGGCCAGGGGTCGATCATCACCGGCGCCGACGTCGCCGACCTCGGCTACTTCCTCCCGGAGGTGGCCGTCCCGATCGTCGCGATGTTCGCGGGCGTGTACGCGCTCGGCGTCGCGATCATCGGCTACTTCCGGACCGACGTGCGGTCCGGATCGCGGGTCTCGCTGGTCGCCGCCGCCGTGCTGCTGTCGGTCCCCGGAATGGTGCTGCTGCCGGCGAGCGCCGCGTTCGGACTGGTCGGCGTCGACGTCTCCCTCTACTCGGTGACGAACGACGTCGCGGCGCGCGGAGTGGGCGCCGCGATCTTCGCCGTCACGCTCGTCCGAAACCTGCGGCGCGCGAGTGGCGGGACGGCCCAGCCGTCGACACAGGAGGAGTCCGCGGACGCCACCTCACAGTAGGGTCGGTCGTCCGCGGCCGCAGCGCCCGTATCGGGGGCACGTGTGCCGTTTCGCGCGAAGAGCGTACTCGTTAAGTGTCGTGCCGCGGAAATCCCTCCAATGAGTAGTGGGGCATCCGGATCCGCGCGGACCCGTTACGCCATCCTCGGCTGTGGGAGCGTCGGTCACGCCGTCGCTGAGGAACTGACCGAGCGCGGCAAGGACGTCCTCATCCTCGACCGCGACGAGAGCCGGGTCGAGGCGCTCCGCGATCAGGACCTCAACGCGCGCGTCCAGGACATCGCCGAGCCCGACGTCGTCGACGAGCTCGCCGACCGCGACATCGTGTTGATCCTCGCCAGCGACGTGGAGGCGAACAAGGCCGCCGTCTCGGCGGTCAGAGAGACCGGCGGCGACCACTACGTCGTCGTCCGGGCCTCGGACCCAGTCAGTGAGGACGAACTACGCGAGCGCGGCGCGGACGTCGTCATCAACCCCTCGACAGTGATCGCCGACAGCGCGCTCCAGTCGCTGGAGACGGGCGAGTTAGAGTATATGGCTCGCCAGCTCGCGGAGATAATCGAGGAGGGCGGCGACCGGATGGCGATCCTCACCCACGACAACCCCGAGCCGGACTCGATCGCGTCCGCGACCGCGCTTCAGGCGATCGCAGAGGCCTTCGGCGTCGAGGCCGACATCATCTACTCCGGCGACGTCGGCCACCAAGAGAACCGGGCGTTTGTCAACCTCCTCGGGATCGATCTCCTCGCCCGGGACGAGGCGCCGGCGCTGTCTGAGTACGCGACAGTCGCGGCCGTCGACCTTGCGAAGGCCGCCGCGGAGGACCTCGAACTCGAAACGTCGATCGACATCTACCTCGATCACCTGGAATCCGAGGTGCCGTTCGACGCGCGGTTCGTCGACGTGCGGACCAACGTCTCCTCGACGTCGACGATTCTCACGAAGTACCTCCAGGAGTTCGACCAGTCGCCCTCGGAGGCGGTCGCGACCGCGTTGCTCTACGGGATCCGCGCCGAGACGCTGGACTTCAAGCGGGACACGACCCCCGCCGACCTGACCGCGGCCGCGTACCTCCACCCGTTCGCGAACCACGACACGCTCGAACAGGTGGAGTCGCCGTCGATGAGCCCGGAAACGCTCGACGTGCTCGCGGAGGCGATCCAGAACCGCGAGGTCCAGGGGAGCCACCTCTTCTCGACGGCCGGGTTCATCCGCGACCGCGAAGCGCTCGCGCAGGCC
>JBNJEE010000218.1:0-2826 GCA_051745525.1 Methanobacteriota archaeon | reverse complement strand
ACCCGTCGCCGACCGCGTCGTCGACCGCGAGACCGTATTCCGCGGCGACCACGCGGCCATCGCACCCGACCTCGTCGTCCTCCCGAACGACGGGTTCGATCTCAAGTCCGGGTTCCGCCCCAAGGACGCAGTGTTTGACCCCGACGGGCCGCGGACAGGTATGCACGCCTTCGACGACGCCGCGCTGTTCGTCGACCACCCGGATGCGACGGTCGAGGACGCGGACCTCCTCGATGTCGCACCCACGCTCCTCCGGCTGCTCGACGTCGACTACGGCCGCACCGACTTCGACGGCGCGAGCCTCGTCTGAGCCGTCCGCGATTCAACGCGACCGGCGACCGCTCTTCCTCCGAGACGGCGACCGAATTGAAGTGACTCCGTCCCCACCGACCGGCATGGAGCGCACCCCCGACGGGACCCCCGTCGGCGTCGACGACCCGTACGCGGTCGCCGGCGTCTGTGACCACCTCACCGACGACGGCCGGTGCCGCTTCGCGCTGACCCGGGCGGGAGACGATCCGGAGTTCTCGGCCGACCGACGGGCCGACGGCTACGACTGTCACGTCGGCGCCGACGGCGAGTGGCGCGCCTGCCCGCACTACCGCTCGACGACCGACGCGAAGGCCTGCGTCCGGTGCGGACTCGAGGATGTCCGGCTGGCGCACGACGAGTCCCGCCCGCTCGTGGAGGAACACCACCTCTCGTACGGCGGCGACGACGCGCACGAGATCACGGTCGGCCTCTGTCGGTGGTGTCACGCGAAGGTCCACAAGTCGATCGCCCGGATCGACGACGACGCCAGTCCGGATCCGGAGGCCGTCGCTGAACGCGAGCGGCGGCGAGCGACGGAGCGCTCGGCGTCGGCGTTCGAGCCTGCCAGCGAGACGTACGACCGCGAAAAGTAGGACGGTTTCGAGGAGGAAGTCGCCCGAATCAGGCGTCGGGCGCCGGCCGGATCAGGTTCGCCAGCGCGACGAGCAGCCCGAGGAACCACCCGAGCGGCACCGAGATGCCGATCCACATCAGCACGTAGCCGAGCCCGGGGAGCCCCCACTGCTGGCCGAATGTCTCGAGGTCGAACGCGCTCCGGAGCGTCTCGTTTATCCCGCCCACCGAGAGGAACGTGTCGAGGATCCACCGTGCGAGCTCGTAGCTCGGCGGTAAGATTAGCTCCTCCAGCGTCGGCGTGACGAGCGCGGCGACGACCGGCGGTAAGAACAGCGCCGTCATCGCGAACGGGTACGCGAGCAGGACGCTGACGAACCGCCCGCCGACCTTCGAGAAGCCGGCGGCGAGGGCGGCGGACACGACCGCCACTGTGCTGGCGGCGCCCACCGCGATCACGGCGTCGAACGGGAGTTGGAGGTGTGTGATCACCGTCAGCGTCCCCCAGACGACGGCGGCGACGACCACGGCCCCGGCGACGCCGATGCGCGTGACCGCCGAGTCGAGCTTCGCGGCGTAGTAGCGCGTGGCGAACCCGACGAGCAGCAGCGGGTACGCGACCGCGACGAGCGGCGCACCCAGCGCCGCCCAGAGATAGTACCCGACCGACTGAACGGTCGTCTCGGGCTTCCACTTTCCCAGGACAGCGCTCGGATCGAGCTGTCGTGGGAAGACGACCTCCATCCACGTCTCGTGGAGGCGAACCACGTCTAAGAAGAGCGCTTCCACCAGCCCGGTTTGCCCTCGACGTTCCATTTGCCTCACGTCGCGCGCGCCCCGACGTGAACTTTGTGCCTTCGACTGCGGGGTTCTCGAGACCGATAGACGCGCCGATAGGCTTAATCAACTGTGCAGACCTAGCGGGACACATGAATAGACGAGGGCTGCTCGCGGCGATCGCCGCGTCGACGTCCGTCGCCGTCGCCGGGTGCGCCGGTGAGGACGGTAGCTACGAGTTCGACGCGGATCCCGCACGCGTACCCGAGAGCGCGTACGCAGACGCCGCGTACACCGGCGAAGAGCCGGAGTCGTACACCGTCGACCGGGAGTTCAACGCCACGGGCGTGAACGCGCAGGTGACGGCCACGACGTGGGTCGCCCGGTACGTCAACTCGGAAACGCAATCGGCGCTGTTCGTGGCGAGTACGCCGAACGCGTCGGTCGCCGGACAGTCGGTTAACCCCCTCGTCAGGGTCGAGGGCGCGGACCTCATCCGGCGGCTCCTCAACCAGATCAACCAACAGGACGTCGGCGGCGGAAACGCCGACATCGAAACGGACGACATCGAGGAGCGGGGCGAGGAGACCCGGACGGTCCTCGGCGAGGAGACCACCGTCTCGATCTTCGAGACGACGATCAGCGCCGACGTCGAGGGAGATGACAACACGAGCGAGTCCGTCGAGGACGTGCCCGTCGTCCTCTATCTCGGGACCGTTGAGCACGACGACGACGTGATCGCGCTCGTCGGCGCCCATCCCGTCCAGGTCGACCAGTCCGACCAGCTGCTCTCGATGATGGAAGCGGTCGAGCACTGACCCGGCTCAGCGATCTCCCTCTTCGTCGGTCCGTTCTTTTCGGGTTTCGAACCTATTCGCACAGGCGTAGCCGATTATCGGAATCTTCGGCGCCGCGGTCATGCGATCATTTCTCCGAGCGGAAGCTTTCACGTCCGTAATGTATTTATAACCGATCGGCCCGAGTGAGAGATCCCGCGGTGTGACAAGAGCCGCTTCGTGGGAACCGGGTCGATGACCGACGCCGTGTGACCCCGAGAGCGATCGCTCTGGCATCCGCGGCTCGTTCGCTATGATCTGGATGCGATCGCTCCGTTGGCTGTCAATCGGGATCGTCGTCTGTTTGGTGATCGGTGCCGTTGTGTTA
>JBNJEE010000217.1:0-2835 GCA_051745525.1 Methanobacteriota archaeon | reverse complement strand
CGGCGACCTCCGCGACTCCTTCGCGGAGATGGTCGACGAACTGGAAGCCCGCTACACCGCGCCGACGCGCGAGACCGAAGCGGTGTCGCTCGTGAAGTCGCGCTCGACGATCCTCCGCTACCTCGAAGAGGTCATCACGGGCGCGGAGTACGAGCTTGCGGTCTCGCTGACGCCCGGTCTTCTCCGGCGGTTCCGCGACGAACTCGCGGCGAAGGTCCAGGCGGGCGTCAGCGTCGAACTCCTCGTCACGCCGGCCGCGCGGGCGCCGGACCCCGACGAGTTCGACTACCACGAGGTCGCCACCATCGCCCGCTCGCGGCGCGGGATCACCACCCCGATCCTCGCCGTCGGTGACGGCGAGTACTCGGTGTACGCCACGCAGGACGCGCTCCGAGACGACCGCGAGCGGTACGGCGTCATCTTCAACCGCTCCGCGCTCGGCTTCCTTGTCTCGGGCTTTTTCGGCACCGTCCTGTGGACGACCGCCGAGACGCTCGCGACGAACGGCGCCGACCGCCCGTTCCCGCGCCGCTACGCCTCGATCCGCCGCGCGGTCAAGGACATCCGCGAGTTCGACGGCGAGGAGTTCTACGCGACGGTCGAGGGTCGCGACATCGAGACCGGCGACGCCGTGACCGTCCGCGGCCGCGTCGTCGACGTCGCCTTCGAGGACACGGAGGAAGTCGCGTCGCTGGTTGTCGAAACCGCGGACGGCCGCGTCGAGATCGGCGGGCGCGTCGCCGCCCTCGAAGACGTCGAGGGGCAGGAGATCGTCATCGGCCGCAACGAGCCCCCCGCGCTGTAACGGTCGCCTTCGGCTGCCGGAGGCCCGGTTTTTATTCCCCGAGCGCCCGCCAGTGGCGTATGGAGTACACGACGCTCGGCGATACCGGGACGACGGTGAGCCGGCTCGCGCTCGGCTGCATGAGCTTCGGCAGCGAACACGACTGGATGCTCGACGAGGAGGAGGGCCGCGAGCTCGTCGAGCGCGCGATCGAACTGGGGATCACGTTCTTCGACACCGCGAACGTCTACTCGAACGGCGAGAGCGAGGACATCCTCGGCGACGTACTGGCCGAGTACGACCGGGACCGGTTCGTCGTCGCCACGAAGGTGTACGGCGAGATGGACGAGTCGAACCCGAACTCGGGCGGGCTCTCGCGGAAGGCGATCGAACAGGAGCTGGCGAACAGCCTCGATCGACTCGGAATGGACACGATCGACTTGTATCAGATCCATCGGTGGGATTACGACACGCCGATCGAGGAGACGCTGGCGACGCTCGACGACGCGGTCCGCCGCGGCGACGTTCGGTACGTCGGCGCCTCCTCGATGTGGGCCCACCAGTTCGCCGACGCGCTTCACACGAGCGAACGTGAAGGGTACGAGCGGTTCGCCACCATGCAGAACCTGTACAACCTCGCGTACCGCGAGGAGGAACGCGAGATGCTCCCGCTCTGTCAGACAGAGGGGATCGGCGCGATCCCGTGGAGCCCGGTCGGCGCCGGCTACCTCGCGCGCCCGTACGAACAGGACGACGCGACGGCCCGCGGGGAACACGAGACCGCGCTCGGGCGTCCGTACCGCGAGGGTGGCGGGGAAGAGATCAACCGGCGCGTGGAGGAACTGGCCCAAGAGAAGGGCGTGGAGATGGCGCAGATCGCCCTCCGCTGGGTCGCCGGCAAGGAGGTCGTCGACGCCCCGATCGTCGGCACGTCCAGCGTCGAACACCTCGAAGACGCCGTCGAAGCGCTCGACATCGATCTCTCTGCCTCCGATATCGAGTGGTTAGAAGAGCCCTACGAGCCGGTCCGCGTCTCGGGCCACGAGTAGGCTGCCGGATCTCGAGGTAGGGTCAGGCTTTCGACTCTCGGGCCGCGGGCGTCGCAACCGGGTCCAAATCACCGCACCCCCGGCCCAAATCACCGCACCCCTGTGCCGCCGTAACACACTTAAGACGCCACTTTGTATCCATACCCAGTGGCATCCCGACAGGGCGGGCCGGGGACCCGCGACTCACCCCGTCCCGGATCGACGGAGCGTCGGACCGCGTCCACGACCGCGCCGGCGGGGGCTCGCCGGCCGGCGGCATCGAGATCGGACTCCCTCCCGCTCGGCCCCGACGCCGAGGGCCCGCGCGCCGACGCGTCGGCACCGCCGGACCGTCCCTCGGTGGCGCGAACGCCGGAAGACCCGCCGATCCGCGACCCGGGGTTGTACGCCCTGACCGATCACTTCCGCGAGCGACTGGAACAGCCCGGTCGCTACGTCTCGACGCGAACGGTAAGCGACGCGATCCGTCGGGGGCAGCTCCGCTGGAATCAGACTGACGGGTGGCGGTTCGCCCTCGTCGAATCGGGGATCCGGTTCGTCGTCGTCGTGAGCGACACCGAGACGAACTCCCCGGTCGTCGTCACCGGCTGGACCGAGGTGGCAGACCGCGACGCCGCCCTCGACGCCCGCCGCTGGGACCCCGTCGACGTCGACACCATCGCCGTGCGCACGGCCCTGAGCGAGTCGGCGTCGACGCCGATCCCGGACCGAATCCGTCCCCGGGCCGTGACCCGCCCCTTCATCGTGGGCGAACACCGGCTTCGGACCGACGCAGGCGATCCGTACGTCCGGTGTAGCGACTGCGGCTGCCGCTTCCGCTCGAAGGCGGGGATCACGTCCCGCGGCTGTCACGGGCCCTCGGGTCGGTGACGGCCGGGCGACAGCCGACGACGGTCGGTGACGGCCGGGTGACAGCCGACGGCGGTCGATGCGATCCGACGCGGACGCTACCCATTTCCCCGTCGCCGCCGAACGGAAGCCAATGACCGACGACACCGGCGA
>JBNJEE010000093.1:0-9977 GCA_051745525.1 Methanobacteriota archaeon | reverse complement strand
TCAAGGGCGCGGGCCTCGACGTGCTCGCCGAGGAGCCCCCCGAGGACGACCCGCTCGTCGGGCGCGACGACACGGTCGTCACGCCGCACGCGGCGTGGTACAGCGAGGAGGCGAAAGACGACCTGAACCGGAGCGGCGCGAACGACGTGGCGGCCGTGTTGAACGGCGAGACGCCCGACGGCCGAGTCGACCCCGACGCGGACTGGCTGTAGGCGCGGCTGGGAGTTGCGGAAGGCGGACGAGACGGGCTACAGACGGTCGAGCGCGTCGAAATCGTCGTCCCCGTCGATTTCGTCGCTCCCCTCTGAGTCGTCCGAACCGTCGGAAACGAGGGAGTCGTTGCCGCCACTCGGGTAGCTCGCGTCGAGCCCCGCCGCCAGCCCGGCTCCGAGGTCGTAGGTGTCGCGGACGGTTTGCGCGAGGACGCCGTCGCGGTCGAAGACGACGTAGACGGCGACGAACTCGTGTTCCGCAGGGCGCAACACGAACACCTCCCGCGGGTCGTCGTCCGCTCGCGACTCGTTCACGCGCGCGACGAGCGGTTCGATCGGGAGCCGGCCCGTGCGGATCTCATCGAAGGTGTCGCTGCCCGGCGCGTCGGCGAAGAGGTACAGCGCGCCGTTGGGGTCGCCGTCGTTCGACCGTGTCGTGATCGAGCCGACCGGCTCGCCCTCGGCGCGGATCTGGCGCCAGGTCTCGACGGCGGCCTCGAACATCCCCTCTACCTCGTCGGCGAAGCGGAACCGCGTCTCGCGGACGACGTCGACATCGCGGAACCGCGCGGAGCCGTCGGTCCACGCCAGCGTCGCGTCGGCGACGAAGCCGGGCCGAAGCGCGTCGACGACGTCGGCGAGGTCGCCCTCGTACCCCTCCGCGGTGGCGTAGAGGGGGTCGTAGCGGTCCTCGGCGTCGGGGTCGGTCGGGTCGACCAGCCCGTCAGCGAGTTCGACGAGGACGAACTCCTCGGCGTCGTCGCCACCGGTCGCGTCCGCCTCGTCGTCGGTGCCGGTCGCGTCCGCCTCGTTGTCGACCGCGTCGGGACCGTCGTCGATCGTCGGCCGCTGGCGGCGGTCGTGGACGCGGAACCGGCCGCTCGTCGTCGGGTCCATATCCGACGGTGGGGCGGCGGGCGGAAAAGCCGGTCGGAAGCGGACCGACCCGGTCGTCCGCGCCGGATCCCGGTCGCCGAGCTGTACCGGATTCCGGTCGCGGATCCGTGTCGTTATGGGGCCGCCGGCCCAAGGAACCGCTAAATGGGGATCCTCGAGGACAAGTCGAACGCCCGGCTCTTTTACAAGTACCTCTCGAAGGTGTACGACCGGATCAACCGCTTCAACTGGAACGAGGAGATGCGCGCGGAGGCGCTCTCGTGGCTGGAGTTCGGCGACGACCCGACGGTGCTCGACGTGGGCTGCGGCACCGGGTTCGGCACCGAGGGGCTGCTCGAACACGCCGACGACGTCCACGGCCTCGACCAGAGCGTCCATCAGATGGAGAAGGCGTTCGAGAAGTTCGGGAAACACGACCGGGTGAGCTTCTACCGGGGCGACGCCGAGCGGCTCCCGTTCCGCGACGACACGTTCGACGTTGTGTGGTCGTCCGGCTCCATCGAGTACTGGCCCAACCCCGTCGAGGGACTCCGCGAACTCCGCCGCGTGGCGAAGCCCGACAGCCAGGTCCTCGTCGTCGGGCCCGACTACCCGCACAACCCGATCCTCCAGCGGGTGGCCGACGCGATCATGCTGTTCTACGACGCCGACGAGGCCGATCGGATGTTCGAGGCAGCCGGCTACGAGGAGTTCGAACACCACATCCAGCGGGCGACCCCGCAGAGCCCGCGGGCGATCACGACCGTCGCTCGGGTCCCGGGCGGCGGCGACGCGGACGGCGATTCGGCGTCGGGTACCGAGGAGTCCGCGTCGACGGCACCGGGCGCCGAGTAGCGGCGTCGACGCCGACCCGCTCGCGACGCGCGTTCTCAGCCCTCTTCGACGGACGCCTCCAGCCTCGCGACGGGCTGGCCGTCGGCCGTGATTTCGACGGTGACCCGACGGCCCGGTTCGAGCGTCGGGTCGTTGGTGTCCGCGACGCGGAACGTCGCCGTGTCCCCGACGCGCAGCGTGTCGCCGCCGGCGGCGTTGAACGCGCCGGTCGGGCCGGGTCGAAAGCCGGCCGCCGAGAAGAACGGGACCGGCGGCTGTTCGTCGAGCGGGTCGCCGTCCACGCTTACGCGGACCGTCACGGCCGCGACGTCGAGCGGGTCGCCGCCGCGGTGCTCGATCGCGATCCGGTCGTCGGTCGCCGACAGCGACAGCACCGCCGACGGCGGCGCCGTCGCGCTCGGCCCGTCGAGCGCGGCGGCCGCGACGCCGCCGGCCAACACGACCGTGATCGCGATGAGCAGCACGCCCGCGACGGGCGCCATTCCTCGATCAGCGCGGCGAGCGGGTAGTAGCATGGCGGGGCTGCGGCGGGTTCGGATAAAAGGGTCGGCCCGGAGAGCGCCGCGCCGAGGCGGGCGGTCACTCGTCGTCGACCGGCCTCGGCGTCGGGAGCGGCTCGATGTCGCCAAGGACGACGACGCGGGGCTCGTCGACGACCGTGATGCGGTACGTCTCGGCCGGCGAGAGCGTCCGGACGACCCCGTCGTCGTCGGTCGTCCCGATGGCCTGACTGTCGCCGCTGCCGACCGACTTGGTGACGGTGACGTCGGAGACCGGGTCGCCCGTCTCTTCGTCGCGGACGGTCACGGTCACCGGGCCGCCGGAGTAGGTCCGTTCGACGGTGACGTTGAACCCGTCGCCGGTCGACGTGACCGGCTCGCTGTCGGGGAACGCGGAGAGGTCGACGCGCTGGTGTTCGACGAACACCCGCTCCGTCCCGCCGCTGACGAACGTCCGGAGCGTGCCGATCTCGTGCGGGATCGTGATACGCTGGACCGCGCCCGCGCCGAACGCGTCCGGCTCGCGGAGCGCGGCCGTCTCTGGATACGCCTCCTCGGTCACGTTGATCGCCACGTCGTTCGAGATGTCGCCGCCGCCGCGGTCCCAGCGGTCCGTCCGGAACACCTCGCGGACGTACTCGCCGTCGACGACGGTCGCGAGCACGACGGCGCCCTGGCTCGACGCGACGTACAGCTCGTTCGGGGATGACTGCCCGCGAGCGGTCGCGAGCGCGTGGTCCCGGACCGGCCCCTCGTACACCTGGAGCGCTACCTGGAGCTCGTCGAGCCGGCCGGGAGAACTGAAGCCGTCGGTCGCCTCGGCGAGCGCGTCGATCTCGTCGAGCCGCTCGTCGTATTCGCGGGCGGTCGCCGCCACGCGGACGAGTTCGTCGACGAGCTCGCGGTCACTGATCTCGCCGGCCGCGTGCGCGCTGAAGGCGTCCGCCTGCCGGCTGGACAGCGCCACCTCCGCGCGCTCGATGCGGTTGATCTCCGCGAGTATCTGCTGTTGCCGCTCGACGCCCGCCTCGGTGCGTTCGATCCGGTCGACGACGGCCGCGGTCTCGAAGGCGGCGTCCGTGTCGGCCGTCGCGAATCCGAGCGACGAGCCGAGGTCGGGGCCGCGGGTGTACGCGCTGACGCGCGTCGTCGCGTCGGCCGGCGTCGAGAGCGTTCGAAGCGTGAGGTTCGCCGTGTCGATCTGCGTCGTTGTCTGTCCGGCGGTAGTCGCCGGCGGCTCGACAGACGGCGCCGGGCTGGCGAGTGGCGGAGAGTCGGGGGAAGAGACCGAACCGGCGGACGGTGAGACGGCGCCCGGGGCGGTGACGCCGGCGGCCGGGGCCACGAGCAGCAGCACTGCGACCACGGCGATCGGGAGGGCTCTCATCGTCTGCGGGTTCGACGCGCGATACAAAAAATCCACCCACTGCGGTCGGCCGGCGTCGTTCCCGGATCGACGTCGCCGCCGGCGTCGACGATCCCGTCCGCGAGGACGAGCGGCGGTTGGACCGGGTATCGTGTCAAAAAACAGCATATGGAAAGCGTTTTGCCCGGCGCGCGAGTGGCCCGAAACATATGCGGAACCCCGCCCTTCGCGCCCTTCTCGTCGCGCTTGTCGCGTTCGCGCTCGTCGCGAACGCCGGCGGCGCGGCGGCCGGCGCGGCTACGATCCCCTCCACCCCCGCCGCGGACGACACCGCGGTCCACGCCGCGGCCGGTGCGGCTACGATCCTCCCCACCCCTGCCGCGGCCGTCGGTGACGGTCAGGGCGTCCGCGACGCGATAGCTGACCGCCCGGCGGCGATCTCCCAGCAGACCCGCGACGGCATCACCTCGCCGTCGACGACGCGGATCCGAATCGCGTTGAATCCCGACCGCAGCGCCGACTGGACCGTCGCGGTGCGGTACTCGCTGGCGGACGAGAACGAGACGGCGGCGTTCAGGGCCGCCGGCGAGCGCTTCCGCGAGGGCGAGATCGGCCCGAACGCCGAACTGTTCGAGGGGTTTCGTCGCGAGGCGAACCGCAACGTCGACCGGTCGATGACCGTCGAAGACGTCGAGCGCGAGTTCGTCGTCCACGAGGAGCCGGGCGAGTTCGACGTCGCCACCGAGGAGGCGGTCGCGGTCGGCGAGCTTCGCCTACAGTTCACCTGGACGGCGTTCCTCGCGCAGGACGGCGAGAGCCTCGTCCTCGGAGACGCGCTGACGACGCCGGACAACGAGACGTGGCTCCGGAGCCTCGAATCGAGCCAGACCCTGGAGGTAGCGACGCCGGAGGGGTACACCGTCACCGGCACGCCGAGCAGCGCCGTGACCCAGCTTTCGGACGGCGACGTGATCATCGAGGGCCCCCAGACGTTCGAGGGGGGCGAGCCCGTGGCGATCGTGTACGGCCCCGCGGGCGTCGGCGGGCCGCCGTGGGCGATGCTGATGGCCGCCGTCGTTCTCGCTGCGGTCCTCGTCGCCGGGAGCGTCGTCGGGTACCGCCGGATCGGCTCCGAGGGAGACGACGCCGGCGACCCGGTCGCGAACGGCGACGGAGAGTCGCCGAACGGGGCCGACCGGGACGCCGCAGCCGGCTCGGTCGCGGGCGGCGGTCCCGGAACCGGCGCGGTCGGTGACGACGCCGAGGAGGGCGACGACGGCGAGGACGACGGGCCGGACCTCTCGCTACTCTCGGACGAGGAGCGCGTCGAGCGGCTCCTCGACGCGAACGGCGGCCGGATGCGGCAGGCGGACATCGTCGCCGAGACCGGGTGGTCGGACGCGAAGGTGTCGCAGCTGCTCTCGGCGATGGCCGACGAGGGCCGCGTCGAGAAGCTCCGACTGGGCCGCGAGAACCTCATCTCGCTGCCGGACGACGCGGACGGCAAAGGCGGTGACGGCGACAAGGACAGTGACGGCGACAAGGGCGATCGCGGCGATGCCGGCGAGTAGCGAGCCGATCCCCACCGCGTCGGTCGGCGGTCGAGTGTCGACCAGACGCCGACCGGATCGGGCGGAAACGGCCAGCCCGCCGTCGTCCGTTCCGAAAACCATTACAGGGCGAACGACCGAGTATTGATCATGAAAGTTCTGGTGACCGTCAAGGAGGTCGCGGAGGCGGACGACGACTTCGCGATCGAGGGGACCGACATCGCCGAGTCCGACCTCGAGTACGACCTCAACGAGTGGGACGACTACGCAGTCGAGGCCGCCGTCCAGCTCGCTGAGGCCGGGATCGCGGACGAGGTCGTGACCGTCACCGTGGGGCCCGAGCGCGCCGAGGAGACGATCCGGATGGCGCTCGCGAAGGGCGCCGACCGCGCGGTGCGCGTCTGGGACGACCCCCTTGAGGGCGGGTTCGCGGACGTCGCCTCGAAGGTCGCCCTGTTCGAGGCGGTCGTCGACGAGGAAGAACCGGACCTGGTCCTCGGCGGCGTTCAGGCCGCGGACACCGGCTTCGGCGCGACGGGCGTCGCGCTCGCGGAGCGGATCGGCTTCGAGCACGCCGCGGTCGTCAACCACCTCGACATCGACGCGGACGCGGGCGTGGCGCAGGTCCACCGGGAGCTTGAAGGGGGCGTCGAGGAGCTGACCGACGTTGACCTCCCGGCCGTGTTGACGGTTCAGACCGGCCTCAACGAGCCGCGGTACGCGAGCCTCCGCGGGATCCGGCAGGCGCAGCGCAAGGAGATCGACGCGAAGGGCCTGTCCGACCTCGGGCTGACCGCGGACGACGTCGAGAGCGCGCTGACGGTCACTGAGATGTACGAGCCGGAGAGCGAGTCCGACGCGGAGATCATCGAGGGCGACGCCGGGGAGTCCGCGGGTCGCCTCGCTGAGGTCCTTCGCGAGAAGGGGGTGAGCGCGTGATGGCCGACGTGCTCGTCGCCGCCGAACACCGTCGGGGCGCGCTCCGGGACGTCACGTACGAGGCGATCACGGCCGGACGGGAGCTCGCCGACGCTCGCGACGGCGACCTCCACGTGGCCGTTGTCGGCGGCGACGTGGACGGGTTCGCCGAGGAGCTGAACCGCGAGGGCGTCGACGCGGTCCACGCCGTCGAGGACGGCGAGGAGTTCGACCACAACGCGTACCAGGCCGCGGTCTCAACGCTCGCGGACCGGCTCGACGTCGGCGCAGTGGTCCTGCCGAACTCCGTCAACGGGCTCGACTACGCGCCAGCGCTCGCGGAGGCCCTCGACGTCCCGATCGTGACCGACGCGGTCGGGATCGACTACGACGACGGGCTCACAGTCACCCGCGAGATGTACGGCTCGAAGGTCGAGACAACCGTCGACGTCGTCGGCGACCGGTTCGTCCTCACGGTCCGCGGCGGCGAGTGGCCGCCCGCCGAGGGGGTCGGCGACGCGACCGTCGAGGCGGCCGACGTCGACATCCCTGAGTCTGGCGCCCGCGTCACGGGCTTCGAGGAGGTCGGCGGCGGCGACGTCGACATCGCCGACGCCGACGTGCTCGTCTCGGTCGGCCGCGGCATCGAGGAGGAGGAGAACCTCGAACTCGTCGAGGAGCTCGCGGACGCCCTCGGCGCGACGCTGTCCGCCTCCCGGCCGATCGTCGACAACGGCTGGCTCCCGAAGAACCGGCAGGTCGGCCAGTCGGGGAAGGTCGTCACGCCGGACGTGTACATCGCGGTCGGCATCTCCGGCGCGGTCCAGCACGTCGCCGGGATGAAGGGGTCCGACACCATCGTCGCGATCAACACCGACCCGAACGCGCCCATCTTCGACATCGCCGACTACGGGATCGTCGGCGACCTCTTCGACGTGGTGCCCGCGCTCATGGACGAGTTCGCGTAAGCGAACCGGACTCTCCCCGGCAGCAACGTTCTTTGACACCCGCGGAGTAGCGGACGGGCACACGGCGCCAGCCGTCGACTCGTGATGATCCCGATCCGCGCCACCGTTCCGACCGCCGAGGAAGCGAGGGCGCTGCTCGCCGGCCTCCGACGGACGGTCGACGTCGACGCCGACGCGGTCGCCGCGGAACTGGCCGACGGCGAGCCGGACGCGGCGCTGCTCGAACTGGCCTCGGAGTCGTTCGCGTCCGTCGAAGACGTCGGCGAGCGGCTGGCGCGGACCGAGTCGCACCTCCGCGAGCGCGGCGACAGGCGGGCGGTGTTCCTCACGGTGTACAGTCGGATGACGGCGACCGTTCGGGACGCGATCGACGACGGCGCGTTCATCGATTCCGAGTGGGCCGCGTCGTACCTCGTCGCCTTCGCTGAGCGCTACCGACGGGCGCTCGTCGCGTTCGAACGGCGCGCCTTCGAGTCGCTTCCTCGGCCGTGGCTGATCGCCTTCGGCGCCGCGGCCAGCGGGGAGACGCTCGTCGCGCAGGACGCCCTGCTGGGCATCAACGCGCACATCACCTACGACCTCACGTACACGCTCGGCGACGCCGGTATCGACCCCGACCGCGACGCCAAGCGGGCCGACCACGACCGGATAAACGCGATCCTCGCGCGGCTCGTCCAGACGGCGCAGGACGCGCTGGTCGAGGCGTACGCCGCGGTCGGGATCGCCGGGATCGATCGGCTGTTCGACCCCCTCGACGACCGGCTGGCGCTGCTCGGCCTGCGGGGAGTCCGGGAGTTCGCCTGGCGGAACGCCGTGTTGCGCGCCGACCTCCCGAAGTGGGCGGGCGAGCCGTACGTTGACTGGCGGACCGAGACCGTCGCGACGGGCGCCGCCGCGGTCGTCGCCGCGCCCGAGTTCGACGCGACAGAGAGTGTGCGCCTGCGAGACGGGGAGGCCGACGCGGACGTGTCGAGGGCGTTCGGCGAGGCGGTCGGGCGGCGGATGTGACGGGGCCGCGGACCGTTCCAGCGGAGTCCATCGGTAACGAACCCGCGCCCCCGGAGAAGCATCTGCCAAGGGAGAAATATCTATCACACTCGTCGGGGATATGACGACTATGCCACATATTCGAGGGACGATCCACGGCGTCGCCGCGATGGTGATGCTCGTCGTCGGGTCGATGCTGACGAAAACGGTCCGCGAGGAGTACGAGCTGTTCGCGCAGGTCGCCGCGACCACGACGCACCTGCTCGTCGACGTCGCGGAGTTGCCGGTGTCGCGGGAGATCGCCGAGGTGGTCGTCCCCCTCGGCGTGCTGATGGGCGTCTGGGTGTTCGCCTACGAGCTCCAGCGCCTCTCGCGGAGCGAGTGACACCGAGGGGGCGGGTCAGTCTCGGTTCGTTTATCACCCCGCCGACCCTCGGATCCGGCAATGAGTGAGGCCGACGAGCAGCCGGCTGCGACCGCCACCGGCCGGGAGATCTGGATCGAGAAGTACCGGCCGCAAACGCTCGACGACATCCACGGCCAAGAGGAGATCGTCGAGCGCCTCCAGAGCTACATCGCGCAGGACGACGTTCCCCACCTCTTGTTTTCAGGCCCTGCGGGCGTGGGGAAAACCACCGCGGCCACCGCGATCGCCCGCGAGATATACGGCGAGGACAACTGGCGCGGGAACTTCCTCGAACTGAACGCCTCCGACCAGCGCGGGATCGACGTCGTCCGCGACCGGATCAAGGGGTTCGCGCGCTCCTCGTTCGGCGGCGACTTCCGGATCGTGTTTCTCGACGAGTCCGACAGCCTCACCGATGATGCACAGTCAGCGCTCCGCCGCACGATGGAGCAGTTCTCCGACAACACCCGCTTCATCCTCTCTTGCAACTACTCGTCGAAGATCATCGACCCGATCCAGTCGCGCTGTGCCGTCTTCCGGTTCTCGCCGCTCTCGGACGAGGCGGTCGGCGGGATGGTCCGCGAGATCGCGGCGGCCGAGGGGATCGAGGTGACCAACGCGGGCGTCGACGCCCTCGTGTACGCGGCCGACGGCGACATGCGCCGCGCGATCAACTCGCTCCAGGCGGCGGCGACGACCGGCGACGTCGTCGACGAGGAGGCGGTGTACGCGATCACGGCGACGGCCCGCCCAGAGGAGATCGAGTCGATGGTAACGGACGCGCTGGACGGCGACTTCGCGCGGGCGCGCTCGACGCTCGACACCCTCCTCACGGAGACGGGGATGGCCGGCGGCGACGTGATCGACCAGCTCCACCGCTCCGTCTGGGAGTTCGACCTAAGCGAGCGCGAGGCGGTGCGGCTGATGGAGCGCATCGGCGAGGCCGACTACCGGATCGCCGAGGGGGCCAACGAGCAGGTCCAACTGGAGTCGTTGCTCGCGGCGCTTACATTGGACGAATAAGTCGATTCCGGGTCGCTCCTCGTCTTTTTATACATCGTTGACCGCGGATCGGCGGCGAACACCGCCGAAGCCCCGACTGCTTGCTTATAAATATCTGATCGTAGATCGACGCCGAACACCGCCAAAGCCCCAGCCGCGAGGGCGTCGCACACTCGTTGCGCTCGTTCCTGCGGTGCTTACGTCGTCTGCGGCGCCCTCGCGACTGCCCCTTTGAGTCCCGCCCCGCACGGCACCGCGCCTCACACCTCCCCAGCCTCGTCGGTGGCCCTCCGCTTCGCTCCGGACCACCGACTCCCTCGCGCGTGCTCCTCGCGGC
>JBNJEE010000216.1:0-2869 GCA_051745525.1 Methanobacteriota archaeon | reverse complement strand
GTGGTGGGTTTCGCTCGGAACAGGATGTGAACGTGGTCGTCCTCTCCGTCGAGGTTCGTCAGTTCGACGCCGTAGTTGTCCGTGAACCCGCTGATGACCTCGCGAATGAATTGGGTTCGCTCCTCGGTTAGCACTCCGCGCCGATACTTCGTGGTGAGTATCAGGTGGTAGTGTAGGGAATACGTCGAGTGCGCTCCCGAATCGAGGTCGTACTCCATTGGGTTCATACTGTAATACAATACCCAAATGTAAAATAATTACGACAGCGTTGGCCTGTGGGCCTGTAACCGTATCTTCAGATGAACAGGTGATGACGGCGTTGACGAGACGCTCCGCGTCTCGTTCGCACACCAGAAATCGAAGATTTCTGGGGACGCTGTATCCCCACCCTACTCCGCTCCCTTCGGTCGCTCCGTTGAGGGTGGGGGCTTAGCGCCTATATCAAGCTAAATCGCGTCGCGGAGCGCCGCCCGCCGCCTATCTAAGTCGAATGCGGCCGCCGGCGCGTCGAGCCGGTCGAAGAAGGCGAACGCGTCGGCGCCAGCCCCCTCCGCGTGACCGATCAGCGCCTCGATCGCCGCGCGGTTGAGCGCGAACGACTCCAGTTTGCTACAACAGAGCGCCAGCGCGACGCCGGCCTCGCCGGGCGGGAACGCGGGGTCGACGCGGCCGAGGTCGGGATCCTCGGGCACTTCACCCACGATCCCCGCCTCGTCCGCGGCGACGACCCGCAGACACCGGGTACAGATCGCGGCCGCGTCGGCCGGCGCGTGCTCGCTGAGCGCGGGCGGCACGGCGAACGCGACGACGTCGGCGTCGCAGTGTGGACAGGACACGCTCGTCGGTACGGGTGGGGCCGAGTAAAAGTCGACGGCGGAGAGAAAAGCGGTGACCGACGCGAGATGAGTGATGGCGATTCGGGAGCCGACGTGCGACGAACCGTCAGTCGGCCGGCTCGGGCTCTTCCGTCTCCGCGGCCGCGACCTCCGCGGCGGCCTCCTCGGCCTCCGCCTTCTCCTCTTCCTCCTTTTTCGCCTTGATCTTCTTCATGCGGAAGATCTCCTCGCGCTCCTGCTCTTCGAGCTTCTGCTCGATGTACTCCTGGTTCTCGTAGAGCGTCGGGAGCAGCGTAAACTCCAGGGCGTTCACGCGGCGCTTCGTGGTCTCGATCTCCGTGAGCATCTTCTTCATCGCCGTCTCGACCTCGGCGGCGAGGATGACCTTCTCTAACAGCTCCTCGTAGGCGTCGGCCGCCTCGTCGATGCGCGCCGAGGAGCCGAGCAGGCCGTAGCCCCGCTCGTCGAGGCTCTTTTTCACCTTCGAGGACTCGATCTGCGGGACCACGACGCCCATGATGTTCTTCGACTGGGTCGTGATCTCGGGGTGTTCCTTCAGCGCCGCGGCCGCGCCGCGCACCGCGACGTCGCCCTCCATCGCTCGGGCCATGTCGATCTTACGCTGGGCCGTCTCGTAGTTCTCGGAGACCTCCGACCGGACGTCCTGCGCCTGGTCGAGGATGTCCATGAACTCCATGATGAGCCCGTCGCGCTTCTGTTCGAGCGTGTCGTGACCGCGCTCGGAGAGCTCGATGCGGTCCTCGATCGCCATCAGGTTCTTCCGCGTCGGTTTGACGTCCTTGGCCATCTTGGGGAGAGGTTCCGCTCCGAGGCGGGTAAATCTTTTCAGTCGTGACGTGTTCACGGAGCAGAGCGGTGCCCGCGCGGCGACGGAGCCGTCAGTTGTCGGAAATAGATAAGAGGAGACGGTAGAAGTGGTCGTGTGCCTCTGACGGCTACGGGCGGTCGCTTCCGACCGTCGGGGTCGGAACGGCGACTCCCGCTCGGGTCCGGCGGGGACAGCGGCGGGAACGTGACCCGGTGGGACCCGTGGCGATCCGGCGCGCGGATCGAGCGATTCGTCCCGCGAGATCCGTTTCGCCCCGCGAGATCCGTTTCGCCCGCGCCGACTACACCCGTCGCCAGCCGGCGTAGCCGAGCAAGCCGGCGACGAGCAGCGCCAGCGTCGGAGCCAACGGCGTCGGCAGCGAGCCGTCGGTGACGCCGCCCTCCGCAGGTGCGAGCGTAACCGAAAAGCCCGACAGATCCGTGCCCGGGCTCCACTCGGCGCTCGCGGCGCCGGTCCCGTCTTCCGAGGCTGTCGCGTCCGCCTCGACCGTGGTGTCGGCGAGCGCGTAGCCGTCGGGCGCGACGAGCACGAACGGGCGGTCCGGACGGAACGCGCTCTCGAACGGCTCGCTCACGACCAGTCGGTCCCCGTCGACCGCGGCGAGGTTCGTCCAGGTCGCCGAGATCCGGACGGCGCCGGTCCCGTTCGTCGACTCGAACTCGGTCCGCACGTCGGAGACGCGCATCTCGCGGTCCGTCTCGGTCGCGGTCCGCTCGGCGATCCGCGTCAGCCGGTCACCGAACCGGGCCGTGACGTTCTCCGGGCGGTCGCGAAACTCCTCGAACGCCGCCTCGTCGTCGGCGTCGGCGAGGTCGTACGTCAACACGAGCGTGGCCGTCGCGTCGCCGTCTGCGTCGAGCGCGACGACGAACGACGACCCCTCCTCGACCGCGGGCTCCGTTCCCGGCCCGTCGAGCGCCGCGACGCCCGGTGCGAGGAACGCGCCGATCACCGCGACCGACGCGACGGCTGCGGCGAGGGCGACGACTCGACCGCGGGAACGAATCACTCGTCGTCCTCCGCGTCGTCATCGTCGTCCTCGTCATCATCGTCTTCCTCATCCCCGTCGTCGTCCTCCGCATCTTCCTCGTCGTCCGCGTCGAACTCGATCTCGAGTTCGCCCTCGCGGTCGCCGTCTTCGACCTCGATCTCGACCTCGTCGTCGTCGGCCGGGAGCGTCACC
>JBNJEE010000215.1:0-2874 GCA_051745525.1 Methanobacteriota archaeon | reverse complement strand
GCGCCGACGACGAAGACGATGCACGACAAGGGGTTGACGACGACGATCGACTGGAAGGACAAGGACGCGTACGGCCGCTCTATCTCCGCGAAGAAGCGGTCGCAGATGCACCGGCTGCGCAAGTGGCAAGAGCGCATCCGCACGAAGGACGCGGGCGAGCGAAACCTCCAGTTCGCGCTCTCTGAGATCGACCGCATGGCCAGCGCGCTCGGCGTCCCTCGCTCGGTCCGCGAGGTCGCCTCCGTCATCTACCGCCGCGCGCTCAACGAGGACCTCATCCGCGGTCGCTCCATCGAGGGCGTCTCCACCGCCGCCCTCTACGCCGCCTGTCGCAAGGAGGGGATCCCGCGATCCTTAGAGGAAATATCCGACGTTTCGCGGGTCGAACGCAAGGAGATCGGCCGGACGTACCGCTACATCTCTCAGGAGCTCGGCCTGGAGATGCGTCCGGTCGACCCGAAAAAGTACGTCCCCCGGTTCTCCTCCGAACTCGACTTGAGCGAGGAGGTTCAGTCGAAGGCCAACGAGATCATCGAGACGACCGCCGAACAGGGGCTGCTCTCCGGAAAGTCCCCGACCGGGTTCGCCGCGGCCGCCATTTACGCGGCCTCGCTTCTGTGTAACGAGAAAAAGACGCAGCGCGAGGTCGCCGACGTCGCGCAGGTCACCGAGGTCACCATCCGCAACCGGTACCAAGAGCAGATCGAAGCGATGGGGATCCACAGTTAACCGGCGGCCGGTTCGGGTCCCGCCGCCAGCAACGTTCAAGCCGCCGCGCCGTCAACGATCGACCGAATGCGACTCGACGAGTTCATCGAGTTCGAGGCGAACGAGCGCGCCGAGCGCCGGCGGCTCGCCGCCGAGAAAGACTACGGCATCCTCGACCACCTCGACTCCTTCGAGCGGCGCTTCGAGGAGCACGTCTCCGACGACGCCGTGGTCGGGAGCGTCTCGCCCTCCATCTTCGTCGGTCGCTCCAACTACCCGACCGTCTCGACCGGGCTGCTCTCGCCGGTCGGCCGCGAGAGCGCGGCGGAGCGGTTCCGAACCTCCGCGGCATGGTACGACGAGGGCGTCTCCATCGCGGACGTGTTTGACCGGCGGACGAGCCTGCTCAACTCGACGCGCGGGGTCGCCGTCGAGGACGCCGGCGTCGACGAGACGGGCGGCGTCCACGACGCGTGGGACGGGTGGCTCGGCGTCCAGCGCGAGGTCGCGATCGCGGACCGCCCGGTCGACGTCGAGATCGGTCTCGACGGCACTCCCGACCTCGACTTCGATATCGGCACGCAGGACATCAAGACGCCGACCGGACCGCGCGCGGCCGCCCGCACCGCCACCCCCCACCAGAACCCACACACTCCTCTTCCGGTGAAAAAGACGCTGGAGGACGACGACTGGCGCGCGGAGGGGGCGATGACGTACCTCTACCGGCGCGGCTTCGACGTCTACGAGATCAACACGATCCTCTCCGCGGGGGCGCTCGGGCGGGGGGCGAACCGCCGTCTCGTCCCGACGCGGTGGTCGATCACCGCCGTCGACGACACGGTCGGGCGGTTCCTCCGCGGTTCGATCCGCGACAACCCGACGGTAGACCGGATCGAGGTCCACCGGAACGAGTACCTCGGCAACGCCTTCTGGGTGATATTGGTGCCGGGTCGCTGGGAGTACGAACTCGTCGAGATGAAGTCGCCCGGCTCGATCTGGAACCCGGACCCCGAGGCCGGGGTCTACCTCGCGGCCGCGAGCGAGGGCCGCGAGGGCCGCACCGGCTACGTCGAGGAGACCGCCGGGGCATACTACGCCGCCCGACTCGGGGTCTTAGAGCACCTCGACGAGCGCGGCCGACAGGCGAAGGCGCTCGTCTGCCGGCACGTCTCCGACGACTACTGGGGGCCGGTCGGCGTCTGGCAGGTGCGCGAGGCGGTCCGGAACGCCTTCGCCGGCGAGCACGGCACGGCCGAGACGTTCGGCGAGGCGGTTCGCGGCGTCGCCGAGCACCTCCCGATCTCGCTCGGTCGCCTCCGACGGAAGTCCACGATGGCGGCCGGGCTGCAGGCGAACCTCGGCGATTTCGTCGGCGCGGAGTGAGGCGGGGGCGCTGGTTCGCTCGCTCGGCCATCTGAGCGCCCGATTGTCCGCCGTCTCGACTGTCTGAGCACCCGCCCGATCGCTTTTCCCACGTCGGCGAGTGGTGAGCCCATGGTCCTCACAGCCCCCGCGTTCGGCGGCGTTCCGGCCGGCCCGGAGCTCCTGATCATCTTGCTGATCCTCCTCCTCTTTGCGGCCCCCGTGGTGGCCGTCGTGGCGGTGGTGGTGCTCCTCAGACTCCGCTCGGACGGCGACGACGCGAGCACCGTCGTCGGCGCTGACGCGCACGACGACGCTGACGCGCACGACGCCGCTGCCAACGCCGAGCGGATCGCCGAACTGGAGGTCGAAGTCGAGCGGCTCCGACGGAAAGTGGACGCCGAGGCGGACGCCGCCACAGACGACGAGACGTTCGACTGAGCCCGTCGGCACTGCCGTCGCCGATCGGCGGGGCCAGTCGTTCGGTGACTGGCTCCGTCTCCGTCCGCGATGGTACCGGAGGATAGCGTTCACGCCGACTCTCCGGCGAAGCGGTCGCACGGGCGACCGATAGCGGGAGTGGATAACTCGATACTGTGGAGCCGTCGTTTATATGTGATCGAGTGGTGTCGCTGTCGGCTGTTTATAAGCTGTTGATCGTGGCGTAGCTGTGCCAACGCGCTAACCGCACAGCACCGCGCCTCACGCCTCCCCAGCCTCGGCGGACGGCTCGGCGCGGGCGGAGCCGCACCGACCCGCCGCCTCCCTCGCGGGCTCCTCGAGGACTACCCGCCACCCTGAGGA
>JBNJEE010000214.1:0-2882 GCA_051745525.1 Methanobacteriota archaeon | reverse complement strand
TCGACCATCTCGACCGCCTGTTCGTCCGAGCGGTCGCCCCACCAGTCGGTGCCGACGACCCACGCGCCGAAGCCGATCTCAGAGACCTCGACGCCGGAGTTCCCGAGTTCGCGGTGCTGCATACCTCGCTTTGGGGATCGGACCACTTAGCGGGTGCGGTCTCCCCCACGCCGCGGGACCGCGACCGGATATTTATAAGCTCAGCCCGACCCGCTGCCGCGCAGCCGGCGACGGAGCCGGAGGCGGGGCGGTAAAGACCGCCTAATGGCTCAGCGCCCACGGGTAGCCGCCGTGGTCGTGTCCGTCGCCGTGATCGTGTCCGCGGTGGTCTGCCTCGGGCGATCCGCTCGCCGTCGCTTCCAGCGTCTCGTCGAGGCGCAACACGAGGCTCGCGGTCCGCACGGCGGTCTCGAGACAGCGCGCCGGAACCGCGACCGGCTCGACGACCCCCGCGGCGAGCGCGTCTCGGACCGCGCCGGACCGGTCGATCCCCGCCGACGATTCCCCGCCGTGATGGCGGGCGCGGAGGGCGGTCAGCGCGTCGATCGGGTCCGCCCCCGCGTTCCGGGCGAGGGTCCGCGGGATCACGGTCACCGCGTCCGCGAACGCGTCGAGCGCGAGCGCCGAGCGGTCGTCGACGCTCGCTGCTCGATCCGACACCGCGCGGGAGACGGCCATCATGGGGGCGCCGGCGCCCGGAACTACGCCGCCGCCGCCCGCGGCGTGGCGCGCGACGGCGAGACAGTCCGCCACGATCCGCTTCGTCTCCGCGGCGACGTGCGGCGTCCCGCCCCGCAAGAGGAGCGACTCGTGTGACTCCCCCGGTAGCTCCGTGAACGTGATCGCGGTGCCGCTGCCGACGGAGCGACGGCGAACCGCCCCGACCGAGCCGAGCGCGCTCCGGTCGAGCTCGGAGACCGCCGTCACCGGGGTCGCGTCCGCGGCGCGGGCGAGCGCGTCGAACTCGTCCCGCCGAGTGCGCTCGACGGGGAGCACGCCGGCGCGAGCGAGTTCGGTCCGCAACTCGTCGTCGACGGACTGCTGACAGACGAGCACGTCGACGTCGCGGTCCGTGACCGAGCGGATCACCGCTCGTCTGGCCGCTCGTTCGTGATCGCGGACCGCCGCGAGGCCGTCGGCGTCTCGAACCGCGACCGATCCGGCGGCACCGTCCACCGGGAGCGTCACGTCGCCGTCGACGAGCGCGACCGTCGGTTCGACGAGCGCCCGGCCGCCGTCGGGTCCGGATGCGCTGACTCTGAGCCCGTCGGTCCCGAAGCCGGCGACCGTCGTCGACGACTCGTCGACGTCGACGAGGATCCCCTCGACCCGCTCGGAGTCCGCGAGCGCGCCGCCGGGGTACGCGTGAAGCGTGAGCCGCGCTGCGTCGAACCCGACCGATCGCAGGGCGCCGACGCTGAGGTCGGCGAACCGCTCGGTCGCGGCCGCGTCCCAGCGTCCGGTGACCGCCGTCGCCGCCGCCGCTCGCACTCGGGGGTCGTCCGGCTCGACGGGCACGCTGAGTTCGCGGAGCGCGTCGCGGGCGTAGCCGGCCGCGCGAACGTACCCGTCCACGATCGACGTCGGGTGGAGCCCGTCGGCGACGAGCCCGTCGGCCGCGTCGAGGAGTTCGCCGACGAGCAGCGCCGTCGTGGTGGTCCCGTCGCCGACGTGACGCGCGTGGGACTGAACGGCGTCTCGCACCACGCGGCCGACGGGGGCGTCGATCTCCAAGGCGTCGAGCACGGTCGCGCCGGTGTTCGTCACGACGACGGTTCCGCTCCGGTCGATCACCATCGTGTCCAGCCCGTTCGGGCCGAGCGTGCTTCGGAGGGTGGCCGCGATCGCCCGCGCCGGGGCCGCCGAACCCGTTCGGAATCGGGTCCGGTGGGTCGAGTCGATCACCCGAGGGGGTCGTCGGTGACGACGAGGTCGCCGCGGTCGGCCCGGTTGTCAAGGTTCCCCGGAGAGATGTCGAACTCGAAGACGCCCTTTGGCACCGCCAGCGTCGAGCACGCGTTCGGGACGTCGACCACGCCGCTTTGGCGCCCCTCGGCGGGGACGGTGCCGAGGATGTGGAGGGCCTGCTGGCCCGTGTACCCGAACTTCTTGAGGTAGTCGATCGCCTGCAGGCACGCCCGGCGGTAGGCGGTGTGCGAGTCGATGTAGCGCTGTTCGCCGTCCTCGGTCACGGAGTAGCCGCAGAACGTGATGTAGTCCTCGAAGTTGGGGCCGCGGTGGCCGGGCTCGAAGATCGGGTGATCGATGCCGTGTTCCTCCATGCCGTTTTTGATCACGTCGAACTCCACGTCGGCGTAGCCCGCCATCTCGATCGCGCCGCAGAAGGTGATCTCGCCGTCGCCCTGCGAGGCGTGGAAATCGCCGAGCGCGAACTTCGCTCCCTCGACGTAGACGGGGAAGTACACCGTCGATCCGATAGAGAGGTCCTTGATGTCGTGGTTGCCGCCGTGTTCGCGCGGCGGAACGGTCCTGGCGGCCTCTTTCGCCGCCTCCTCGGCCGCCTCGGGGTCCATCTCGCCCATCTGTGCGCCCTCCGTGGTCGGCGGGTTCGCGACGCCCGGCTCCGCCTCGCCGGTCGGGTGGTTCGGGATCGAGCTCGGGTCCTCCGCGTGCTTGTCGATCAGCTCCTGTTCCCGCTCGTTCCACTCCTCTAACAGCTCTTGGCTCGGCGCGCAGCCCGCGAGCCCGGGGTGGATTTTCCCCTCGTAGCGGACGTCGGGGACGTGCCGCGAGGAGACGGTGTAGCCGTCGAGGTCCCAGATGGACTTCGCGGCGTCCGGGAAGTGGTCGGTCAGGAAGCCCCCGCCGTTCTGCTGTGAGAAGGTCCCGGTGAACCCGAACTCCGAACGGTCGTTCAGCGG
>JBNJEE010000092.1:0-10161 GCA_051745525.1 Methanobacteriota archaeon | reverse complement strand
CGCACCAAGCCCATCGTCGTCGTCGCGAACAAGGTCGACGCGGCGCCGGCGGGCGCGGTCGAGCGGGTCCGCGAGGGGACCGACAAGCCCGTGATCCCCGCGACCGCCGACGGCGAACTCGCCCTGCGCCGCGCCGCGGAGGCCGGCGTCGTCGACTACGACCCGGGCGACGAGTCGTTCGAGGTCGTCGGCGACGTCTCCGACGACCAGCGCGCCGGCCTCGGCGCGCTCCGCGAGTCGATGGCCGAACACGACGGGACGGGGGTTCAGGCGGCGCTGAACGCCGCGGTCTACGACCTGCTCGACCGGATCACGGCCTACCCGGTCCAGGACGCCGGTAAGTGGACGGACGGGACCGGGAACGTCCTCCCAGACGCGTTCCTGCTGCGGTCGGGGGCGACCCCGCGCGACCTCGCGTACGCGGTCCACTCCGACATCGGCGAGGGGTACCTCCACGCTGTCGACGCGCGCGCCTCCCGGCGGATCGGCGAGGACCACGAGCTGACCGAGGGCGACGTGGTGAAGATCGTCTCGACGGCGGGACCCTGATCGGCGCGGGAGGGAGTAGCGCGCGCCACGGATTCGTCGACCGACAGGCACATGCGGATCGCCCGAGACGGGCCGGTAGAGAGCGGCCATGCTGGGGCTCGAACACGACTTCCGGATCGTCGACACCCGCGCGACCCTCGACCCCGACGAGTCGTCGGTCGCCACCCACGGGCGAGACATCTCGCCGGAGCGGCTGGAACGCGAGATGCTCCAGGCGGGGATCGTCCGCGCGGTCGCGAGCCCCGGCCAGCGCGCCGCCGGGCGGAGCTACCTCCGCGCGAACAACGCCGTCGCCCGCCTCTCCATCGACCGCCCGTTCGTCGCGTTCGCCCGCCTCAACGGCCCTCGCGACCCCGGCACGGGCCCCGTCTCGGTCGTCCGGAACCTCCGCGCCGAGCGCGACGACCACCACGCCCGCCCGGACGACGTCGAGCAGTACTCCTACGACGACCGCTTCCACGGCTTCACGCTGGCGCCCCACGTCGACGGCCTCCCGAACGAGGACGTGCTGTCCCGGCTGGAGGACGCCGACCTCCCGCTCTTCGTCCATGCGGGGCAGGCGTTCCCGCCCGAGACGGTCGAGGCGGAGTTGCTCGGCTACGACCTCCCGGTCGTGCTGGGGAGCTTCGGCGGCTACCCACTGGACGCCGACCTGATGAACCGGACGCTGGACCTCTTAGACGAGTACGACCGATTGTACGTCGACACGAGCGCGGTGCGGTACCGCGAGGTGCTCGAGCGTGGCGTGTTGGAACACCCCGACCGCGTCCTCTTCGGCTCCGGCGCGCCCGATGTCCACCCGAACGTCGGCGTGATGGAGGTGCTCACCCTCGACGTCTCGGAGGACCTGATGCGCCGCGTGCTGGCGAAAAATCCCGCGCGTCTCGTCCCCGCGCTCGCCGAGGGCGCCGACGTCTGAGGTGGGGGCGGCTCCCGCCGCCCGCGGACCGATCCGCGACGCCGAAGCGACGGCCACTTGTCGCGCCGCGGCCGACCGACGACAATGAGCGACGAGGACGCAGACGTACCGCGGACCGGCGTCGACGACCCTCACGTCGAGGTCGTCCGCGCGGTCGGCCACGAAAACGTCACCGCCGAGCACGCGAGCACGTTCGAACTCACCACCGACGACTGGCTCACCCTCGCCGGCGACTGCATTGTCGGCGTCGAGGCCGACCGGACCCCCCGGGACTTCTCGGCCGAGTTCCGCGAGGCGTGTCGGGACGCGGACGCGACGATCGAAGCGACGCTCGTCGTCGACGCGGACGAGAAGACGTACGCGGAGACGATAAGCGGCCGCGGCGACCCCGACCTCACGTTCCTCGACGACCGCTCGATGGTCGGCCGCACGAGCGACTACACCGACGACGAGCGCACGATCCTCGTGGACGGCGACGGCGCCGCGGCCGATCTCGACCGCGACCTCGTCGCCGCGCTGGCTGACGGGGGCGACCTGACGCTGCGGCTCGAAGTCGAGCCCGCGGAGTGAGCGGATGGCTCTCGCATTTATAAACGACTGAAGGCTCGAAAGCGGCTCCCGCATCGACAGCAACCATCTAAATAGGCAGTTCGGCGTCCGCGCCGACCACGCGGTCCGGCTCCGCGGGTGCGCGCCACTCGGTCGTCCGCTCTAACAGCTGGACGACCATCCGGCCCGTCACGCCCCAGACGGTGTAGCCGTCGACGTGGAAGTAGTGGACGCGGTGGTCGCCGTACTCCGGGTGGCCGACGCGGCGCTCCGACTCGTAGTTCGCGGGGTCGGTGAGCGCGTCGACCGAGAGGACCGCGACCTCCGCGACCTCCGACTCGTCCGGGACGTACTCGCGGTCGGGCGCCACGCCGACGAAGGGGCGGACCGCGTACTGCGAGGAGGTGCGCGCGTCGTCGAGCCGGCCGAGTACGTCGACCTCCGTCGGTCGCATCCCGACCTCCTCGTCGGCCTCGCGCAGCGCCGTGTCCGTCAGCGTCCGGTCGATCGGCTCGCGGCCGCCGCCGGGGAAGCTCATCTGCCCGGGGTGTTCGCCGAGGTGCGCGGCGCGCTTGGTAAAGAGGAGGTGGGCCTCGCCGCCGCGCGCGATCACCGGCGCCAGCACCGCGGCCTCCCGCCGGCCGGCGAGCGACTGCGGCGCGTGTCGGCGCAGCCCCGACAGGTCCATGAGCGAAGTAGGCGACGCGAGGCGGTTAACGTTTCCGCGGATTTCACTCGCGCGGGACGTGAACACTCGACAATGTTCTACGCGGCCCGAGCGCGACGCGGCCGGCGCGGCGGTCGGGTTCGGACCTTTTAAGCCCGCGACACCCGCTTTCGGGAATAATGAGCGACGACGACCAGGAGCTCGGGATCACCGAGTCCAAGACACACAACACCGGCGAGTGGTACGCCGAGGTCGTACAGAAGGCCGGCCTCGCGGACTACGGGCCGGAGGGGATGAGCGGCTTCATCGTCACTCGACCGCGGGCGTACGCGGTCTGGGAGCGCCTCCAGGGGTTCCTCGACGCGAAGTTCAAGCACACCGGCGTCCAGAACGCCTACTTCCCCCTGTTCATCCCCGAGTCGTACCTCGAACGCGAGAAGGACATCGTCGAGGGGTTCGACCCCGAGGTGGCGTGGGTCGACGAGGCAGGCAACAAGGAGCTCGAAGAGCGGCTCGCGGTCCGCCCGACCTCCGAGTCGATCATCACGCCGTACATCTCGCAGTGGGTGCGGAGCCACCGCGACCTCCCGCTGCGCGTGAACCAGTGGTGTTCGGTCGTCCGGTGGGAAGCGACCGAGACGAAGCCGTTCTTCCGCACGAAGGAGTTCCTCTGGCAGGAGGGCCACACCGCGCACGCGACTCACGAGGACGCGTGGACAGAGACGATGACGCGGCTCGACCAGTACGAGTCCGTCTACGAGGACCTGCTCGCGCTGCCGGTCCTGAAGGGGCAAAAGCCCGACCACGACAAGTTCCCCGGCGCGGACACGACGACGACCGTGGAGGCGCTGATGCCGGACGGGAAGTCCGTCCAGGCGGGCACCTCTCACCACCTCGGCCAGTCGTTCGCGGAGGCGTTCGACATCACGTACTCCGACGAGGACGAGGAGGAGCGCGTCGCCCACACCACCTCGTGGGGGCTCTCGTGGCGCGCGCTCGGCGCGCTGATCATGACCCACTCCGACGAGCAGGGGCTCGTCTTACCCCACACGGTCGCGCCCACGCAGGTCGTCGTCGTCCCCATCTGGCAGGAGGACACGAAAGCCGACGTGCTGGAGTACGCCGAGGGCGTGGCCGACGACCTCGACGACGCCGGGATCCGCGTCGAGCTCGACGACCGCGACGAGCGCAACCCCGGGTTCAAGTTCAACGAACACGAACTGAACGGCGTCCCGCTCCGGATCGAAATTGGCCCCCACGAGGTCGACGACGAGGAGCTGACGCTCGTCCACCGCCCCGACGGCGAGAGCGTCGCGGTCGACCGCGAGAGCGTCGCCGAGGCCGTTCGCGACGGGTTCGACGAGATCTACGCCAAGCTGTACGCGACCGCCGAGGAGACCCTCGACGACGGCGTGCGCGATGCCGACGACCGCGCGGAGGTCCTCGGCACGCTCGGCCAGCACGGCGGCTACGTGAAGGCGCCGTGGTGCGGCGACGAGGCCTGCGAGGAGCCGATAAAGGAGCCGATGGCCGCGGAGATCGTGATGGTCCCCTTCGAGGACGAGGACCCCCTCGTCGGCGACAGCCACGGCGAGACGTGCGCGATGTGCGACGCCGACGCGGAGCGAACCGCCTACTTCGCGAAGACATACTGAGTCGCCGCGCGGTCCCCCGGACGCGACCGCGTTGTCACGATTCCTCTCCGTCCCGGTCACGTCACGCGATTAATCCGCGTTGATCCGGCTTAACGGAGTTTCGAATATATACGGACGGAGCGCGAACGGGCTGGTAATGAACCGATGGATTGCCAGTCTCGTCGTCGTGGCCGTCGCCGCCGCGGTGATCGCCGGGGCCGCCGCCGCCGCGCCGGCGGGGCCGGTGGCGCCACAGACCGATTCGCCGACCAACGCGAGCGACGGCGAGAACGCGAGCGCCGCGAACGGGACGCCCGACCTGAGCCCCGGCGAGCGGCTCTCCGGGGTCGTCGGCGTTCAGGGGGCCGAGATCGAGGGCGATGTCGAGTCACGTGCCTTCGAGGTCGGGCTCCGGGAGGCCGAGACCAACGAGAGCCGCGCGGGCGTCGTCGCGGACCGGCTGAATCGGACCGAGAAGCGGCTCACGGAGCTGGAAGCACAGCAGCGGGAGCTCCGCGAGCGCCGCGATGCCGGCGAGCTGAGTCAGGGCGCGTACGCCGCGCGGATGGCGACGACGACCGCGCGGATCGAGACGCTCTCCCGCGGGCTGAACCGGAGCGTGAGTGCGGCCGCCGAGCTCCCGCCGTCCGTCCGCAACGAGACGAGCGTCGACGACGAGCGGGTGGCGACGCTGCGGGACCGCGCGAACGAGCTCAGCGGTCCCGAGGTCGCCGCCATCGCCCGCGGCGTGGCCGGTACCGGTGTCGGCGGGCCGGTCGCACCCGAACAGCGCGGTCCGCCCGGAAACGGGACCGAACGCGGGCCGCCCGGGAACGGGACCGAACGCGGGCCACCGACCGACGCGGGGGCGCCCGGCGGGGAGTCGCCCGGGGCTGGCTCGGGGAACGGGTCAGTGGGAGTGCCCGGATCGGGACCGGGGAACGGTACGACCGGAGCGCCGGGGGCGGGATCGGCGAACGACACGGCCGGATCGCCCGGAGCGGAGAGCCCGAACTGGTCTTCCCCGGTCGGTTCGCCGGGAAACGGTAACGCGACCGGCGACGGCGCCGACGACTCCTCGACGGGCTCGCCGGTCGGCTCCGGGAACGGGTCCGAGAGCGACGGCGGTTCCAGCGACGGCGGTCCCGGCGACGGCAGTTCCGGCGGGAACGGCTCGAACCCCGGCGCGGACGCTCCGTCGGTCGAAGCCGTCACGGGCGCCTCGCCCGCTGTCGCGAGCGGCCTCTCGCGTCTCAATGCGTGAGCGACGCGGCGCCGTGAACGAGCACGCCGGGTCGTCGCGACCCGCGGCGGCGGGCCGAATCTGTCTCGGATGGGAAGGAATTTACCGGCAGTCAGTATGACGTAATCTGTGCAGCGAGCACCGATCCTCCTCGCCGTCGTCGCCCTCCTCGGAGCCGTCGGCCTCGCGCTCGGCGCCGGCGGCGCAGGTGCGGTCCCGTTCGAGGGCGGCTTCTCGCAGATGGACGTCGAACCCGACGACGTGTCGATGGAGGTCGACGTCCGGCCGGACGGCGACGCGCAGTGGACCGTCGAGTACCGGATCCGGCTCGGTACCGACGAAGAGGAACAGGCGTTCGAACAGCTCCGCGCGGACGTGGAGAACGACACGGAGGCGTACACGACCCGGTTCCGCGACCGGATGGTCTCGACCGCTGAGACCGCGGAGTCGACGACGGGCCGCAACATGACCGTGTCGAACGCGACCGTCACCGCGGAGCGGCGCGAGCTCCCGCAGGCGTACGGCGTGTTGACCTACCGGTTCGAGTGGACGAACTTCGCCGCCGTCGACGGCGACCGACTGCGCGTCGGCGACGCAGTCGACGGGCTGTTCTTGGACGGCTCCTCGTCGCTCACCGTCTCGTGGCCGGAGGGGTACCGACTCGACGAGACGACACCGGAGCCGAGCGCGGTCCGCGATCGGTCCGTCGTCTGGAACGGCCCGGTCGACTTCTCGGCCGGTCAACCGCGGATCACCGTCGCGCCCGCAGGGCCCCTCTCCGGGCTCCCAACCGGCGGAATCGCGGCGCTCCTCGTCGCGCTCCTCGTCGTCAGGGGCGCCGTCGCCTACCGCCGGCGGGGCGAGGAGACCGCCGAGGACGCGGGAGCCGTCGCGTCCGCCAGTGGAGCCGACGCGGCCGCGAGCGACGGGTCGGCGCCCGACGACGTCGACGACGCGGACGACGCGAACGCCGACGCCGAATCGACGGGCGGGGGGGACGAGGCGCCGCCCGTCGACAGCGACCTGCTGAGCAACGAAGAGCAGGTGCTTCGGCTGATCGAGTCGCGGGGCGGGCGGATGAAACAGAAGCAGGTGGCCGAGGAGCTCGACTGGACCGCCGCGAAGACGAGCCAAGTGGTGACCGGGCTGCGCGACGAGGGCGACCTCGACGGCTTCCGGTTGGGCCGCGAGAACGTTCTCTCGCTCCCCGACTACGACCCGGAAGCGGACACGGGCGAGGGAACAGAGGGCGACGGGAGCGGTGAAAGCGACGGGAACGATGAGAGTGGTGGGAACGGTGAAAAGGACGAGCGCGACGCTACCGGCGGCAACTGACCGAACCGACAGCGGTTCGGATCCGAGTCGATCCGACCCGAGTCACAGGTCCCGCGAGCGACCGATGTGACACAGTTCGCCCCCGCACTGACACTCGCCGGCCGAGTCGGTTCGTCGACCGCATTTGAAACACTCGTACACTTCTTCGCCGTCGTAGTTATATTCTGGTCGCATATACACCGATACGCGTCCGTGGTACATAATCACACGCCTAATATTGTTTTGATAATATAACCCAAAAGTCGAGTATCGGTGACCGAACGATCGGAAGTTCCCGATTCGAGGTCTCTAAGCGAGCATCTCGGTGGGATCCTACGCGTCTGCGGCGAGCGCTTCCACCATCAGATCGAAGTTGCGCGTGTTGGCCTTCCAGGCGACGTCGAAGAGGTCGCCGACGACCGGGACCGTTCCCACGAGCACGTCCAGGGAGACGTTCGCTATCATTCTGAGCAGCGTCGTGTAGGACACGCCCAAACGGGCCGCCTCGGCCACGATATACAGCGAAATTCCGCCGGTGAGTACGTCTCCCGCCCCCGGGAGGATACCGAGCAACGGGTCGACGCCGACGCGATAGCCGAGTCCCGGAACGCGAACCCCCTCGTCGAGAACGTACGCGACGATCAGCACGCGCTTGACCGCCGTTCGGTCGACCGATTCCGGGAGGCGCGCTATCCGCTCGGTGGCCTCGGACAGAAACTCGCCCTCCGGTGCGCTCGTCATAGGTCACGTACTGTGCCTCGCCGGATAACGCTGCTGTCGGTAGTTCACCCCTATGAAACGCAACAAATCGGTATCTACCACGTACCGAGGGACTCAACAGAGCTATCGAAGGGAAACCCGGCAGCGCGTCGGCTCTGTACGTTCGGCTCGGCTTCGTTCCGGCAGAAGAGCCGGAGGAGGGATTTGAACCCTCGACCTATTCCTTACGAAGGAATCGCTCTGCCAGCTGAGCTACTCCGGCACGCATGCTTCAATTCCCGGACGGAAAAATAAGGGTTCCGAAACGGGGACGGGACGGCCTTCCGACGCGCCGAGTCGCGCGATGTCCTCCGGCAAACTGTTCCGGTAGTAACCGGACGTTCGTCTCAGGTATACGCATATTATCGGCTGATACACACAAGAAAACGGAACACAATACAAGTGTATAAGGAAAAAGATTAAATACGTGTTCGATCCTTAATCTAGATGTGACAACACCGCCCGCGTGCCGAGACGGCGGGGATCGAATCCCTCGGCGGTGCGTGCCCGGTCGAAGCCCGTACCGGGCGACGATAGCCTCGCCGGTCGTCACCCCCACGGCGCCTCGGCGCGGCCGTCATCCCCAGCAGCGTTCCGTCGCGGCTACCGTGTGAAACGCGTCGCCGACGCGCCAAGCGCAAAATCGCCTCTGGTCCGACGACCGACGCCGCGACCGCTTGTCATGTGACGGGCCCCGGCCGCGCCGCCCCACCCCCCTCGGGGCGGCGCGGCCTTTTCGCTGTCCAGACCGCTCCTCGAGAGCGCCGCCGCTGCGCGCCTCGTCGCCCGACACTACGCGAACAGCCGCCGCGCTCGGCGGACCGTCGCCGAGAGGCCGCCGTAGCCGGCGCCGACGACTCCCGCGAGCCGCAGCTCCGCGGGCGCGACGCCGAGGCGATGCGCGAGCGGGCCGGGTCGCGCGTCCGCCCCCACGACCACGACCGTCCGCCCGCAGACCCTGATCTCGGCAGTGAGCCCCGCGCGCACCAGCTCCGCGACCGCGCGGTTCGAGACCGACTCGCCCGGCAGCCGGCGAGCGACCCGGAGGGCGTCGCCGACGCGCTCGACCTCGACAAACAACCGCCGGTCCGTCGCGTGGACCGGGGCGTCGACCCCGTCGACCGAGAGGGTCAGGTCGTCGGTCGCCACCGAGAGAGCGTCCCGCGAGTCAGTCCCGCTCACGCGTCGTGACCCGAACGCCGCCGTCGACGCGCCACTCGGCGTGTTCTGCGTCGTCGCCCGTGCCGCTCGGCACCTCGACGGTCATCTCTTCGAACTGGTAGTGGATCTCTGCGTTCCGGCCGGTCAGTCGGTCGTACAGCCCGATCGCCAGCTCCGGCCAGGTGGTCGTCTCGTCGATGCGCTCCTCGGAGTCTGCGGCGTCGCTCATACGGGTGTATGTTAGTAAGTAACACTGATAAACGGACGCCCTGACGTGTCGTGCCGCTGTTCCGGGGCGGCGCGTCGCGACCAGGTCAGTCGTCGTCGCGCGTCAGGCGGACGTCGAGACAGACGTTGTACTCGTGGGGGGCGTACGACCTGACGACGCGCTCGGTCTCGACGTCGACCGCGTAGGCGTCGCCCGCCGCCGCCTCGATCGCGCGGCGCCCCGGGCCGAACGGGTCGTCCTCGTGTTGGATGTCGTAGTAGTGGACGGCGCAGTCGTCCCCGGCGAGCGCGACCGCCGTGTCGAGGAACTCGTCCGCGGAGTGCGGGAGGTTCATCACGAGCCGGTCGGCCGTGTCGGCGTACTCGTCGGCGATCTCCCGCACGTCGCCCGCGACCGTGGTTACCCCCTCTGCGACCCCGTTTCGCGCGGCGTTCTCGCGGAGGTACTCGACCGCGCGCTCGTTAAGGTCGCAGGCGACTACCTCCGCGCCGCGGGACGCCATGGGCACCGCGTACGGCCCCACGCCGGCGAACATGTCGACCGCCGACTCGCCGGCCTCGACCTGCTCGACCACGCGGTGGCGCTCGGTCGCGAGCCGCGGCGAGAAGTACACCGCGGCGACGTCGAGCGCGAACTCGTGGCCGTACTCGCGGTGGACCGTCTCCGTGCCGTTCCCGGCCAGCACGTCCCACCGGCGGACTCGCAGCTCGCCCTCGATCGGCGACGCGCGGTTGAGGACCGTCTCGCAGGGGATGTCGGAGGCCATCACGGCGTCGGCGATCTCGCGGGCGCGCTCGTCGTCGGCCTCGTCGACGATGACGATGTCGCCCAGTCGCTCGAGCGAGGGCTCGTACCCGAGGATCTCCGCGGGCGTCGTCGGGCGGTCCCGCGCTTCCGCGTCGCGCTCGACGAGCCGGTCCGCGAGGTCGGCGGGCACCCGGTCGCGACCGGCTACGGGGATGTAGATCGTGTCGCCCTCGACCGCGATCCGGTGGTCGCCGTCCAGGGCGTCGGCGTCGGCGAGCCGGCTCCGGACGGTCTCGCCGCGCTCGCGGTCGACGGCGACGCAGGGAACGCTCATCGTCGGGGAGACGCGGGGGAGCGAATAAACGGTGACGCTTCGCGGGTCGCGGCGGA
>JBNJEE010000091.1:0-10307 GCA_051745525.1 Methanobacteriota archaeon | reverse complement strand
ACCTCGACTTTCACCTTCTGGTGGAGGTCGACGGTGAACTCCTCGCCGCGCCACTGGCCCTTCTTCGCGGGCTGGCTGCCGCGGCCGGAGACGTTCGTCACGGTGAGCGAGGGCGCGTTGATCTCCGCGAGCGCCTGCTTGATTGCGCCGAGCTTGTCGGGGCGGACGACCGCCGTGACCATCTTAATCTGTGAGCCGGGCTCCTCGCCGCCGTCGGCGCGCGGGGAGTCCTCGGTGGTGTCGATGACGGACGGACCGCCGTCGGTCGCGACGCGGTCGCCGCCGAACTCGGGGTAGGTCTCGACGCCGTGCTCGGAGATGTCGAGGCCCTCCTGTTCGTGTTCCGCCGTGACGCGCGCCTCGCCGCTCAGCTTGAGGACGTACCAGACGGCCGCGGTCGCGGTGAGCGTCCAGCCGCCGATGATGACGACGCCGGTCAGCTGGGCGATGAAGTGCGCGCCGATGCTGCTACTGAGGCTGCCCGGAGCGGCGACGAACGGGAACAGCAGCGTCCCCAGGACGCCCGCGCTGCCGTGGACCGGGAACACCGCGCAGACGTCGTCGATCTTGAGCGTGTCCGAGACGAACTCGAAGACGATCGGGAGCTGCGCGCCGGCGAGGCCGCCGACGATCAGCGCGCCCCACCACGCCGTGGTGTCCGGAATCGCGGTGATACCGACGAGGCCGGCAAGCAGGCCGTTAGCGACGTACAGCGTGTCGACCTTACCGGTCTTCAGCCACACGACGAGCGCGGCGCCGATCCCGCCGGCCGCCATCGCGATGGTCGTCCCCATCGCGACGAGGTTGACGGTGAGCGTGTTGAACACGCCGCCGCTGACCACGGAGGCCGTCCCGACGTTGAAGCCGTACCAGCCGAACGCGAGGATGAGCGTCCCGAGGACGGCGAAGGTGAGCGAGTGACCGGGAATGACGTTCGTCGAGCCGTCCTCGGCGTAGCGGTCCATCCGCGGACCGAGAACGGCGGCCGCGGTGAGCCCGGCGATGCCGCCCATGCCGTGGACGATCATGCCGCCCGCGAAGTCGTGGAACGCGGTCCCGGTCAGCTGCGCGACGAGCCCGTCGCCCGACGCCGACCAGGTGAACGCAATGACCATCGGGTAGATGACCGCGGCGAGAAGGAACGTGTACGTGACGTACGCGCGGAGCTTCGCGCGGCCGGCAACCGCGCCGGACACGATTGTCGCGGCCGTCATGGCGAACACGGCGCCGTAGAGCCAGTTGACGTACGGGCCGACGGCGCCGGCGTCGACGGCGAGTTCGCCGCCGGAGAACAGCGTCCCGGCGGCGGAGACGGGCCCACCGGAGCCGCTCATCACGCTGGTGAACGCCGTGCCGATCAGGAAGAACACCGTCACGCCGACGCTCCACGTCAGGAGGTTCTTCGTCAGCTGGTTGGCGACGTTCTTCGAGCGGACCTGCCCGGCTTCGAGCATGGCGAAGCCCGCGTGCATGAAAAAGATCAGGAACGTCACCATGAGGATCCACGTCCCGTTCATCGCGGACGCGAACGTGCTCGGATCGACCGTCGCGAGTACGCCGGTCGTCACGCGACGACCACCTCAACTGAACATACGTCCTTTGAACAACGCGTTTCGTTCGTGTTCATGTGCTGAATCACGTTCCGACAACGGGCAACAGGAATATATAAACGTTCGAGTTGAGTTTCACAAAAAATATCATTGATACTACGGCGGCTGTCAAATATGAGGACTAATCGATGGTGTATAAGGACATATTCTCGTCGGAGTTTCCGCAATCCTTGCGATCGAATCGGACGGACGTTTTGTAACACAGTTGTCAGTACGTCCCGAACCGACCGTTTTCGCGCCGCTAGACGCCGGGCGCGGACCGTTCGGGCGATTTTTGCCGGGGGATTTGCGGTCGGTTCCGGCGGCACGGCACGAGAAGAGCGATAACAGCGGTTTCGGGGCCTAACGAGAAAGTATACGTTTGTCAACCACATCCGCGATTCAGATGCGGGTTCGGTAGTCGAAGCGCTCGTTCGCGTCCGGATCGCCGGACAGTCCGGGGGAGTGGCGGGGCGGAACCGGCTACTCCGGCTTCAGCCCCTCGCCCTGTACGCGCATCACGGCCTCGCCGTCGGCGAGGTTCGGCGCGTCGACGAGCCGGACGATCCGCTTGTCGCCCTTCGACTTGCGGAGGTAGATCCGGAAGGTGGAGGCGTGCCCGAGAATGTTGCCGCCGATCGCCTGCGTCGGGTCGCCGAAGTAGGAGTCGGGGTTGGAGGCGACCTGGTTGGTGACGAGGATGGCGGTGTTGAACAGGTCGCCGATCCGCATCAGGTCGTGGAGGTGCTTGTTGAGCTTCTGCTGGCGCTCGGCCAGTTCGCCCCGACCGACGTACTCGGCGCGGAAGTGGGCGGTCAAGGAGTCGACGCAGACGATCCGGATCGGCCACTCGCTCTCCTCGTGTTCGCCGGCGAGCTCTTTGGCCTTCTCGGCCAGCAGGATCTGGTGGTTGGAGTTGAACGCCTTCGCCACGTGGATCTGGTCCAAGAAGGCCTCGATCAGCTCCTCCATCGCCTCTTCGTCGCTCGGGGTGCCCTCGATCTCGCGTCGCTCCATCTCGTCGGCGAGGATCTCGTCGTCGAGCCCGCGGACCATGTCGTCGATCCGCTCCGGGCGGAACGTGTCCTCAGAGTCGACGAAGATACAGCCGCCGTCGAGCCCGCCGTTTTCCGGCTCCAGCTGGACGTTGACCGCCATCTGGTGGGTGACCTGCGACTTCCCGGAGCCGAACTCGCCGTACACTTCCGTGATCGACTGGGTCTCGATGCCGCCGCCGAGTAAGTCGTCGACCTCGTCGATCTGCCAGGAGAGCTTGCCGATCTCCTGGCGGCGTTCGAGGACGGTCGCGCCGGTCTCGAAGCCGCCGACGTCGGCGGCCTCGCGGGCGGCGTTGATGATGTCGCTGGCGGACGACTCGCCGATGTCGGCGGTGTTCGACATCTCGCCGGGGCTCGCGACCGCAATCGACTGGTAGCTCTCGAATCCGTTCTCCACGAGCTTGTCCGCGGTCGCCGGACCGACACCGGGGAGGTCCTCGAGTTCGTCTTCAGGCATGTACCAGTGGCTTGTTCGCCATCCGGTATAAAGACTGGTTTACACCCCACTGAAAGTGAAAATCGGGCCGCGCCGCCGCTCGGTCGCGGTTCGCTCTCACTTCGAAGGGCTCGTCCGAACCGGCGGCCAGACCGCACGGTGAAACTGATCTGCGGGCCGCCGCCGCGACGGGGCCGCAGGTCGGCCGCCGGGGCCTCAGAAGCCGACGCGGCGGACGTATTCGAGCTCGCGGATCTCCACGAGCAGGTCGCCCGACAGGTCGGCGTCGGTGATCACGTACAGCTTCGGGTCGTCGGTGAACTCGGGGTCCTCGCTCAACACCTGTCGGATCGAGACGCCGCGGTCGGCCAGTATCTCGGTCACCTCGGCGACGATCCCGGCCTCGCCGGCGGCCGCGACCTCGATGGTGAGCACCGTGAGGTCTAACACCGGCGCGAGGTCCATCAGGCTCGGGATCGACGAGATGTTGGTGAAGATACGCTTCAGCTCGGGGTCGGCCAGGATGGCGTCCGTCGTCGAGTCCACGACGCGCCGGTCGACGTCGAGCTCTCGCGCGATGCCGGTGTACGGGATCTCGATCCCGCCGGAGACGACCCGACCCTCCTCGTTGACGGAGAAGCCGCGCTCCAAGAACAGCCGGATGACGGCCTGTTGGCTGGGTGACCCCTCGAACTTCTCGAGGATCTCGTCAAACATTCGTCTCCCGATGCTTGCCGCGCGTTCTTAAAAAGGCGGGTGCGTCGCGGGCGTCCGCCGGTTTCCCCGACGCCAATCACCGCCGTCCTCGTGGCGCGAACCACTTCCGCTCCGCCACCCGACTTCTTTTGGCCGGTGGCGCCGAACCCCATCCCGTGTCAGAGTCGCCGCACCTGCGGTTCTTCCCGTACGAGGAGCCCTACCCGAACCAGCGCGAGGCGATGGACAGGGTCGCCAACGCGTTAGACCGGGGGCAGGACGTGCTGTTCGAGGGTGCGCCCGGGACGGGGAAGACCCTTTCCGCGCTCGTGCCCGCGCTCGAACACGCCCGCGAGTACGACCGCACGGTCGTCATCACGACTAACGTCCACCAGCAGATGCGGCAGTTCGTCGAGGACGCCCGCGCGATCACACGCGAGGAGCCGATCCGTGCGGTCGTATTTAAGGGAAAATCGTCGATGTGCCACATCGACGTCGACTACCAGGAGTGTCAGACCCTCCGGGACACCACCCGCGAGATGGTCGAGACCGAGAGCGAGGTCCGCGAACTGGAGTCGCGCCAGCGCGAGCTGTTGGCCGAGAGCCGCGAGGGCGACGCGGGTGCCGCCGAGGCCCGCGAGGCGGTCATGGCGGATCTCGACGAGCTGGAGGCCGAGATCGACGAGTACGACGCCGCCAACGTCTGCGAGCACTACCGCAACAACCTCACCCGCGACACGGACGAGTTCTTCGGGTGGCTCTTCGAGGACGTCCGCACTCCCGAAGACGTGTACGCGTACGCGGACGAGCGCGACCTGTGCGGCTACGAGCTGCTGAAGGAGGGGATGGAGGGCGTCGACCTCGTCGTCTGTAACTACCACCACCTGCTCGATCCGAACATCCGAGAGCAGTTCTTCCGGTGGATCGACCGCGACCCGAGCGAGATACTCACCGTCTTCGACGAGGCGCACAACATCGAGGACGCCGCGCGCGACCACGCGACCCGGACGCTGACCGAGAACACCCTCGACGCCGCGCTCGACGAGCTGGCCGACAGCGACGACTCCCGCGCGGAGCCCGCCGAGAACGTCGTCCGCGCGTTCCGCGACGCGCTCGCCGAGACGTACGAGGACGCGATCGGCTTCGGCGGGGTCGACGAGAGCTGGGAGGACGTCTCGATCGCCAACGACGACCGCCGCGACGACCTCACGCTGGCGTTCCTCCGCAACTACGAGGGGAAGGGGATCGACACGGAGACCGAGCTCGCCGTCCAGTTCGGGCAGGCGATAGACGAGGAGTACGAGCGCCGCTACCGCGACGGGGAGTCGACGACCCGGTCGGAGTCGCAGACGCTCGCGGCCGCCCGGTTCGTCGCGACGTGGATGGACGAGGGGGCAGAGTTCGGCCAGTACCCGGTGGTCTCCGTCCGGCGCGACGCGGGTACGGACGAGGTGTACGGCCGGGCGGAGCTGTACACCTGTATCCCGCGGAGCGTCACCAGCGAACTGTTCGACGAGGTGGCCGCCTCCGTCCTGATGAGCGCGACGCTGCGCCCGTTCGACGTGACCGAGGACGTGCTGGGGCTCGAAGACGTCGCGTCGATGGCCTACGAGATGGGCTACCCCGAGGCGAACCGCCGGACGTTCGCGGCCGACGTGCCCCCGCTCTTCGCCTCTGATCGCAACGACCCGGAGACCCAGGAGGCCGTGTCGTCGCTGCTCCGCGACGCGATCCGGTTTACCCCCGGCAACACGCTCGCCTTCTTCCCCTCGTACGCGGAGGCCGAGCGCTACCACGAGCGGCTCACCTGCGGGAGCGGGGGAGACGGTCGCGGCTCCGATTCCGGGGCTCCGGACGACCTCGGCCGGATCCACCTCGACGGCCCGGGCGTAGACGAGGAGCGGCTCCGCAGCGAGTTCGTCGAGAGCGACGACGCCGCGCTGTTCACCTCGCTGTGGGGGACGCTCGGCGAGGGGGTGAGCTTCGACGGCGACGACGCCCGCACGGTCGTCGTCGTGGGCGTCCCGTACCCGCACCTCTCGGACCGCACCGAGGCGGTTCAGGACGCCTACGACCGGGCGTTTGCGGACCGCGACCGCTCCCGCGACCCGGGGTGGACGTACGCGGTCGAGATCCCGACGATTCGCAAGACGCGACAGGCGCTCGGCCGGGTGATCCGCGGTCCAGACGACTTCGGCGTCCGGATCCTCGCGGACCGCCGCTACACGACCGCCGACATGGGGAAGTACTCGGTCCGCTCCGCGTTCCCGCCGGAGGAGCGCGAGGAGCTGCTCGACGTCGACCCCGAGAAGCTGAAGTTCGCGACGTTGAACTTCTATCAGGACCACGACGCGTACGACGGGCCGCCGCCGTCGCCGTGACGCGCTCGGGCCCGACAGGGCTGTCTCCGCTGGTCGGCGCTCGCTTTCCCGATCCTACTCCCGTGCTCGTTCCCTACCCCGGCATCGACGCGAGCAGGATAGAGACCACGAGCAGGAGCCCGCTGAGCAGCGTCGTGACCACGGCGTGGATCAGCGTCATCACGATCACGGCCCGCCGCGGCTGCTCGTAGCTCCACCAGAACATCGTCCCGTCGACGAGGAGCGCGGCGAGGAGGATGAGCGCCGCGGGGAGTTCGAACGCGTTCCCGACGACGCTGATGACCGCGGGCAGCGGCCCGACGTAGAGGGCGCGCCGCGGGTCGACGTCGCCGAGGACGTTCCGGGCGGCGACGTGCGCGGTGAGAGAGAGGAACAGCGCCAACAGGACGGTCGTCCCGAGCACGGAGACCGGCGTCACCGTCTGTAAGAGCATGGTCGGGCTACGGGACGAGGGGTAAAAGTGGTCGCGGAACGCGCCCGCGTCGAACGGGCGTCCCGGTCTCCGATCCGCGGGGTCAGCCCAGCTGGCAGCCGCCGGTCCGTCGCGTTAGTCCAGCAGTCCGAGCCCGTTCAGCTCCTCGACGATCACGTCGACGGCCGCCGCGGCGTCCTCGGGGCTCGTGCCGCCAGTGACGACGACCTTGCCGCTCCCGAACAGCAGGGCGACGACCTCCGGCTCGTCGAGCCGGTAGACGAGGCCGGGGAACTGCTCCGGCTCGTACTCGATGTGCTCTAAGCCGAGGCCGATCGCGATCGCGTTCAGGTTCAGGCTCTCGCCGAGGTCGGCCGAGGTGACGATGTTCTGGACCGTGACCTCGGGGTCCTCGATCGGGATCTGGAGCGCGCGGAGCTCCTCGAAGACGATGTCGAGGCTCTCGTGGACCGCCTCGATCGAGTTCGCGCCGGTACAGACGATCTTCCCCGAGCGGAAGATCAGCGCGGCCGACTTCGGGTCCGTGGTGCGGTAGACGAGTCCGGGGAACTGCTCGGGGTCGTAGTCGGCGCCTTCGAGGTCCATCGCGACGCTCTGGAGATCGAGCTCCTGTCCGATCCCCGTGGAAGCGACGACGTTCTCTACGGTGATCGTCTCCTTCGGGTCGGCCGTCATTACCTCTATTCTCGCCCGAGCGGCGTAAAAAGGTGGCTGGTCGGAACCGCCACGCTATTGACGCCGCCGCGCGGAGCGGGCGGCGTGTACTGGCTCGAACTCGCCGGCGAGACCGATGCCTTCGCGGCCCGCGAGGCAGCGACGGCCGCGACCGGCGTCGACCTCCTCGCGCCGGGAGTCGCGCGCACCGGCGGGATCGACCCCGCCCGCGTCCGCCGGCTCGCGTACACCCGCGCCGCCCACGAGGGGATCGCGCTGACGGACGCCGACGTCGACGCCGCGGCCGCCGCGCTGTGGGCCGCGTCGCTCGACCGCTCTGGGAGCGTCGCGGTCCGCGCCCGCGACGTCCGGGCCACGGCGGGCGTCTCGACGGCGGCGGCCGAGCGCGCGCTCGGCGGCGTCCTCGTCGACCGCGGGTTCGACGTCGACCTCGACGACCCCGACCACGTCCTCCGCGCGCTCTTTTCGGCCGGCCCGCGCGCCGAACACGACGCGGTTGCCGGCGCGGACGGCGGCGACGCGGACCTGTGCGCGCTCGGCTGGGCCGCAGCCGAGGCGGCTCGCGACTTCGCGCCCGACCCCACCGACCGCCCCTTCTTCCAGCCGGGGAGCATGGCGCCGGCGGACGCCCGCGCCTACGCCAACCTCGCGGGCGCGGCCCCCGGGCGCACCCTGCTGGACCCGATGTGCGGCACCGGCGGGCTCCCCCTGGAAGCCGGCCTCGTCGGCGCCGACGCCGTCGCCTGCGACGCGCAGGCGAAGATGGTCCGCGGCGCGCGGCAGAACTTCCGCGAGTACCTGGACGGCGACGGCGCCGACCGCTCCCCGGAGTGGCACGTCGCACGCGGCGACGCGACCGCGCTCCCCCTCCCGGACGACGCCGTGGACGGCGTCGCGTTCGACGCCCCCTACGGCCGACAGTCGAAGATCGCGCGCCACGAGCTCGCGGACCTCGTCGCGGGCGCGCTCGCCGAGGCGGCCCGGGTCGCGCCGCGCGCGGTGATCGTCGCGGACCGCGACTGGCGCGCCCCCGCCCGCGAGGCCGGCTGGACGGTCGACGCGGCGTTCGAGCGCCGGGTCCACCGGTCGCTGACGCGCCACGTGCTGGTGTTGCGTCGCGGGGACGCGAGCGAGATCCGGTCGGCTGAGACCGAGATCCGGCCGGACCGAGAGTGAACGACTGATCGGTGGAATCCCTCCGGTCGAGCGCTCGCGCGACAAGTTTCAGTTCCGCTCCGGCACCGGGCAACGGTTAAGTGCGCGGCCTCTCGTGGTACTCGCATGACCGGGGACGCCGGGGACATGCTCTCGTGGGACGAGTCCGTGTTCCGCGACGAGTCGGTGTTCGAGATTGACCACGTCCCCGAGACGTTCCGCCACCGCGAGAGCCAGCTGGAGAACCTAAAATACGCGCTTCGACCCGCGGTCCGCGGCTCCCGCCCGCTCAACACGATGGTCCGCGGCCCGCCCGGCACCGGCAAGACCACCGCGGTCCAGAAGCTGTTCGGCGAACTGGGCGCCCGGACCGAGGTGCGGACGGTGCGCGTCAACTGCCAGGTCGACTCGACGCGCTACGCGGTGTTCTCCCGGCTGTTCGAGGGTATCTTCGAGTACGAACCCCCCTCCTCTGGCATCTCCTTCAAGAAGCTGTTCGGGCAGATAACTGACCGGCTCGTCGAGGAGGACGAGGTCCTGGTCGTCGCCTTGGACGACGTGAACTACCTCTTCTACGAGAACGAGGCGTCCGACACGCTCTACTCGCTCCTCCGCGCCCACGAGGCCCACTCCGGCGCGAAGATCGGCGTCATCGTCGTCTCCTCCGACCTCGGCCTCGACGTGATTGACGACCTCGACACCCGGGTCCAGTCCGTCTTCCGCCCGGAAGAGGTGTACTTCCCCGTCTACGACGCGACCGAGATATACGACATCCTCGCCGAGCGCGCCAAGCGCGGCTTCCACGAAGGCGTGATCGGCGAGGCGGAGCTGGAGCGCGTCGCCGACCGCACCGCCGACAGCGGCGACCTCCGAGTCGGGATCGACCTCTTGCGCCGGGCCGGGCTCAACGCCGAGATGCGCGCCTCGAAGACGATCTCGGAGGAAGACGTCGAGGAGGCGTACGACAAGTCGAAGCACGTCCACCTCTCGCGGTCGCTCCGCGGCCTCTCGGAGTCCGAGCGCGACCTCGTCCGCGTCCTCGCGGAACACGACGGTGAGCGCGCAGGGGCGGTGTACGACGCGTTCAACGACGAGACCGACCTCGGCTACACCCGCTACTCGGAGATCATCAACAAGCTCGACCAGCTCGGCGTGATCGACGCGGAGTACGCCGACGTCGACGGCCGCGGCCGCTCCCGCGAGCTCTCGCTCGCGTACGACGCCGAGGCGGTGTTAGACCGACTGGAGTGACGGTGACATCTGTCGACCCCGCTCCCGATTCGCTGTCCCCGCTCCGAGCCCCGACGCCTTTTCAACGCCCCCGCACGCAGTCGGCTCCATGAAGACGAGCGGTGGGAGCGACGCGATGAAGCGACGCGCGGGCGAGTCGGCGGCCGCGGCGGTGACCGACGGCGACGTGGTCGGGCTTGGTACGGGGTCGACGGCGGCGCACGCGATCCGGCGGCTCGGCGACCGGGTCGACGCCGGCCTCGATATTCGAGGGGTTCCCACCTCGTTCGCGAGCCGCGAACTCGCGGTCGAGGCGGCGATTCCGTGCCTCGACCTCCCCGAGGCGGTCGGCCCGGATGCCCCGGGGATCGACCTCGCTATCGACGGCGCAGATCAGGTCGCGACCGGGAGCGGGGAGGCTGATTCCCGCGTCTCCGGCGGCGCATTAATAAAGGGCGGCGGCGCGGCCCACGCCCGCGAGAAGCTCGTCGACGCCGCGGCGGGCCGCTTCCTCGTTGTCGCCGACCCCTCGAAGGAGTCGCCGCGGCTGGACCGGTCGGTCCCGGTCGAGGTGCTGCCCGCGGGGCGGACCGCGGTCGCCGCCTGCCGGTAGGGCGGGTGTTGCGTTCGCTCAAGCTTAACGAATTGCCGCAG